>NZ_DS989904.1:2101242-2202211 GCF_000155595.1 Synechococcus sp. PCC 7335 | reverse complement strand
CTGATGATTCAGCTACTAAACTATGTGCGCGGGCCAAGTATTCAGTGAAAATATCCGTCTATCACACACCTGAGGAAGTCCCCACTGACTCCGTTCCCGACTGCGCGATCGCAATCGACGTGCTGCGAGCAACCACCACTATAGCCGCTGCGTTTAATGCGGGTGCCGAAGCTGTTCAAGTCTTTAGTGATCTAGACAAACTGCTATCTGAAAGTGAAAGCTGGCCTGCCCTAAGTCGAATCAGAGCAGGAGAAAGAGGCGGTCAAAAAGTTGAAGGGTTCGATCTAGGGAATTCTCCTTTAGACCACTCGCCCGAACAGACCGAAGGCAAACGTCTATTCATGAGTACAACTAACGGTACCCGCTGCCTACAGCGGATTCAAGAAGTACCGATAGTGCTTACTGCTGCGCTTACGACTCGTCAGGCTGTCGTCGACTACCTGCTAGCCAACCAGCCCAAAACCACCTGGTTAGTCGGCTCCGGTTGGGAAGGTGAATACTCTCTTGAGGACACTGTCTGCGCTGGGGCTATCATCCAAAGAGGTATTGAGCAAGCCAATCTCGAGCTAGCAAGTACGATTGGCAATGATGCCGCCCTAGCTGCCATGAGTCTCTACTGCCAGTGGCAAAATCGGTTGGACAAGCTTCTACATCACGCAAGTCATGGTCAGCGTCTCTTAAGCAAAGACAATACCGCCGATATCAACTACTGCGCTCAGCTGGACATTCTAGATATCGTTCCAATTCAGCAGTCTCCGGGCGTTCTAGTCTGGAAACAGACTTAACACTTGCCTTCTACACCTAAACTAAGCTCTTGCACTTACTAGAGAACTGCGCCTCAGAACTGTGCCTCCGCTAGGCCATCAACGTTATATAAACTAACCGCCTAAGTATCTAAGATTCTTAAGCATCTTAGATAACGACTACGCTCTCCCCAGTATCAGATGCTCGCCGTAAAGCATCGCCTACTCTCAGTGCATATACACTTTCAGCCGCGCTTACATATAGCGGGGTCCCTTCAGTCAAGTTATCTAATATTCCCTGCGTATCTTTCACAAACAGACCCCGACGGGGCTCAATAGCAATCACACTCGTCCCCTGGGCAGTCATTAGCATCCCTTCGTTCCTATCAAAAAACAGTTTGCCTTGTTCGCCTTGCACTTCAATCTCTCGGTGATAAACCATCAGTCCTTCCCCTTTTCCATAGACCAGCTCTGCAATTAGCCCAGACTCAAACTGTAGCCGACCAGAACTTAGCATCTGTCTAAAGTAGATATCCTCTGCATCTTCTACTATTCGAGTCTGGCAGTTTACCTGGTTTACTCTACCGAACAAATTTGTTAGCCGGTGCACTCGCGAAAGCGCTCCACAGAAGGGAAAGCCAAAAAGTGCTTTCTGATAGGTCCACTTTTTAGGCGCAGGGGTTTGCGGATTAATCGTGCGGTAGCCTACATAGCTTGGTTTGCCAACTTTAGAAAGGTTTGAGCGCATAGCTAGATGCAGCCCACCCAATAGCTCGATATGTTCCACATGTAACAGTAATTGTTTCTGGGCCGCAAGCTTGACTAGCTGCTCTGCCTGTTGCACATCAAAAGATAGAGGATATTCCACCACTACATGCTTATCAGCCTCTAGCGCCGCCTTAACCACTTCACCATGCAACGAACTTATTGTACAAACTACAACCAGATCAATAGATTCGTCTGCAATCAGCTGCTGCCAGTACGCTATTGCTTGCATGCCATACTGATTTGCAAACTGTGCAGTCCGCTCAGTACTGTTTTCAGAAACGCCACTTCCAGAAACACCTACAAGATGTGATCGTTCATCTGCTAAGAACGCCTTTGCCCTTGCGCTAGCCGCATAGCCCGTCCCTACCAGTCCAACTCGAATAACTGACATATAAGTCTAAGCCGATAAATCATTCATGCACCGAGTTCAACCATCACATAATCTGGCTCCGACAAAATGTCCACTGCGTTCTCTAATTAGTTTTTCAAAGAAGCTCAGCATCGAATCGTATTTTCCAAAGCAACATAGACTCAATTAAATAGAGAAGACTCTCAATAGAGACTTTTTTGCGCCATCAACAGCCGCCGAACAGCTACATAAGTAAAGTTTATAGAAAAACAACTACTGATAAAATTAACCCCTCCAAAATCGTATTTAGTTGTTTAGCTAAATAAAGCAGTAACAGCTTCAAAGACTCCAGATAATTGAATTACAAGCCATATTTTCACTGTCTCACTCGCCATTAACCATAAGCAAAATAGGATCTTTCTTTAGAGTTAGATTACTAATACCTTTCAACCATCCACCTCAAGATAGTTACAGCTAAGTAGTTTTCTCGTAGTATCAAAATATGCTGTTAATTGACTTATCTATCCAGTCTTTCTGGCTAAACTAAGAGAGTTTAGTTAACAGCAAGGCAAACCAAGAGGATGTTCGCATGGCTAGCTACAAAGTCACTTTAGTTAACGAAACAGAAAACCTAAATACCACTATTGAAGTGGCAGATGATGAATACATTTTAGACGCAGCAGAAGAGCAAGGCATTGACCTGCCTTATTCTTGTCGTGCGGGTGCGTGCTCTACCTGTGCTGGGAAGCTCACAGAAGGGACTGTAGATCAATCCGACCAGTCTTTTCTAGATGATGATCAAATTGAGGCAGGTTATGTGCTTACTTGCGTTGCCTATCCGACTTCTGACTGTACAGTTATGACTCATCAAGAGGAGGAGCTGTACTAAACAATGTAGTGCAGCTTTAGAAGAAAGCCTCAGCCTCGTCGATGAGCTGAGGTTTTTTTGTAGCAATCACTGATACGCGAGCTTTGCGCTCAAATTACGCTAGAGTCGATTTCTAATCACAGCAAGGAGTGATGGCAGCCCCTATGAGGGAGATATGAAGTCTTCGTTCCTCATAGGGCATATTAGGATTAGATTGATAGCATTAGCAAGGATTAAACAGTCAGCCTACTAGTTAAAACGTGAGGACTCTTCAGAAATGAAAGCCATGATTTTGGCCGCAGGGAAAGGTACAAGAGTACGACCAATTACCTACACCATTCCCAAGCCAATGATTCCTATCTTGCAAAAACCCGTAATGGAGTTTCTGTTAGAGCTTTTGAAAAACCACGGTTTTGACCAGATTGTGGCCAATGTCAGTCATCTTGCTAATGAGATCGAAGGCTACTTCCGGGATGGCCAGCGATTTGGTGTTGAACTGGCCTATTCGTTCGAAGGCCGAATCACCGATGGCGAACTAGTCGGTGAAGCAATCGGCTCAGCTGGTGGGATGAGGAAGATACAAGACTTCTCACCTTTTTTCGATGATACGTTCATCGTCCTCTGTGGAGATGCTCTAATCGATCTCGATCTTACTGAGGCAGTCCGCCAGCACAAAGAGAAAAATTCCATTGCTACTATTGTTATGAAGCAAGTACCTCTTAAGCAGGTACCTAGCTATGGTGTGGTAGTTACTGATGAGAGCGGTAAAATCAAATCCTTTCAAGAAAAGCCGACCGTTGAAGAAGCGCTTAGTACAGATATAAATACTGGCATCTATATCTTTGAGCCGGAGGTCTTCAACTACATTCCTTCTGGTCAAGAGTTTGATATTGGGGGCGATCTCTTTCCGAAGCTTGTCGATGCCGGTGCGGCTTTCTATGGCATCCGTATGGACTTTGAATGGGTAGACATCGGCAAAGTTCCTGACTACTGGCAAGCTATTCAAGATGTACTTACCGGTCAGGTTAGAGGAGTAGGCATTCCAGGAAATGAAATTAGACCAGGCGTATTTGCCGGGCTCAATGTCAAGGCTAACTGGGAAGCTATAGAGATAGAAGGTCCAGTTTACATCGGCGGCATGACTCAGATAGAAGATGGTGCCAAAATAGTAGGCCCTAGTATGATCGGTCCGAACTGTATGATCTCTAGTGGAACCATCATCGATAAGAGTGTCGTCTTTGAATACTCTCGAATTGGACCTGACGTTCGCTTAGTCGATAAGCTTGTCTTTGGACGCTACTGTGTTGACAAGACTGGGGCGTCTATCGATGTTAAAGCTGCTGCACTAGACTGGCTAATCACTGATACCCGCCAGGATATTGTCGCCGAGCCGCCCATTGAGCATCGGGCGATCGCAGAACTCCTGAACAAGACTATCGCGAAGTAGATTGAGGTAGATTCTATCTCTCTAGTAAGGATAGTGTGGATCTTCAAAAGCCCTAAGCAACGATAGCTAGTCGTCTCTGAAGAACTCAAAAGGCTTTGTTTCACAAGGCTTGTAGTCTCTAAACCCATAGGTGAAGTTGCAAGGAAACGCTCTAGCCCCTGCAAAATCTGGAAAATGACCACGTCTCATATAGCGTTCAAAAGCCGATCACTACGGGGAACGTCGGTTCCAGTTCGCCTACTCAAGAGCTAAAGCTCCCGTTGCAGCAGGCGTCTTAGTCCCTCCGAAAATGGGAGGTTTTTCCAAGGACGACTAGCCAACCTGGCAGACAGAACAATAGCAAGTATCTCTACTTCGCTATCGGACGGCATGACGACTAAAAGCAAAAAAATGGACTGAACCGTTAGTGGTTCAGTCCATCGCAGCTATGAGAACAGCGCTATCAAAATGCGCTTGGAAAACTACATTACTGAAGAACCAAGCGTACATTTGCGTTCTGTAGACCAGGACGCTTAACTTCAGAGAGCGTTTTGTTCACAGCATACTTCTGGTTGATAGAGTTGATTAGCTCTGTCTGGTTGTGCTTTTTAGCAACACCCCAGAGATCAGCAATCAAGTCGAAAGAACCATCAGCATTGCGAGACCAGCCGATATCGTAGTCGCCTTCAAGCACCGCGACAATATCAGCACGAACGTTCTGTCCGTTGTAGCCACGAATGCTGTCTTCTGTTTTCACAGTCACACCTAGGTCACATAGTGAAGACTTCAAGATTTCAGCATCGGTGATCTTAGTGCGTAAAGTACTGAAATGAGACATTTGAGTTTCCTCCTGGAAAGAAATTGAGAGACAACGAAGTTAGAAATCGAAAGTAGTCAGTCATCAAACGAAGCAATGCCTGACTTGTTGAACCGTCAACCATATCACTATCAAAAGTAATACGACTGACCCTTCTTCCTGTAGGAGCAGGAAAAAAGACTGTTAGAACTCCATCCGCTGGTATTCCGCAACCGATGAAGCCGCTGGTCGAGCCCGCTGTCGAGCCCAATCACGCAGGGCTGTTACTTGCTCACTCATCGTCCTCGACAGCGGCAGCGTAGCGCGAATCGCCGCAATAATATCAAGCTGAGTGAACTCTCGCCCTTGCGCAAACGCCTCATACATCGCAGAGATTAATCCCTGCTCAATTTCAGCGCCTGAAAAACCTTCACATACTTTACTCAACTGGTCAAAGTCAAACCGTTCTATATCACTACGGCGCTTACCCAGATGAATCCTAAATATCTCTTTCCTTTCCTCTTCGTTGGGAAGATCAACAAAGAAGATTTCGTCAAATCTGCCCTTACGCAAGAACTCGCTAGGTAACCTTTCAACTCGATTTGCTGTTGCAATTACAAATACAGGTGAAGTTTTTTCCTGCATCCAGGTTAGAAAGCTGCCGAATATTCGGCTAGACGTTCCACCATCTGAATCAGCTGACCCTGCACTGCCTGCAAAAGCCTTATCAATCTCATCAATAAACAGAACAGCAGGCGATATCGATTCTGCTGTCTTGAGCGCCCCTCTTAGATTAGCCTCAGAGCGCCCGACCATGGAACCATCATAAACACGCCCCATGTCCAAGCGCAGCAAGGGTAGACCCCATAGCCTAGCTGTTGTCTTAGCGATTAGGGACTTTCCACAACCCGGAACGCCCAGAATTAGCATTCCCTTAGGCTGGGGTAACCCGTACTCGCGCGCCCTCTCAGTAAAAGCGTTCGATCGCTGCTTTAGCCAGTGCTTTAATTCTTCTAGGCCGCCAACAGAATCTAGCGTCTCATCTTCCTCTATATAATCTAGAATCCCATTGCGACGTATTAGCTGCTTCTTCTCAGATAAGACGATATTGACTTCGGCTTCTGTTAGCTTTCCTGCCATCACCCTGGACTTACGAAAAACCTTTTCAGCTTCGTCACGGGTTAATCCTAAAGCGGCTTTCAACAGTTTCTCGCGCCCCTCAGTACTGATACTAGAAACACCAGACTTTTCAAGTTCTGCACTCAAAACCTGATTAAGTTCTGCCATACTAGGTAGCGTGAAATCTAAAACAACAACTTCTTTCTCCAGCTCTATCGGAATTTGCTGAACTGGAGACATCAGTATGATTGTCTTTTGCGTGCCGCGAAAGCTTTCGATGGCGTCTCGCAGACTACGGGTTACTTCGGGGCTATCCTTAAAAGGATGCAAATCTTTGAAAACAAAAATACTTGGGTCCTTCTGGCGCATTGCCCAATTAACTGCTGCCTGAGGAGAAACCGTATTGTTTTGCTGGCCTGAACCCCCCTCTTTCCCGTACTCGACGACACCATGTGTCATTGTCCAGGTGTACATACGCTGCTGGGGCCTTTGCTGGGCAAGCGCTGCTATTGATCTTTCTGCCCGCTCTTCTTCAAAGGTGACCAGATAGATCAGTGGATATTGAGCTCGGATTAATACGTTTAGCTCTTCTCTCATGGCGATCGCCCCCAAATAAGACGATTTAGAACATCTATCTCGAATAGAATCAACAGACTAAGACAGAAACAACAGACTTTCCGTAGCCGGGCTAACAAACTGAGCCTTTTGTAATCTCATCCGCTTCAAGCAGTGATCAGCTCACCCTCATCAGGGCTTCTGGACTCTCTACTTGTCTTACAACCAAGGTTAGAGATCGTACTGAGTTCAGCCAGCTCGTCTATCACCTTAGAACCATGAGAGGTAACTAGAGCCAAGCCATCCTTCTGGACGGTCACAGCAGCGTTACACTCTGGGCAGTTGTGAATTTGATGAGCACTTCCATGGATATGAGCAGCGCTTTCTACGAGTTCAGCATTATTCATATAGAACTCAATCGCTCGCTGTGCCATTGATGACATGGTTTCGCCATCGACTGCTGCTCGGATCTTGAACTGCCGATGCAGCTCGTCCGAAAGATAAAATGTGACCTTTTGCTTGTCTGGCATGTCCAATAGAAATAATGTGACCCAGATGTATACATACACTATCGGCCTTGGCATGAGAACGTCAAGGCGTTATGCCAGCTTGACGGCAATAAATTTAAATAAGTTTACAATTTGCCAGTTCGCTGGGTACCCTCCTACATGTAGCCAAAGTAGGGCATGCAGCTAAAGTAGGGATGCGATATTGCAAAGTAAGGAGGCATTCTTACTTTGCAGCTAGAGTTGCCACTTAGTCCGCAACGGTTTTAGCTGATGAGAGTGTCATAAGCAATTCTACGAAAGCTATAGCTAGAGCCAATCCTTAGCAAATCACTCTCAACAGTAGTATCCTTACTGCGCTAGGTTAAAGCGCTAAGTCAGACAATGCCGAATCAGGAACCAGCTTTAGAAAGTGCATTAAAGCATTTCTTCGGGCACGATCAGTTTCGCTTTGAACAACGCTCTATTGTTGAGCAGGTTCTTAAGAACAAAGACGTTTTAGTCATTATGCCGACAGGGGGAGGAAAGTCCCTTTGTTATCAGCTGCCGGCATTACTTAGGCCCGGTACTACCATCGTTATTTCTCCTTTGATTGCTCTTATGCAAGATCAAGTTGTTGCTTTAAAAGACAACGGCATAGAGGCAACTTTCCTGAATAGTACGCTTTCTTTTGAAGAGGTGCGATCACGTCAGAAGGACTTACTCATGGGTAAGATCAAGATTCTGTACATCGCACCAGAGAGACTTTTCACATCCTCTTTTCATGATTTTCTAAAGCAACTTAGCCAAAAAGTCGGCATCAGCACTTTTGCTATCGACGAAGCTCACTGCGTTTCAGAGTGGGGACATGACTTTCGTCCTGAATACAGACAACTCTTTCAGATAAAACAGCTATATCCTCAGATCCCAATCATCGCGCTGACTGCGACCGCGACACAAAGAGTTCGCACTGATATCGTACAGCAGCTGCGCCTCAACGACCCAACTGTATATATTTCCAGCTTCAACAGACAAAATCTCTACTATGAAGTCATTCAAAAATCCAGAAAACCTTACCAGCAGCTTTTAGCAAAGATCCAACAGCACCAAGGGAAAGAGAAGGGTGCAGGAATTATATATTGCCTAAGTAGAAAGCATGTTGATGAAGTCTCTAATAACCTAACGAAAGATGGGATCTCAGCTTTGCCGTACCATGCCGGCCTCACTAACACGCAAAGAGAAAACAACCAAACGAAATTTATTAGAGATGATGTTCAGATCATCGTTGCGACCGTGGCCTTCGGAATGGGTATCAACAAACCAGACGTCCGCTTCGTCATACATTATGATCTTCCTCGCAACCTTGAAAGCTACTATCAAGAATCGGGTAGAGCGGGCCGCGATAGTGAAGCAGCAAGCTGCACTATTTTATTTGGCTGGGGTGATGTGCATACGGTCAGATATCTCATCGGCCAAAAAGCAGATCCCGGCGAACAGCGGATCGCTCAGCAACAGCTCAATCAGATAATTAGTTATGCAGAAAGTCCTATCTGTCGACGGCAAGTCCAGCTAAACTACTTTGGAGAACAATTTATTCCGCCCTGCAACAACTGCGATAACTGCCTCAGTCCAGTGCCTATAGAAGATTGGACTATCGAAGCGCAGAAGTTCCTTTCTTGCGTGTATCGCTGCGATCAGAGATTTGGCATGAACCATATCGTTGATGTTTTAAGAGGATCAAACAAAAAGCGTATCTTCGAACTTGGACACGATCGGCTGACCACTTACAGCATAGGGAAAGAACGCACCGCGGATGAATGGAGAATGCTTTGTCGAGCGATGATTTATCAAGGCTATTTAGAAGAGACAACTGATGGATATCCCATTTTAAGATTAACGAGAAAGAGCAATCAAATTCTTAAGAAGTTCGTTTCTGTAAAGATTCCAGTCACGCAAAAGATCGCTCAACCAATCGCTTCAAAAGAAAAAGTAACCAGCACTGAACTTAATGAGGAGTCTGTTTCTCTTATGAGACAGCTCAAAACCCTTCGCAAGGAATTAGCTGATCAACAGAATGTACCACCCTACGTCGTTTTTTCCGATTCTAGTCTTCGCCAGATGGCGCAGCTGCGTCCTCAAACAGCCGATGACTTTTCCAAAATATCCGGCGTCGGTAGTCGAAAACTCATCCAGTACGGCAAGATTTTCACCCAAGCTATTCGTAAGTTCTGTAGCGATCACAACCTAGAAGTTAGTACTGAATCTTTCTCCAAAGAGCCCACAGTAGTAGACAAAGGCAGCTCAAAATCCGACATCAGTTCAACACATCTTAAAACGCTAGATCTGTACCAGAACGGATTATCACCATCGGATATATCACTTACCCGTAACATCCGGCTGAGTACAGTAAACGGACATATTGCTGAGCTAATAAGCGCGGGCTATCCAATAGATATAAACAAACTAGTAGACAGAGAAAGACAAACCGTCATTAAACAGGCAATTGCTAAAGTCGGTCCACACTCATTGAGAAACATTCGAGAGGAAACAGGAGAAACCTACGATTATCAAGAAATCAAGCTTGTTCGAGCAAAATGGGAGCTGGAAATGCCCAGCGAGTAATTTAAAACAATTAAGGAGAAATAGACTGAAGTTCTATAGTTTGTTCTATCAATGCTGTGCCAGTGATAATGTCTATAGGCGACCCCGTTCCTTATGGTAGCCCTGACACTGACCACGAGTAGTCTTATTCAGATTAGTTCCAAGGGCGCGAAAAAGGAATGATGGCAGGACCTGCTGGGACGATATGGTAGGAACCTGGCGAACTAGATTAAGCTGAACTCGATGTGAGTCGCTTAACGTAATGATTGAGCTAAACGTAATGATTGAGCTAGCTGTAAAACAGTAGGGAATATCTTTCACAGAGAAGAGACTACGTGCGTTCATACGTCTTTCTACATGTAGCGGATACAGCTATTGAGACTACTCAACTAACTATCGAGAAACTATCCGCTAAATCCTACAATGCTATACCCTCTAATATCGGTTTTCTTTACTCTATGTTTGATAGCTTGACTAAGCAAATGATGATATGAATGGCATCTAGCAGTCTATACATCGACATCACGTCTGTTGGCACAATCGCTATTCGTAAACAGTAGCTATGCCCAGGGCTATTAACCTCAAAGCCTTAAGCGCGCGCGTTTATAACTCCGAGTACGAATATGTGATTTGAGACAACAGTACTATGTGACGGATCTTTTATTGGTTGTATCTGTCTAGTTAGGTAGGAATAAATACGTAAATTCGTAATTGGCCTTCAAAAGCCGTGTAATTTTCTACACCATATCGGACGCAGTCACTCAACCAAAATGCTCTTTAAACACACGTTATTTCCACTATTGGAAGCAGGATTTAGCTTCCTTGATAGGGTTTTACATACAGCGCTATACCTTACTGGCTCGACAGTTCACCCAATAGATAGCCTGTCTAGTATTGTAGTGATTGGCTTGCGTCCATCAAATAGATCCCTGTGATTGGGTATGGGCAAATTACGTACCCAGAGTTGACATATTTTTAATTATGGTTTTATTGTTAGGTGTCAATACGTAGTCAAGTAATTTTCATCTGATGAACTCAAGATTGAGTTAGTTCAGTCTTGCTCTCCTGATGATGGCACTTACTACCCCTTTACGTCCTAAAAGTTTAAGGTTTTGACGCTGTTAAGTTCCTTGTAATCGTTTCTTCTATCTTCGTAGCTCTATCTACATAAGTTCATCTGGCATCTGACGGCAAGGTGTCGCTTAAAACTTCATGACAGAGTAAACGTTGTTAGATTCAGCCTCTGCCGTCGGCAGATACTGTGTGCAGGTAGTACAAACAAGTCGCCAGAGCTGACAAGCTCTATCACATAGCGTCTGTTCATCCTTTTAAGCATACCCATTTACTTTCATCTACTCTCAACTATATTCCTATATAACCTTATCTAACTTCTACCAGTGTCTATCAGTGTTTGTTGACAGGTAACCACTGCACTTGCTAGGTCGCAACTGTCACATAGAACACTTTTTTGAACAGACTTCTATCTTTGTGACGAGTCATCTGTACATTACTTGCGTTCAAGTTGCTACGGACGCTCTATGTTCTTACGGACATACCACTTTTGTACAGCTTTTATATGAGTACTACCACGGTAGGTGAAGCTGCTTGGGTGAAATTAAGTTTGACCTGTACTGACTTCTTCACAATTCCTTTACACAGAATTTCTTCTAAAGCTCTTCCCTCTCAGTTTTTACACCCTCTCTAGGGTGCATCTTCCGATGCCTACATATTGGTAACAATAGGAAATCACAATGGAAATGAACACTCACAACGCTAGCCATTCCAACAATCAGATGTCGGGGCATGCTTCACTCATGAGTTTGGTGCCAGAGTCTGCGGTCACCCACAAAGCAGTCAACAATGGTTCCTGGTTCAATCCCAATACTTGGGCCTCAAAGCGAGTCCCTGGCGACAACGCGAATGTTTTGATTGCAGAAGGCGTCAAAGTTAACTACGACAACGAAAGCGATGCTCGCCTCAATACCGTTCGTATAGACGGTACGCTCGAGTTTGCGCGTGGTAAAGATACCAAAATGGTTGTTGAAACACTAGTCAACACCATGAAGGGAACGCTCAATATCGGCACAAAGAACAATTCGATTGCTGCTAACAGAACGGCTTCCATCATCATTACTGGCGAAGGGAAGATTGATACCAAATGGGACCCAACTCAGCTTAGCCGTGGCGTTATCAGCCACGGTAAAGTGAATATCTATGGTGCAGACAAAACAGACTTCATTGCTTTGAAAGGAGATGCCGAAGCGGGCGATCGCGTCCTCGAACTAGACAAGGTTCCTTCCGGTTGGCGAGTTGGCGATAAGCTGGTTCTTGGGGGTACTCGATACAATCGGTTTGGCTCTAACGAGAACAACAGTCGCTATGGTGATGAAGAGCTGACTATCACAAAGATAGAAGGCAATCGCATCAGCTTCACCAACGACGATGTCAAATCTGGCCAGAAGAAAGGTGAGCTCAGGTTTGACCATACTCGACCAGACATTCCAGAGAAAGGGCGACTCAAGCTCTACGTTGCCAACGTCACGCGCAACGTCTCCTTCGAGACCGAAGGGGGAGCAGACCTAGCAGACAACCAGCGTGGACACGTCATGTTCATGCACAACCCGGACGTCAGTGTCAACAACGCTGGGTTCTACAACCTAGGTCGTTCAGACAAGTCCAAAATGGTAGACGATCCGAAAAGGAATATTGACGGCTCACGCGGCTATGGCAAAAACCCTAGAGGGCGCTATAGCATGCACTTCCACCGAAACGGTGCGGATGATATCAACGGCCAGGCGGCAGTCGCTAGCGGTAACGCAGTGGTCGGTAGTCCTGGTTGGGGTATCGTTCACCATGATAGTCATGCGCACCTGTCGGACAACGTGGTGTTCGACGTCGCTGGCGCTGGCATCGTCGCCGAATCTGGCAACGAACTAGGGTCCTGGAAGAACAACATCACTATCAAAACGACTGGACCAGGTAGGTTTGTATCGACCAGCGAGGTCCAGAGACGCGAAGACAAGTTCGATATGGGCTTCAAAGGAGAAGGGTACTGGGTGCAGGGGGCTGCGCAAGTCGTCATGGAAGACAACGTTGCCATCAGTGCTCGGGATTCGGGTATCACCCTGTTCGGTGATGGTCAGGGTAACGAAGCGCGCGATGTCAGCACGATTCTGGTCAAGAACTTACCTCAGCGCATCCAAGACCTCTTCCCTGCTAACAAAGAGAAGGTCGATATCACCGATGTGCCGTTGAACAAGTTTAGTGGCTTTGAAAGCTACAACACAGATGTCGGCATCAACGTCTGGTCTCAGATAGCTAACTTCGATGGTCAAATGGAGCTAGATAACAGGGCACCTAACGCTATGCATAGCGGACGCGCTACTATCGACAACTTCAGTGTCTGGCAAACCCGCAGACAAGGCATCAACACAGACTACAGTTCAAACATCGACTATGTGGATGGCCTGATTGTTGGCGACATCGAAGATCCCGATGGTGATGGCATTGTTCACAACCATGCTACTAATGGACTTCGCTATATCGACTTGACGGTTCGCGGCTTTGGCGAAGGTTACAACGCTGAGTTCCCCGATGTAGAGAAGAACGGCATCGTTGAGACCTCAATTGAAGACAGTCTGTTTGGTAACAATACGTACAATATCGCAGAAGTAGGTGAGTTCAAACAAACCTATTATACTCTAGACGACTTTGCCACTCTCTTAGAGATAGACAACACTGAGTTTGAGATTAGCCAACAGAACAACAAACTGCCTGTTCCTAAGTTCAGCGGGACTACCGTAGGTGGGCTATCGGCAAGCTTCGATGCGAGTAAGTCTTACGACCCTATCAAGTTGAAATATCCCGGACCTAGTAAGGGCATTGCTAGCTATGGATGGGACTTTGATAATGATGGAGAGATGGATGATTTTGGCCGTACGGTCACGCACCACTTCAAGAAAGCGGGTAAGCATGACGTCACTTTGCGCGTGCTAGATAGCCAAGGGGCAGCACAAACGCTCACTCAAACCGTTGAGATCAGTCCCAAAGCCTATACCAATCCTTTCAAAGATGGAGAGATCAATAAAGGCACAAAACTCAGTGGCGCTAGACGCAGACGTCTAAGCAGTTTATCGGCAGGAGATGGATGGAAAGGGACAGATTTTGTTCGTGTAAACAACGGCAGCATACAGCTATCTAACCCTAGGCGCAGGCGAGCCGGGTTAGGACAGATCATTCAGAACGATAGTATTCACAAAGGGAAACAGACCCTTAGCTTCGGCCTGAAGAATATTGAAGGCAGCAAGGACAAGGTAAGAAGGAACAAAGTAACTGTTGAACTATGGGGTGTCAACGGTCAGTTCGACGGCCTCTTAGCAGAGGGTGATGGACCGACCCAGGCTGGTACCATACCAATGAATCGGACGTTGTTGTTTGGAAAAACTTACGGCGGTAACGACAAGAACGGCTTCTTCAACTTCAAGGACTTCACCGAAACGGTTGATCTGGGCAAGGGTTACCAGCATCTGGTGGCTAGAGTCAAGACCGATAGAACCAATGACCGAGGGGATTCTGTTGCGCTGTCTTACTTTGAGCTAGGTACTAAAGGCGAGCCCCAAGGAATACTTCCCATAACAAACACATTTAACTTGACTGAGCCACCCGAGCCAGCTCCATCTGGTCCAGCTCCAAAATTAGCTTCGCTTCGCCGATCACCTAGCATGGTTGCCTACTTTGATTTCAATGAAGGTAAAGGGCCCTCAGCAATTGATTCTAGTCGTTCTGGGGTAAAGCACGAGGGCGAACTAAAAGGGGACTCAATCTGGGTAAGGGGGCTCAAAGGCGATGGCGTTGCTTTTTCAGGGAATGGCGATGTTCGAGTTGCCGACTCGCGCAGCATCAATTTGGGGACCTACCAAGAGCGTACCGTATCTGTTTGGTTCAAAGCGGATGAAATTTCGAACAACAGTGGTAAGCAGGTTATCTACGAAGAGGGAGGCAAAATACGCGGGCTAAATATGTATCTAGACAAAAACCGACTCTTTGTAGGCGGTTGGAATGCCCCTCGCAGTGAAAGTGGCTGGTCTGGAACATGGCTAAAGACCAATAACGTTTCTGAGGATACCTGGCATCATGTGTCGCTAGTCCTTGATGGCGACGGCAAGCTCAGACCCAATTCGATTAGAGGCTATCTAGATGGCAAACAGTTTGGTGTTGGCGCGGCTTCTCAGCTGTGGAGTCATACAGGCGGTGTTGGTATTGGTGGCGTCGCTGGCAGTAGTCGCTTTCACGATGGCAAACGTACAGGTGGTGGATTGACAGGTCTAGTTGATGAAGTCTCTGTCTTCAACAAAGCGCTCAATCCGGGTCAGATTGAAACGCTTGCAGACCAGAATCTTTTGTAAAGTCCAACGCTATAGGACCATACCGCCTGATTGCGATATGGTCCTTACTCATACCTATATCATTAACTTTGGCTGCAGCCAAAGTTCTAGCTGCAGCCAGAAACGCCGGGCAAATAGAGAGTTTGCTTATGTATCTGTACCCCAACTTAGTTAATAAACGCTATAGAGTAAAACAAAAGGCCTTCACACACTCTCATGTGAAGGCCTTCTATGTGCGTAGAAGATATACGCAATTCAGTAAATGTAATTTAGTCAAAAAGCCTTTCGAGACCAAAGAACGTACCCAAGATTCGACCTACAGGCGAGAGCGCTAGGCCTACCGTATCTGAGATATTGGCTATTGCGGATCTAGACACAATCACAACATCGTCCTGACGTAGAGGTGGATTTGTTTCTTCATTAATGCCGTCGCTAAGGTCTACATCAACTGCTCTTCGTTCCACTGAGCCATCCGGATTAAGTCTGACTAGGCCTACCGTGCTTCTATCGGCTCTTTGAGCGTCAAAACCACCTGCTGCCAGTAGAACCTGATTAAGCGGCGTATTGGGCGCTACTTGAACCGGGCCGGATCTATTTGATTCACCTATGACGAAAACTGTGACTTCTTCCGGAGAAAAGTTAGCGTTGCCAAGCTCAATAGCCTCTTCTGGAGTTAAAGTTGTTGCTACTGGGATAGCAACCGTATCACCCGATCTCAAGGCAACATCATTTGACAGATTGCCCTCTTGTAGCAGCTCCCAAAGATTTACCTGCAATACCTGTGTTTGGCCGAAGCGGTCGGGACGGTAGACTTCAATCTGACGAATATCAGCTCTAGAAGTGATCCCACCAGCTAACCGTAGGGCATCTGTCAGGCTTGGAAAGGTGACAACACCATCGTCTCGAACATCTATGGTATAAGTGCCTGGACTTCCGACTTCGCCAACGACACCAATTTGAACTGCCCTTAAAGTAGTTGGGACTAAAGAAACAGTGGGCGATCGCAGATAAGGCGTATATCGCTGTGTAACTGCCTGCGCAGCATCTGATAGGGTAAGTCCAGCCAAAGAGATCTGACCCGTTACCGGTAGGCTAATAGTGCCATTGGGCAGCAATAGAAATTCCCCACTGTATTCAGGTGCCCCAAATACATCAATACGAACTTCGTCGCCTGGACCTAGCACATACTCGTTCTCAAACCCGAACGTGGTAACTGGAGCAGCAGCAGGTAGTGCTAATCTACCAGTGCTATTTGCAGGTTGTATTGTCGGCGGAAAAGACGAAGGTGATATAGGTTGGGGTGAGGCAGGTTGAGGCGGAGGTGAGACGGGTGGAGGTGAGACGGGTTGAGGCGATATAGGCGGAGGTGAGTCAGGTTGGGGCGAGCTGCTAGGTAAAGTAGGTAGGGGCTCTTGCTGCGAGATAAGAATTGATGGGTCAGGGGTTGATGTAGTCGAAGTAAAAGAAGGTTTGATTGTTTGACTAGTCTTGAGTGTAGCTACAGCTTGAGTCTGCTGAGGAAAGATCACAATACCAACACTGCATATAGATAGAGCAGCGGCGATGCGTTTGATGGAAGATGGCCAAAAAACAGACTTCATAGCAAACAATCAACTCAACGTAATGTTAGTTTCACACTCTCTCTAATATCCGATCGGCTTTTGTTTTCGGACATAGTTTAGAGAGAAATTCTTCTAAAGTTAATCAATCTGACCTAAACAAGCATACCTATACTAAGGCAGAGTAAAGATATACCAACATCAAACAAAAAACTCTTTGATCAGGCTACCTTCAATGTGCCTCATCATCATCTGGACACCATAGACGTCAATCAATAACTATCAACAACTATAAGACTGACTACGTACCCTTTCTGAAGTTAGTGTAAAGATAGCATCGAGTACTAACGATTAACTTTCCCCGTGTATTATAGTTTTGTCTTAAGTGGAGATACGCATTATCGGAAATCCTTGGTTTTGCGCTTTAGCTTACGTGTAGTGAGCAGGCGCAGAAGATTAGGTGGGGTTCAGTTATTTATGGACCAATTACTCTAGACCGCTTAAGTCTACGCTGACTGTGGGCTTTTGCATTCGATGCGTCTATTCAAGCAGGATAGTGCTCTATGAGTAGCTGCTGACTGCTTTGTCGAAGGCGTGTTTCTAGTATGCAGAGTGCATCTGCTCGATCTTGATGTATTCCAAGTCGAGCGACGTCCAGTAAAATTTCATTAAGTAACTAAATGCAGCAAACAATCACACCATCAAGTAGTGCTCTCCAGCCCTCCGAACGCGGACCGGGCAATCTGATCGTGAACGCTCTATCAAAGGTTGTATTCTTAGGTACCGCTCTGCTGGGTGCGGCCTTGGTCGCTACTGCTCCGGCTCAAGCTCAGTCTTTGAAGGGTGGCTATGAGCTATCGGGTGATACTCGAGTCGGCAGACCTAAAGCAGCAGCGCCTGCAATGGCGCCCATTAAGTTTTGGGGAGATATTGATGTGAGCACTACGGGTAGTTTCTCGGGTGCTACGCCTTCCATGAACCCTGAAATTGCAAAAATAAAGATAATGAAGGATGATTCAGGAGCATACTCTGCTTCTGCTATTTCCGACTTTATCAAGTTTGGCACAGTTAGCCTGGGTGGTAAGACTGGCATGCTAACCTTTGATTTGGACGAGACGCCTTTTGAAAGGACAAAGACATCGGATTCTCTTGAGCTAGCTTCTGCGTTCACTGGCAGTTTCAAGCTTGATGGCGAATTCTTTAGCACTGGCACTGGCTTCTTCTCTGCTTCTCAAGTAGAGGGAACAAGCTTCGATTACGATTTGACTGTAGGCGAACCTGTGCCTGAGCCTTTGACAATTCTAGGGACGCTAGCGGCAGTTGGCCTTCTAGGTGTTGGCAAGCGAGAGCTTGATAAATCAGGTGCTGAGAAGTCTGATGATGTCGTCTAACTAGTCTTGGAATAGTTTGGTTCTAGGATACTTTGATGGAACGTTTCGTTCTAACGCCAGCCCGGTCAAGTAAGTTCTTTTATCTGTATTTGATAGGGACTGTGGCCGGGCTGGCAGTTGTCTACTTGATGCTAGTCGATCGCATTGACAACGAAAGCTTGTTTGGCAACGGACTGCTTTTCTGGGGCGGCTGTCTCTACTTACTCTGGCAAAAACGACAAAAGCTCTTATTCGGTAGTGATCCTGTCTCTGGCAGCATTGGCCTATTGATAGTGACGGTAATGTTAGTTAGGACGGTTTCCCTACCTACTGAGGCTGTGCTGCTAATCTTTCCCTTCTTCTCTATGCTAGAAGTTGCCTTGCTAGCTTCAGGCTGGCGTCGATTAGGGCAGTTTAAGGATGTCTTACTTATTCTATTTTTCTTGGGGCTCCCCCAGCTTTTCATAGGGAGATTCATAGACATCTCTATAATCACAGCAAAGGTGTCTGCCTTTATGCTTTGGTACGTGGGCTTTGATGCTGCTCTAAAGGGTGTTTACATTCACCTGCCAGGCGGAAGCGTTGAGGTTTATCGTGGCTGTTCTGGGTTAGCAAATATGCTGTATATGCTTGGAATTGCTGTCATATTTAGTGTTTTTCTTCCGCTCAGTCGCTCCAAGAGGGTGCTTTCTGTTCTTGTAGCAGTGTGCTTAGGATTCTTTGTGAATGCCGTTCGAGTGGCTTTACTGGCTATATTAGTTGCGAACAGCACAGAAGAAGCTTTCGATTATTGGCATTTGGGTGGAGGCTCTTTAATTTTTTCGATGCTGACGGTATTGCTTTTTGGATGCTTCTATATCTTGCTGATCAAGTGGCAAACGTATAAAGGTGCGAGCAAACCTCAGCGAATTGACTTATGAAGCCTAAAGGATTATGGGTATCTGTTTGGTATCTTTTGTTGCTGGCTAGTTTTGGTGGTGTCTACTTTGCCCTAGCGGCGGTAATTATGAGGCCATCGGCTACGCAGGCAAAATCAGAACCCTTTCTTTTCCCAGCTCAAATACCTCTCTCAGGCTGGCAATCGATCGATACAGAGCCGATAGTCAGTTCTGATGTGCCCCAGCAAGGGCAACAATACCGATACCTGCAGAACGAACGTACCATGATAGTTGATCTTTGGTATGGGCGTAATGGTAGAGCTTGCCAACAGCTTTTACGGCGGAAGCTGACTCCTTCAGAGGTCCCTGCGTCGAGCAGCCAGGGAAGTGGCGACGGAGTCAATGAAGAGCAGGCCGATAGCGCTAAAACGCAGAACGCTGCAGGTTACGCATCATCAGTTCATGAGACAGCCCACGGTTCGTACAAACATATCAGCGGAATTGGGGAAGACTCTATACAGGCGGTAATTGATGCTAGAGGGGGGAGTGTAGTTACTCAAGAACAATTCATCCGTAATCGCTATCAGTACTTTCTTCGTCCCCGGTCAATGCTGCGATGGCTCACAGGGAGAGAGAGTATTACTGGCGATCACGACTGTTTGCTTACTGAGCTATCAATTCCAACCCAATCCACTTCAGCGGTGAGTACCCGCTCGCTACTGGAATCAACCTGGCAAGATATTTTTCAATGGGGCCAAGCTCAGTTATACGTAAGACACTAGAGCTCCCCTCCTTACTCAGCTTTGTTTGTTCGAGCCATAGTTGCATCGCTATCAGCACTAGAAAGGCTTTTGCTATTTTCATTGACCTCTTATCAATATGACTTCAACTCAAGATACTGCAGCTCCGGCGGAAAATGGCACTTCAGCCTCGGCGGAAAATGGGAAAGTGATCAGCCGTAGCCCGGCTGATAGTAGTGTGATTGATAGCGTAATCGCCGGTAGAGTCGGCTCACTTTGGGAATTTAGCCTAGGGCTGCTACAGTCCGTACGCGTTCTGCGTTTTGTTGGCTACGGACTGCTGCTACTAGCGCTTCTAGACCTAGCAGAGATCGTAATTCCTCCTCAATTTATGAACCCAACGTGGGAATTTCAAACAATGGGGGCGCTGGTTGAACGGGTCCCAGTCCCCTTAATTGGTTTAGGGCTTGTGTTTTTGGGCGAAAACAGCGGCCGTTCTAAGCGAGTAAAGCTCTTGCTAAGAGTACTCTCCTGGCTATCGCTACTTGTTGCTGTCTTGTTTTTCCTCTTAGTTCCGATGGGTGTATTAAACACAGTACGCATCGACGAAGAGAACCAGCAGAGATTAGATGTTCAGCTCAGTCAAGGAATTGCCGAGCTTGAAGCTGTGAGAGTTGAGCTTAATAGCGCTACAACTCCAGATGAAGTGAGGGGCTTACTGGGAGCGATTTCAGGTGGAGAAGCTCCTACGGTTGAGAGCAGGGAGGACGTACGCGAGGCTAAAGCTGCGTTAGAGACCGCGCTGGCAGAGGGAGAGGCTAGTTTGCAACGCGATGCAAACAATACGCTGATGGATCGACGCAGAAGATTATTTAAGCGCTCTGTTAAGTGGAATATCGGCGCAATCATCTCCGGTGCTTTGTTCTTTACTATCTGGAAGGGAACCGGTTGGGCGCGTCGTTAGGCTGATGCTTTGGCTAAGCTAAACCTGTCAGATTGAACAAGTGCGCTGTCTGGTTAGCTCATGGGGCAACGCTCTGTAGGTGCTGAGCGATTAGTGCGTTGATAGTTGATACATCAAAGCGATCGCGCGCTTGCGTTTGAGCAACCTGAGCAATCTGTTGGCACTGCTCAGGCTGATTTCGGCAGGCTGAAATTGCCTTTGCTAAAAGCTCGGGATTGTCTGGCGGACAGAGCCAACCATTCTTACCAGCGTCGACTAGCTCTGTCGCTCCACCTGCCGCCGCTGCAACCACAGGCGTTCCACACAGCATTGCCTCTACGATGACTCTACCAAACGGTTCTGGCGCTGTAGAGGTATGCGTAACTAAATCACAAGCGCTCATCAGCTGAGGAATATCTGAGCGAAATCCAAGAAACCTAACGCGATCTTGTAAGCCTAACTGCTCAACTTGTCGATGAAGTTCTAAGACATAATCGTCCTCTCCGAAAAGCGCATCTCCTACCAAGATAGCCTTGGTATCCTTTGGGCACAGCGTCAGTGCCTTCAACAATACGTGCTGACCTTTCCAAGGAGAAAGACGGCTGAAATGACCAACCCAAAAGCCTTCCGTCAGGGCTAAGTTTGCTCGCAGACGATGGATCTCTGAAGGCGCGATCGCATATTGACGACTGTCAAACCCGTTGTAAACTACCCGGCAAAGCTGCGAACGACCACCAGCGGCAACAAAAGCAGCTTGACTGGCTTGAGAGTTAGCAATCACTAACTTAGCAACTCTATTTGCTAGCGTCACAAGCAGTAGGCGATTGATTCGGCTGAAGTGATCGGGTGAAATAATATCGTGTAGGTGATATACCAGCGGCCGCCGACTTTGCAGACTCGCCAAAGCACCAACGACGAGCGCTTTTGGTGTGTTGGCATAAATCAAGTCGTAGCTGCGAGTCGCCTTTGCGACGGTCTGTACGAGCGGCAATAGCTGACTCAGGCTACGAAGGCTCGTAAGCAAATTGCTCTCCTTACGAACGTTAATCGCCTGCGTAGTAAACACAGTCGTCGAGATTTCGTGCTGTGCCAGTAGCTCTCGAAAAGGTCCATCCGCCAGAAGTCCTACTGTCGAGTCGCGGTAAGGCTTAGCAATATCTAATAGGCAAAGCTCAGCGCCTCCTGGTGTGCCGCTTTGATCTAGAAACAAGATTTTCATCGAAGGATGTCTATTAAAGGACTATCAAAACGTGAAGGCGGCTATGGTAGCAAAATAGCTAAAGCAATAGTAGTGACCTATTCATGAGACCGGCATCAATAGAATATCTCTAACCCTTTGAGTGATGGTAGGCCAGCTGAAGTTCCTGACAGCGTAGTCACGGCAGCTTGCCCTATCTGGCAGATCAATTTCTCCGGTAATTGCCTGTTGTAGTCTCTGAGTGATTGAACGTGTATCAGCAGCTTCTGTAATCAGCTTAGGCGAGAGATCACTTAGCACCTCTGGCATACCGCCGATGGGTGTGCAGATAGCGGGTGTTCCACAAGCCAAAGATTCTAGCAAGACTAGGCCAAATCCCTCTAAGGATTGACTAGGCATAACCGTCAGATCGGCGGCCTGATAAGCGATAGGTAAGTCCGCTTCAGGCAAAAAGCCTAGAAAGCGCACATTATCCTCTAATCCTGAGCTTTGTACTTGTTCTTCTAGCTGCGATCGCAGCGGTCCTTTACCGGCAATTGCTAGCCAAACCTCTGGCGTAGTCTTTGCAATCTCCGCTAGTGCTTCTATTAAGTTATCTAGCCCCATACGATGAACCAAGCGACGGGGAGTAAACAAAATGAAGCGATCCTGTGGCCAGTTCAATTGGGTGCGGGCCGAGGCGCGATCGCAACTCATTTGAAACCATTCAGTATTCACTCCACCTGGAATAACGTGAATCTTGTGCCAAGGTACCCGATACGATTCGTGCAATATTTGCCCAAACGCTTTACTGAGCACAATAAACCGGTCACAGCGCCGATAGACCTGCTGCTCAATCCAACGCTTCACAATTATCCCAAGTGCACTTGCCCCTTCCTTATCACTCTCTAGCGCCCAAGGGCCGTGAAAATTGAACGTAATCGGCACTGAAGCAGGAAACAATTTCATCAGTGGAAAACTATAGAGTGCAAAGTGAAGATTAATCGCATCTACTGCACCTAACTTCCTCAAAGGGCTGTTTAGATAGTTAGCTCGACTCTGTCTAAATCGCTGCCAGAGGGAGCACTCTGGATCTGCCAAATTAGTCAGCGCCACCGGAAAGTCTGCGGCTGACTCGGGTAGCCCTACACCGCAGAGCTCCACATCGTCCTTAAAAGACAGATTATACGCTAGCTCATAGACATAACGGTCTAACCCTCCTGGTGCAGTAGGAAACCACGCATTTCCAACACAGACAATGGAGGCAGATACCGCATTTACACGTTCCATTTTCGTTTAGGTCTCCCCTATGGGTATTGGTTATACTTCCCTAACATTCTTTGAGCTAAAGTCTTCAAAGCCGTTATAAACTTCAAGCTCTCACCAAAGATTGAAGTCTTGCTGTTGGAAGGGGGAACTTTACGCTTCTAAGCTTACAGTTTAAGCTTACAGAATAGAGAGTCGGTATGTTAACAACGAAATGATATGGCGAAGTATCGATTATTCATGGAAAGGTATCAGTTAGTCAGGATTATTTCCATATGAGTCCGGCGCTCTTCAACCCAAGCATCTACGGCGATCTTTCTTCCAGGGCTAAGCAGCTCACTAAGCAAGCGATTATTAGACTTAACTACCTTCTAGGCAACTACCAAGAAGCAGTTTGGCTAGTGGGTGATGGCCGCAGCGGCACCACCTGGGTGT
This sequence comes from Synechococcus sp. PCC 7335, assembly GCF_000155595.1. Taxonomy (NCBI): domain Bacteria; kingdom Bacillati; phylum Cyanobacteriota; class Cyanophyceae; order Synechococcales; family Synechococcaceae; genus Synechococcus; species Synechococcus sp. PCC 7335. The sequence goes on along the minus strand of NZ_DS989904.1, from coordinate 2,178,749 downwards.
CTAATCTAATCAACTGGCACGGCCACTACCGAGAGATGTTCGAGCCGTTTCATCCGGCACTGGTCAGTGGCCTTGAATCATTTCAGATGCATCACTACCTAAGGGCTGATCAGGCTGCTCCTGATGAAACCAAAGTCCTAGAATCTATTTTTAGCGGTAGGTTCTATCACGAGCGACCAGATGCGCTCAATAAGCGCTTTCTATACAAGGGACTCTTAATCAAGGATATTTTTGCCAATCTAGTGATTGCCTGGGTCAAGCGAAATCTACCCCATGTAAAGCCTGTTTTCGTGATTCGTAATCCGTTCGCAGTCGCGCTTTCCAAACAGAAAAGAACTCGAGGGGTTTGGATGACGGACCCTAGTGATTTTCTATCTCAACCAGCGCTAGTAGACGATCACCTAGCGCCTTTTAGAGAAGTTATTGAGCAGGTTGGCGACGACTTCATAGAAAGACAAATACTGATCTGGAGCATTATTCACTATGTACCGTTTCGGCAGCTAAATCGAAGGGATGCCTATGTTCTGTTCTATGAAGATCTTTTTGAGGAACCTGAAAAAGAACTCGCTAATCTCTTCGGCTATCTTTTTGAAAGTCAGTCTGTGACGTTAGAGCCTAAACTGCTAGCTAAGATACGCAAACCCAGTCAGACGCCTGGTAAAGATAACAATATCCTTTTGGGGAAATCTCCTATCGAAACGTGGAAGAACGAACTGTCTTCTGCTCAAATTGATCGCGGCATGGATATACTTAGTCGCTTTGGCCTTGATAAAATCTATGGAACGAGATCAAGGCCGGATAAAACCTTTGTCGATAACTTGATTAGTCGTTAAGCGATTAGTCATTGAGCGTCAACTCTTCATCCTCTAACTTACAACAGTTAAGAAATGCTTTTATTCTTAGTGCCCCTGAAAAGTTCAAAGATGTCGAACTCATGGGAAAACACATGCATGCTGCTAGAAAGATCGCTCAAGTCGATATGTGCTCAAACGAGTTCGGACTTCAAAGTTTTAGTCGTTTGTCATGAGCAGCCCTCGCTTGAGTTCCAGCATCCTGCTATCGAGTTTTTAAGCGTAGATTTTGCCACTCCAAAGCCGATTAACTATGAGGATGAGTTCCCGATGCGAGAGGCGAGAAGGGATAAGCATCGAAAAATCTTGCAAGGCATTTTGCACGCTCAGCAAGTTCAGCCTTCTCACATCATGTTGATGGACGCAGATGACTTAGTTTCTAATTCCTTAGCGGCGTTTGTTGAACAGCACAAATCTGAACCTGGCTGGTACATCGATAGAGGCTTTGAGTACTTTGAGGGAAATGGACAGCTATTTCCTATCAAGCATCGGTTTTATGGAAAGTGTGGCTCTTCTCATATTGTCAGATTTGACATTCTAGAAAAGATAGCTCAAACAACTTCGCTTGAAGAAATTAGTCCTAGGTTCTTACATCACCAAGATGTTCAAAAGTTTGTCAAAGAGCAAGGGTTTTCCCTATCACCACTGCCTTTCCCAGGCGCTGTGTATATCACTAACCACGGCGATAACATGTGGGCTTCGCAGGGAGTACTCTTAAAAAGATATGGTCAAACGCCAAAAGCGTTTATATTGTTTTATCTTAGAAAGCTTTTCAAAGCTATCGTTTCACAAAAAAAGAGTGCCGCGCTAATCCAGGAGTATGGAATCTATGATGTCCCTTCCTAAGGGCATTCTTTCTCTCTAGGCAACCTACTCAACTCTAGAGGCCTACATAACTATCATGACAATGCCTACCGATCGCTCTTTCAAGTTTCTATTGGTCTCGCCGACTTATGCTTGCAGACCTGTGACTGGCGCGGGTCAGCGGACGTCACTTATCTTTAATACGCTAAAAACGTTAGGTAGCGTCGATGTTCTGCTCGTAGGAGATGTGAAGTACGAGAAGTTTATAGCGTTTTTCCCTGGCGTGAATGCTTTGCATATTGCTAAACCCGGTGAACGTTCGGAATTAGGGTTGTGGCGGTTCTTAAGACCGTTGAGTCCAAAAAGAATTGATGCGATCGCCATCCGCCTAGGGGCTAAGAAATTCATGTACGAGCCTGACAAAAACGTTCAGCAGGTGCTAGAAGACCTTCAAAGTAAAACCGATTATGATCTAGTGGTAGGCCGATACCTGCGGCCAACGGTTCGCTCAGGTGCGCTTCATGCTAAAAAAGCGCCGCTTGTTTTAGATATAGATGATCGCGACGATGTCGTCTATAAGTCTCGGTTGAATCTACCTGGACTCAATCCAGTTCAAAGGGCGTTTTTCCAATCGTACTTCCGGCAGACGCAGGCCGTTACCGCAGAGCTGTTACCGTATTGCGATCATGTATGGCTTACCAGTGAAGCAGATGCACAAGAAGTCGACCATCCCTCTAAATCTATTCTGCCTAATATTCCTTACACGTTGAATAGCAGCGCTCGAGAAGCCTTTGAGGAAAATCAATCGTCTAAGACGGTCTTGTTTGTAGGTAGCTACGCCCATAGAGTAAATGCAGAGGGTGTTGAGCGCTTTATCTTGAACTGTTGGCCAAAGATTCACGCAGCAGTAGAAGATGCCACCTTGAGGATTGTGGGATCTGGCAACTGGCAAGCCGCAAAGGCTAAATTCTATCACATTCCAAACGTCGAGATTGTTGGATTTGTAGATGATCTCGCAGAGGAATATCAAAATTCGGCCTTCACAATAGCACCTTTGTTTGAAGGGGGCGGTACTAAGATCAAAGTGTTAGAAACCTTATTTTATCAGCGGACAGCCGTCATCACGGACCATGCTCAATACGGATATGACAACCTTAAGCACAAAGAATCCCTTTGGGTGGCTGCTACTGAAGCAGACCTAATCGAAGGGTGTATTTATCTACTGGGCAATCCTGACTTGCGCGCCAAAATGGCGGCTAAAGGCCATCAGACCGTAGTCAAAGAATACTCATTCGAGCGATTTGCGAACCTGGTTCAAACGTCTATTAAGAAATTAGTGGCATCTACCTGATCAGGCGCTTGCATCCTACTTCTGATCGTTCCTAGTGTAGAAGTAGAAGCCTGATGCAAAAAGTAGAAGTTCCTCAGCTTACAGGTAGTGTAGCTGACGCAATAGCTCTCCCGACTCGTCGTATATTTCAGCGAGCTGTTGTTCATTAAGCTGTTGCTTCCACTGCTCGGTTAGACTAGCGTTGAAAGTTGATACGGCCGCCTCGAATGACCGACGAGAATTCTCATCTTTGATGCCCAAGAAGTCCATAATTTTGTCTGCTTCGCCTACCGGATCCGAGCCAAAAGATTCGTATCGGACCTCTAGTAATTTTTCTGAAGGCAGATTGCGAGTAGCTGTGATCGCTTCTTCGGTAAACCTATGCCAAGCCCATATACAGCGGTGGATATCACTGGTTGTCTCAAATTCATCGCGTCTTTCAGGCTCGACCCAGAACTGAGCGTAGGGCCCATAAGGATATCCTCCAGGTTCATATTTGCCAGAAGTCGCTGCGCGCTTAGCTAGCCACGGCTTTTTACTCAGCGAGAGCGCAGCGTCGCGCCCATCACGGATGATATGAATAAACTGAGCGTCTGGAAACGCTTCATTCAAAAAAGGAATGATACAGCAATTGCGAGGTGTTTTTTCGACAAAGCGTAAGTCACCATCGGCATGAAGTCTCATCAGCCACGCATATACTGTGCGATAAAAAAACTTTGCCTTGGTATGACTCCAGAGCCCTTCATACACACACCTAGCAGCCGCTTTAGTTGCTATTGGCTCGAAATGATAGGACAGCTCAGGCACTTCAGCGAGACAGTCTCCTAGGAATGTAGTTCCAGAGCAGGCTGCCCCGATCAAAAAGACGGGCCGACTCAAGTTTGGAAATAGCGTCGACCAAACTCGATTTATCGTCAGTGATCGCTGTTTGGTGCGGTATTTATCTCTATCCATGCCCGCCGTTCGTTTGGCTAGATATGGCAGAGTCTTCCATGTGACAGGCTTAGCCCAAGAGTTTGGTCGTGAAGGAGAAGAACTCTCTAACATAGTTATTTCATCGCAGTTATTTCACCACAGTCTATTTCACCACAGTCATTTCACTATCGTTTGCTTTCGTGTCGACTGCTTCGACGCTTAATCATCAAGCGCTTGCTTCTGAACCAATTGACTCAATCGTCAGCAGCTGGTCAGCCGCAATATTGCTGAGTACCTGCGATCTACCATCTGGCCACTCGACAGTCACCGTAGTTGCCTGCTCATGACTACCCAATCCAAAGTACATCCGGTAGTGACCTTGCGAAAAATAAGAGCCTTCCGAACTACCCACTATTTGCGTCTGGGTGCCCGCTGGCGTCTCAATAGAAACAGAGGCTCCAATCGCTTCTAGATTACCTGGTGTCCCTTTGAGTACTACTGATAGCCAATGAGCGTCAGAGAGCTGATTTTTGCCCTTGTTTCTGAAAAGACGTACTTCCCACTTCTTGCTAGGAGGATCTTCTCCTTTAAACCGATCTACCGATCGATTGAAGATTGAATCTCGCCGTTGCGCCATTAGTAAGTCTCGAAATCCATCATTATCGTAGTCGAACCATGAGCAACGAGCTTTCTGATATCTCATTCGATCCCAACCAATCAATCTGTTTATGCGCTCTCTGACAACGGCCGCTTCATTAGAGAGTACCTGAATGCGCTCAAAGGTATGGTCGGGTTGCTGCCGGTATAGTCCGCCTGGAATGACGTGCAGATCACTATATCCGTCATTATCATAGTCCACCCAGTTCGCACATAGACTGTAGCCCGGCAACCCTTTCTCTCGAAGGTCCTGCATCTGGTAGCGATTGTCTTCATTTTTTTGTAATAGATAACTTTTGAGCTTGCCTGCTATATAGATATCAAGGCTGCCATCTTCATCAAAATCAACAACGGAAAATTGTTTGTTCCTAGGATCGGCTAGATTGCCTATAGGTTCAGGAGTAAAGGTATTGTCTTGATTATGATAGAAAGAGAGCTCTCGATTCTGGATAGCAATCACATCTGGATGATGATCGCTGTCGGCATCAAGCCAAACAAATTCGCCAGGTCTAGGTAAGTTCAACCCAACTCTTGGAGCAATATCTTCGAACGTTCCATCAGGTTGCTGCTGAAAGAGCTGATGAGTGCGCTCTAACCCATCCGAGGCGTTTCGACCGCAAGAGTTGAAGATATCTAAGCGTCCATCACTATCAAAGTCCACCCAAGCCGACTGTCTTCCTGGGCAATCGTCCTTTATAAGCTGATACTGAAAAACTTTATCTTCGAAGGAATCACTCTGATTGATAAAAAGCTCATCATAAAATTCTTCTGGAAACAAGCGCATTTTTCCATGAATACCCCCTCTGCCCACAAATACATCCAGTAGACCGTCATCATTAACATCTGACCACGACATACTGTGGCGATCGCGCCACATCAGATCAAAACTATGGGCGTCTGGCGTTACATCATCTCGTCCAACAAAGATAGCTGATAGTGGTAAGTTGTCAGCTATTTGAACTTGGTGAGGAATCTCAAGAACTACCTTATTAGAGCTACTTTCTCTAGCCTTTATATCCAAATGACCACCAGGACTGATATCGAACTGTATTCGACTAGCTATGATTCCTGATGGAAGTTCTGTTTGTTCGACATCAACCTCAGCCTGCGATTGTCCAACAAACTCCACAACAGCAGAGAGCTCAATAGATCCGCTTGCGTTCCCGTAAGCTTCAGTATCTTTAGCAACCAAGTGAAGCAGATTGTCTTGTCTATAGATGTAAAATCCAGGTGCATCCATCTTGGGCGATCGCCCCGAATTCTCTAACCTAGGGAACTGTCTATCCTGACTAAGTCCAACATCTGCCAACACTTCTACAAAATTCCCAGTCCCATCTCCCATTAGCAAGCTTTGCTGAGCGCTGTGATTAGTCGTGAAGATATCTAAGTTTCCATCTTGATCGACATCGGCAACCCCAATATCGTTGATGTCATAGTCAGCAACTTCAATCGGCACAAGCTCAAATTGAGACCCTAGCTTAATAGAGACAGGCTCAAAGAAGAAAGAGATTGCAACCATGGCTACAAAAGCAAAAAATGCTAAAAAGGCCAAACTAACTATTGCTTTGCGACGTTTCATCAGCTTCTTCAACTTGACTTGCTCTAAATGTGTACTCTTGGTGCTTCAAGGCTTGATTTACATGCGCTATAGTTCAGGTGATTTGATTCACAGTAGTACCTCTTACAAACGGTATTGTGTCAAGCGACTGAATCTTCATTTCTAGTTTAAAGGCTAAAGTTTAAAGGCTAAAGTTCAGAGATTCAACGAAAGTTTAGATAGTTCCTATTGAGGCTCTAAAGTGTTTCGCAGGCAAGGTCATAAGCGCGTCACTACCTATCGCTCTAGTCTCTGTGCTCTAGTGTATGTATATATAGAGTTCGCTCAGTTACGCAATATACTTCCTTAACTTTATCTTTTGCTCTACACTTTAACCTTGCCCTTCGCAAGCCCTTAAAGCTCACTGCTCGAAGGTATATCAAAAGGGAAGCCTTAGAGTAGCTTTAACCCACCCAAAGCTAAGGAATTAAAAGTGGCCGATAGACCTATTTTCATCGTTGGCAGCGAGCGCTCTGGAACAACATTGATGCGATCGCTCATCAACGCCCACCCAAACATATCGTGTGGGGAAGAAACCCATTTCCTCTCTGGATTAGAAGGCATCGTCGGTTCCAAGTGGCGGCTAATGAAAGATTACCCCTTTGAGAAAGAGTACTGGTACGAAAAGATTAGAGAGCTATTCGACGGCTTCAAAACAGAGACCGCGCAAAAGCAAGGCAAATCGCGCTGGGGAGACAAAACACCTATCTATGTTCTTAAATTAGATTTCATCAATGCGCTTTTTCCAGACTGCCAAGTTATCCATATGATTCGTGACGGTAGAGACGTTGTGGCTTCTAGTATGGATAGATGGGGCTATAGAAGAGGGCTAAGCGCAACCAAACGCTGGGGGAAAAGCGTCAGGGCAGGTCAAGCCTTTGGTCGTAGCGTACCGCCAGAAAGATATATCGAAATTAAATACGAAGATCTAGTTCTAGACTCAGAATCTACTATGCGACTCGTATGTGAGTTTCTCCAAGAGCCCTGGGAGCCGTCTATCTTGGAGCAGGGAACTTATAAAAGTGCGCTGACTGAAAAAAGGAGACAAGCAGCCGGTAATAGCGACGCTTCGTTTTATACCTCTCGTATTGGTGTCGGCAAGAAAAAGCTTGACCCCTTTATCAAGAGCCTATTTCGCTACTATTCTGGCTCTCTTCTCAAGGAACTCGGCTATTCGTAAGAGTTTGACCTATTAAATTGAACCTATCAAACTAGGAAGTTATGAAACGGGCGGCTCTCTTTAGCACAGTGAGGGAGTTTATCTTTCACTGAAAAATATTCGACCTGTAAAGTTCCAGTGAAACCGCTCTATATGGGCTGTGGGTTGCAGTAGAAGCACCTGTATATTATGAACATGTACGTGTTTCTACTAAACTTCAAGGTGCCTGATATGTTCTTGCTACCGAGGTTTTGAGACGTATTTCTGTCTACTCATACCCGGGTCCTTAGATGCTGCTTCCCCTTTTATAAATCTGTGTATCTCCTTAGGTCAGCTGCCCGTACGTACCTCAAAAGTGCTATCGGCTACTGGCCGAGTCGTCATTCAGCCAAAGACTCTAGAGGTACCTGTCACATCTCCTGTAGACCATAGGTTGTTGAACCCAGAATCTACTACACAAGCTTGATGCCACGGTAGACCCAGTAACGTGGGCCCAATACCACAGTGATCTACTTAGCCCAACTCATGCAATAGCTATTTCTTACAAGCTTTAGGTGCACCGAGTCTATCAGTACACTTCCCGGCAGCACTGACCTGTCAGTAAGCACCTGTTAGTACTCAACCTGTTAGTACTCATTAGTGCCAACGTCTTGTCAGGGCTTACAACTCACGAACTACCCCGCAGAGACTACTAGGTGCTTACCGCTGCGCACGAATTCGTGTGCGTACGCCTACACACAAGTAACACAACCTCGTGTAGGTACATATCTCGCAACGGACCTCCGTAACCCAAACAGAACTTGTGCGGAAATATCTTTGCATTCTTATATCAGTTTCTTGTGCCTTAAAAAGTGTCAGAAAAAACAGTTTTAGAAACAGACCGTTAACTACTTGCTAAAGAGCAGTCGCCATCAACGCACTGCCTAATGCTTACCACCCTCTTTTGTTCTCTCCAAGAAAGTTGCCATGTCGTCTCATACAGATACCTCAGTTGCATACGAGCAGTTCATGTCTCCCGAGTCTTTGTATCTTCCGGAGACGAGCCAAGATATTGTCGGGCAACGTCAGGTAGGACCCAACGCGCTTTTGTTTGTCGATACAGCTATCGATGACTACCAAAGTTTGGTCTCCAATATAGCTCCCGTAGATAGCACAGTCGTACTGCTAGACTCTACCAAAGACGGTGTCGCTCAAATCAGCGAAACGATTGCGCAGTACGCCGCTCTCTCTAGCGTTCAGATCTTCTCCCATGGCAGCTCAGGTAAGATGCAGCTAGGGGCAACCGAACTTAGCCTCAGTACCTTAGAAGGCTACCAGGACGAGATCACAGGATGGAGTCAGACTTTAACCGATGATGCCGATATCCTACTCTATGCCTGTAACCTAGCAGCCGGAACCGAAGGCGGTGAGCTGATAGCAACGCTCGCTGAGCTGACCGGAGCGGATGTGGCCGCTTCTGACAATCTTACTGGCAGTAGCGCTTTAGGCGGAGACTGGCAGCTCGAAGTTAGCACCGGTAGCATCGAAACAGGTCTTGCCCTTCAGGCTCAGGCAATAGCCAATTACACCTCAGTACTAGCATTACCCCAGAATGGCGTTGTCCTACACCTAGAAGCAGACAGCGGCGTTACGACTGATAGCGATGGCATCGTCACTATCTGGAACGACCAGTCTGCGTCTGGAAACGACCTAGCTGGCTCTGGAGACCCCCGTTTAGTCACGGGTGAACTCAACGGCCACGACGTTGTTCGCTTCGACGATGCAGGAGATAAGCTAGAGCGGATCATGAACCTAAACGATCTGCCTGGCGGCAACGCTGATAGAAGCGTCTTTATGGTGGCTAAGTACAATAGCGCTGGCTACGGCGGATTTGCTTATGGCGACGATGATTTCAATCAGACCTTTGGCCTGATTGTCGATCCGCTAGGCGAATTGGTCGTTCAGGGTTGGGGCAAAGGAAACGATCAATTTACCGGGAGTGCTGGTACAGGGCAAGGATGGCTTTCTCAAGCTGCCATCCTAGAGTCCGGTACCCTCAGCCACTTCAAGAACGGTGCCGTTATCGATGTTGCTAGTCACGACTTCAACACTGACCTGCAACAGCTAGTGTTAGGCGCCGAGATTGATAGTGCGCCTTACGTTGATATGGACGTTGCTGAGATCATCGTCTACGACCGCGCGCTATCGGAAAGTGAGCAAAACGATGTGCAAGACTTCCTGGCTCAGAAGTACGGCCTGGAGACTGTTCGCAACGACTATATCGTTCAGACCAACCCCGAGTTTGTCAACGAGCAGGTAGTAGGTGGGCTAACACTGCCGATTGATTCGGTCACGTTGCCAGATGGTCAGATGCTCGTACTTGAAAAGGGCGGGGCAGTCAAAATTCTAGACCCGCAGGCAGCAAACCCGGTTGCCGCGCCCTACCTTACTCTGAACAACATCAACACAGCTGGAGAGCGGGGTCTTATCTCTATCGCGTTGGATCCTAGTTTTGAGGCGAATGGCTTCTTCTACCTCTACTATGCCTATGACGCTCAGCCTAATGTTCAAAATCCCGATATACGCTTTCGTATCTCTCGGTTTGTGCATGATGTAGACCATGCTCACGTCGAAGAAGAAAAGGTAGTCTGGGAAGCAAATGAAGACATCATTGATAGCAACCACTATGGTGGTAGTTTTGGGTTTGGCCCAGATGGCTACCTCTATATAGCTACAGGAGATATCTTTAACGACCCGGCTTCTGCTCAAGATCTAACTAGCTGGGCTGGAAAGGTCATCCGCCTCGACCCTTCTGGTGTCGATGGACCAGGCGGTGAGTGGGTGCGCGGAGGTAACAACGACCACCTCATTCCGGACGATAACTTCGGCGTGCTCAACGACCCTAACGACGATATCCTCGACGAAATCTGGGCCTACGGACTACGTAATGCTTTCCGCGGTGGCTGGGACCTAGGCGGAGAGCCTGGTAGCGAACGCTTCTATATCGGCGAAGTCGGTGGTAATGACCAAGCAACGGCCATGGAGGACTTGCATGTCGCAACCGTTGCCGACAACGGCGCAAACTTTGGCTGGGACGGCTCAGTCGAAGGCTTCACCGGTAACCCTGCCTTCAGCGACCCTCTCTATTCTTATAATCATGCCGGCGCGAGTCCCAACGGTGGTGCCATTGTTGGCGGTACGGTCTATCGAGGTGACCTCTACCCTAGTATCTTCGAAGGCGCTTACTTCTTCGCCGACTATGTTCAAGGTTGGATTCGCTATCTTCAGTTCGATGACAATGGCAACATCATCGATGCAGTCCCAGGGACCCCTGAAGTAGATGCCTTCAACTTCGATAATTCAATCGGCGGTCTAGTCTCACTGCGAGAAGGGCCAGAAGGCGCACTCTACTACACCGACCTTTTCAGCGGTCAACTACGCCGCATCGCCTACAACGGCAGTGGCAACCTAGCACCAACTATCACCACCGCTAGAGCTAATACTACAAGTGGTGCGCCAGACCTCGCGGTCACCTTCACCGGTGCTGCTATCGACCCAGAAGATGACGAGCTTAGCTATCTTTGGGACTTCGGGTTCGATGGCGATGCTGACGGGATGAACGATACCAGCACAGACGCTAACCCAACCTATACCTACACTGACAACGGGGCCTATACAGCCAGGCTGACTGTCTCCGATGGTATCAACACCACTAACTCTGAACCGATTCAGATTGCGGTGGGTTCTGCGCCAGTAGTGAACATCACGACTAACCAAAGTAGCGGTTTCTTCAGGGCAGGCGAGACGCTGACTGCAACCGCAACGGCTACTGATGATGGGCCTCTAGACGAAAGTAGCTATGAGTGGGACGTGCGGTTTATCCATAACGCTCACTTTCATACAGAAATTAGCGACCATATCGGCTCTAGTGTTAGCCACGTCGTCGAAACGACAAACCATGACTTCTCAGATGCTACTGGCTTCGAGTTCTCAGTGACCGTCACTGATTCAGATGGACTACAAACCACAGAAGTAATCTCGCTTTTCCCCGAGAAAGTGGACCTGACGTTCAACTCCAACTTACCTGGCGGCGGTATCGACCTCACGCTAGATGGGTTTGCAAGAACCGGTCCTTTTATCTACGACACGGCTATCGACTTCGAGCATACGATCGCCGCGCCTGAAGTCGTCGCCGTTGGCGGAGACATCTATACATTCGATAGCTGGTCTTACGGTAGCGACACCGACTCGGCAGAGCAGGTCATTACCGTGCCTGATGCTAACCAAACCATCACCGCGAACTACATCAACAACGGCGCAGCGCCCCTACCTAGCGATGGATTAGTCCTTCACTTGGATGCGAACTTGGGTGTAAGCACTGATGGCGATACTGTCACAGAGTGGACCGACTTATCCGGCTCTAATAATGATCTAAGTGGATTAGGCGATCCGACACTAGTCACAGGAGCGCTCAATGGACAGAATGTGATTGAGCTTGATGGTGACGGCGATCAGCTCTCTCGAACACTTGCGCTCAACGGTTTACCTGATGGCAATGCAGATAGAAGTCTGTTTGTTGTTGCCAAGTATGACGGTACTGGCACAGGCGGGGTTACCTATGGCGACAATCGAACGAATCGTGCTTTTGGGGCTGTTGTAGATGGCGATGGAACACTACTAGCGCAAGGTTGGGGAGGGGCTAACGACTTCGATAGCAACGTTGCTGGTACTGGCGAAGGCTGGTTACTTCAGGGGCTCGTACATGAAGATGGCACATTAAGCCATTACAAAGATGGCGTGCTAATCGACACTCAAGCTCATGCATACAACACTAGAGTGATCGGTGGCGACGGTTTGGTTATTGGATCAGAGATTGATGGTGCACCATTCGTCGATATGAATGTAGCAGAAGTCATTATCTACGACCGGGCACTTTCAGAAACTGAGCAGCAACAGGTTCAAAGCTATCTACAAGACAAGTATTTCGGGTCTACAGATGGTCAACCAGTCGCTGCTCTTGATAACGCAACCACTACTGCAAATGTGCCACTGTTGATTACCGAAGCTGAATTGCTAAGCAACGATGAGCTAGGCGATACCCCAACAACCATCACTGATGTCGATACCCTCAGTGCCAACAACGGCACTATTGTCGACAATGCTGATGGCACTTACACCTACAGACCAGCCGATGATTTTGTTGGTCAAGATACTTTCAACTACACCATTACGGACATTGACGGTGATACTAGTAGCGCTGTAGTGATAGTCGAGGTGAGTGCTGCTGATAGCCAGCCAATAGCAGTGGATGATAGCGCAACGACTGGCGAAGGCAACGCGATTACTTTGAGCGAGATCGCTCTGCTAAACAACGACAGTTTGGGCGATGAGCCAACCACTATCACTGCTGTTGATACTACGAGTACTGAGGGCGGCGTGATCGTTGATAACGCCGATGGCAGCTATACTTACACACCCGCTCCTGGCTTCGTTGGTATCGATAGCTTTGACTACACCATTGCCGATACCGACGGCGATAGTAGTACCGCCACAGTCAGCGTAGAAGTCGTCGACTACCTACTAGACCTCAGTGGCTATACGGTTGAACTAGTCGAGAACAAGCCGCGCCGAGTCATCGAAAACGGCTTCGTCTTCGATGCCACTGCTACCGGTGGTCCTAGCGCTCACTTCCATCAGCCCGGCACCCCAGCGTTCCTAACCCAGCACAACGTCGGTGGTAACGGTGTGCAGATTAACTTTGTCCTGACTCGTGCCGATGGCTCAGCCTTTAGCTTCGAACGCTTCGACTACACCAGCGGTCTACACTTCAACGGTGATGTCAACGCAGGCTTCACGGTTACCGGTACGCTAGCTGACGGGGGTGAGATTAGTCAGCGCTTTGGTCCTGCAACGAGCTTAGATATGTTCGAGACAGCGCTACTCAGTGGAGAAGGCTGGCAGAGTGTGACGGCAGTCAGGTTCTTAGGCGATCGCATTGCCACTAGCGAGACGGACACCATCACCCAAGAGCTCAACCTTGACAATCTGGTCATCAGAGGGCTTCAACCCGTCGCCGTAGATGATACAGCGACAACTGATCAAGACATTCCACTACTGATCAGCAAAATAGCCTTACTGAATAACGATAGCCCTGGTAACGGTCCTATCACACTTATTGAAGTAGACTCGACTACGTCCAACAACAGTACGATTGTTGACAACGCCGATGGCACGCTTACCTACACCCCAGCAGCAGGGTTTATCGGCACTGATACTTTTAACTATGTGATTACAGATGCAAACGGCGATATCAGTGTCGCTACTGTCACAGTAGAAGTGAAAGAGACTATAGACAATCAGCCCCTAGCGGTTGCTGACAGCGCGACTACAGAGCAGGATGTAGCTGTCGTGTTGAACGCAGTTGACTTGCTCAGCAATGATGATTTAGGTGATGCACCAACAACCATCACTGCTGTCGATACTGCAAGTGTCAGCGGTGGAGCGATTGTCGACAATGCCGACGGAACCTATACCTACACACCAGCTAATGGCTTTATTGGCCAAGATACTTTTGACTATGTCATCACAGATGCGGACGGCGATAGTAGTACAGCAACGGTATCAGTAAACGTTGTTAAAAGTAGTAGTCTTCCCTTAGGTGGACTTGTTGTTCGCTTAGATGCGGGCACTGGGGTAACAACCGACGGTAACGGCGTCGTTACCCAATGGAGCGATCAGTCCGGCCTCGGTAATGATGTTCTAGGCTCAGGTAATCCTACGCTATTAACGGGTGCCCTAAACGGACGTGACGTTATTGAACTTGACGGATCTGGTGATACGCTCACTCGGTTGTTGAATCTTAACGGCTTGCCAACTGAGAACGCTAACCGCAGCCTGTTTATCATTGCTAAGTATGACGGCTTTGGATATGGCGGTGTAACTTATGGTGACAACCGAAAGAATCGCGCCTTTGGAGCAATTGTTGATTCTGACGGTAGCTTAGGCGTTCAAGGTTGGGGCACTAGCAACGATTTTGATAGCGGTGTTGCAGGGACCGGCAGTGGTTGGCTGATGCAGGAGGTCATACATGACAACGGCGTCATGAGCCACTACAAGGACGGTATGCTGATTGACTCACAGGTACATACTTATAGAACAGACGTTGCTAACGGTGAAGGACTATTCATCGGCTCTGAGCTAGACGGTACGCCTTTTGTTGATATGAACATTGCTGAGGTCTTGATATATGACCGTGCACTCTCTGATACCGAGCGTCAGCAGGTAGAAGGCTATCTTCAAGACAAATACTTTGGTTCTGTTAATGGTCAGCCAGTTGCCGGCGATGACACGGCTGTCGTGGATACCGGTGGCGCCGTTAATATCAACGTACTGAGTGACGATAGCTTCGGAACTGATGGCCCAGGGACTAATGCGATCACACTGAGCACTCTGGCAGCCAATGGGACAGCTACCCTAAATGATGGTGGCACACCCAATAATCCTGTTGATGACACGATTGACTATGTGCCAGATGAAGGATTTGTCGGTCAAGATAGCTTTGCTTATACCATCACAGATGCGGATGGTGACACGAGTACAGCTAATGTCACGGTCGAGGTAACCAATAGCAATCTTCCAGTCAGCGGGCTAGTCGTCCATCTAGATAGCGCCATTGGAGTTACTACCGACAGCAGCGGCGTTGTCACCGGCTGGGCCGATCAGTCCGGATCTGGCAACGATCTTATCGGCTTTGGTGACCCGATGCTCGAAACAAACGCACTTAATGGTCACAGCGTAATTAAGCTTGACGGCAGTCAAGACAAGTTGGCCAGAGTACTCTCACTCAATGAT
Organism: Synechococcus sp. PCC 7335; assembly: GCF_000155595.1. Classification (NCBI taxonomy): domain Bacteria; kingdom Bacillati; phylum Cyanobacteriota; class Cyanophyceae; order Synechococcales; family Synechococcaceae; genus Synechococcus; species Synechococcus sp. PCC 7335. The sequence goes on along the minus strand of NZ_DS989904.1, from coordinate 2,163,606 downwards.
CTCCCCGAAGGTAATGCAGAGCGTAGTCTGTTTCTGGTAACTAAATACAACGGCAACGGTATTGGTGGCGCAACCTATGGCGACAACCGCCGTAATCGAGCCTTCGGTGCTGTTACAGATAGTGATGGTACGTTGATGGTTCAAGGTTGGGGAGGTATGAATGACTTTGACAGCAACGTTACTGGTACTGGTGACGGCTGGCTACTCCAAGAAGTGGTGTATGACGGCAACACACTTAACCACTACAAGAATGGCAGTCTAATCGATACGCGAATACATACCTACGCAACTGATGTAGCTAATGGTAATGGGCTCGTGATTGGCGGAGAACTTGATGGTACGCCTTTTGTTGATATGGAAGTTGCTGCGCTGCTCATCTACGACCGAGCACTGTCTGAAACTGAACGGCAGCAGGTAGAATCCTACCTTCAGGGTAAGTATTTCGGGGTAAGCAATAGTCAGTCTACTGCGATCACCGATGGCGCTAACACCGAGGCAGATACTGCGGCTGTGATTACAGAAGCTGAGCCACTAATCAACGACGGTCTAGACCTCAGCAGCTATACGGTTGAACTAGTCGAGAACAAGCCGCGCCGAGTCCTCGAGAACGGCTTCGTCTTCGATGCCACTGCTACCGGTGGTCCTAGCGCTCACTTCCATCAGCCCGGCACCCCAGCGTTCCTAACCCAGCACAACGTCGGTGGTAACGGTGTGCAGATTAACTTTGTCCTGACTCGTGCCGATGGCTCAGCCTTTAGCTTCGAACGCTTCGACTACACCAGCGGTCTGCACTTCAACGGTGATGTCAACGCGGGCTTCACCGTTGTGGGTACGCTAGCTGACGGGGGTGAGATTAGTCAGCGCTTTGGTCCTGCAACGAGCTTAGATACGTTCGAGACAGCGCTACTCAGTGGAGAAGGTTGGCAGAGTGTGACGGCAGTCAGGTTCTTAGGCGATCGCATTGCCACTAGCGAGACGGACACCATCACCCAAGAGCTCAACCTTGACAACCTAATTGCCAAAGCTCTTTAAACCGCAACCATAGTGATCTCAATACTGCCGTTGAAATCACTATGGTTGTATTTGCCTGGAGCACAGAAACTATAAAAAAATTCCTACCGTGAGTTCTTTCACGGCAGGAATTTTTGGTGGATTGTATGAACTATTAATGGACTATGGCTCGTCTACAAGTACATTTGCACATTCACATCTGCACATTGCTGCATTCAAAAACAGCTAAAGACAACTGCCTATCGCCATCATAGTTTCATCCACCTATGTGACGGCTACGAACCGACGTCAGCGACTAAAAACCACCTTGTGTATTGGGAAGCGTATCGAAGCTAATACCCATGACATTAAAGTCAGAGTTATTTTCGCCATAGCTTTTACCAATAGGAGATCCTTGTCCATAGCCAAAGCCAGTTGCTTCTATGACTAGCTCAGCAATTGGCTTTGACGTATCAATCTCAATCGGGTAAGAGCCATAGCTACCGTTAAACTTCTTATCCTTGCCCAAAGTGCTGAGTTCAGGACCGATCAAACCATCGCCTATCTTCTTTCCACCGGCACCATACGCTGTCCACTTGCCGGTTTCATCGTTACCGTTCTTTCCTTCGTTGAAACCCAGCATGCCTACTTTCAGTTCAACGTTGTCAACCAATGTGTCAAACTTTAGTCTTAACTTTTCGCTAACGCCCCTCAAACTACCATTTTTTGCATAGTAGTCGATTTGACTCCACCGATCGTTGGTACTAGAGACCCCAAACCCTTTGTCAGCAAACTGAGTATCGTAGACAACTTTCGCACCAGACCCATTCAATCCAATCGCTGAGAGCCGGACACTGCCACCCCAAAGGTTAGAACCGATAACATTTTTATTGGCGGAAAGGTTAACGCGCTTACCAACTAGATCGTTAGGTTCCTTAGGAACGACAACAGGTGGCTTAGGAGCGACAACAGGTGCCTTCACTTTGACGTTGACGGTAGCAGTACTTTTGTCTCCGTTAGCATCTCTAATTGTGTAATCAAATGTATCAGTGCCGCCAAAGTTTTTATCTGCGACATAGCGAATGACATCGTCGTTAGGATTAGACGTTCCCTGAGTTTTGATACTCACACTACCGTGATCTGCTGAGCCAACAGTGACAAGACCCCCAGCTCCGTCACCGCCAAAGCTATCATTTCTCAATACATCAATATTCACGCTCTTTCCAGCGTCCACTGATGCACTATCTTTAACAGCTTTCGGCTGATCATTAACTCCCTTAACGTTGACTTTCACAGTCGCGCTACTGGTATCGCCATCAGCGTCCTTGATGCTGTAGCTAAAGCTGTCTTGACCGAAGAAGTTTGCTTTAGGAGTGTAGGTATAAGTGCCGTTGCTGTTCTTGGAAATTTTGCCGCCCTTGTTGCTGTTGTTCGCCACAGAGGTCAGTGTTGTCGGTCCATCACCTAGCGTATCGTTGCTTAGTAGATCCTTGGCTTTTAGCACTAACGCATTGTCTTCACTAGTTGAAAGGCTATCATTAACTGCATTCGGCTTCTTGTCGGTAACAACAGGTGGTTTAACAACAGGCGGTTTAGCAGGTTTATTGATAGGTGGTTCAACAGGAGTGAAAATAGGCGGTTCAACAATTGAAGGCTTTGTGACCTTGACTTTGACAGTAGCTGTACTAGTGTCACCGTTCGCATCGGCGATAGTGTAGTTGAATCGGTCTGTTCCAGTGAATCCTTTGTTTGGAACGTATCGAATGAGATCATCTAACGGATTTCCAGGAGTGCCTCCTTTCCGAATAGTGGCAGTCCCATTCGAGGCATCACCTATCACAAACTGGTTCTTGCTAGGGCCGTCAGCACCGAAAGAGTCATTTGCTAAGACATCGATATTAATCCCTTGATTTGCCTTTGTTGAGACGCTATCAGCGTCGGCACTAGGCAAACTTTCAGGTGGTTTAGATGGCTTAGAAGGACTAACACCTTTAACACGCGAATAGGTAACACTTTGCAGATTGAAATCAGAATTGTTGCTTTTACTAGCCGTTCCGGTGCCATTACCGTAGGCAGTAGCAAGGATTTCTAGGCTTGCAATGTCTTTATTAGAATCAATCTTAAAGCTGTAGGTATTATCTCCTAACTTCTTGCTTGAGCGTGGATCTAATTTTCCACTAGCTACTAAATTCTTCTTAACATCATAAGCTTTCCATTTCCCCGTTTCCGGTAGATTTCGCCATTCGCTCGTTTCCATGCGGCCTAGGGCAATATTGACACCCCGCACGCTGCCGTTGAAGTTAACTTCAAGTACTTCACTCTTTCCAGACTGGGCATCATAATCAATCTGGTTATCGTAACGGTTGCCTGCAACAGCGATGCCTCCCCAACCCACAGTAGTACGACCTTTAGATCCATCGGCTTTGTAGCCGGCTACCTTAACACCGTCTCCCCACATCTTATACCCTAGGCCATTTCCCAAAGAAGCCTCAGTGGCTTGCAAGGTAATAGGAGCGGAAACTTTGGGAGCAGTGATAGATTGCATGAGCGTCTTATCTAGGCGGGTGTAGGTCATATCTTGAATGCTAAACTCAGAGTCATTTTTCAAAGCCTTATTACCTGTTGAGGCAGTGGCTTCTAGCGTCAAGCGGGCGAATTTTTTGTTGGTTGCGATCGCCAACTGATAGCTGGTTTTGCCTACCTTAGTTGCTGTCGAATAGTCGAGTGCTCCAGAGGCAACCAAGCTGCCATCAGTGGAAAACGCTTTCCAAACACCCAAATTAGTAGGATCCTGTTGCGAAGATACCCAGCCAAGCGTCAAGCTTGCTTGCTTAACGTTTCCACTAAAGTTGATTTCTAAACGTTCACCAGCGCCCTGGGTTGCATCATAATCTACTTGATTGTCGTACCGGCCTCCAACAATTCCAAAGCCACCTGCTTTACGGTAGCTAACTCGCGCACCAGAGCCATTGAAGGAGTAGGCATTTATCGTGACATCATCTTCCCAACTCTGGATGCCAGTGGAGCCATCCAAGAATTTAGGAGAAGCTTGAATTGTGGTAGGAACTTGATTGCTCATAAAATTTCCAAAAAAGGTTGTTAGTTGATGAGACGAATGTGAAGTAACTGCAAAAAGCAACTGAAAATCAGCAAACAAGCGATAGCTGAGTAGACCATCCTCGGATTCAAGGATGGAACTTAAAAATTGTGCTCAACCACACTTAAATTAGGCACTCCAAAGGTACCGAGCAACACAACCTTTAGGTATGCTGAACAGCAGCCAGTAGTCAAATAAGGAACATAGTCACAGTAGAATTGCTTTAAAGACGCACCGATAAGAAACTAGCCTTCTTTCTCAAAAAGAAGGTCTTCTGTTGCCATAGAGAGGTAAAAAACAATAGGAGCGTGCGTTGAATAATCACTGAGAACTTATGCTAGTGGAACTGTCTGTGAGAGAAGCAAGCATAGCCGTAGTTGCCAGCAATCCCAACGACAGAGATAAACTATAGATAGTCGGCCTCTAACTAATTCTTATCGCTTGGATAGCCCTGTCAATTCATATTCAGCGCAGCGTATTACTTGTTTTTCGTGAGTTTTCGATCATCTTCTACGTATATCCGCCAAAGGCATTACGGGATATATTACTGGTAGATGCGAGGGCATTGTTGATGCAGACTACATTTTTAAGTAGATGAGAGCTATCTATCACTATGTATGTCAGTGAGACGCCATTAATAAGCTGACAAAAGCAAATAGCTAAGGCCGTGAAGTCAGCTCTGATGACGTAGATTTTCAGTGCAAGATTACAGCCTCAGTGTTAATAGTTTTTGACTGTATTGCACAGCCAGAAACACTAACGCCTTGTCTCGAGCGAGAACATAACGATGGTACCTCTATTCAACTGAAAGTGAAGGGAGTATGAATATTGAAATCTTTAAGCCTGTGAAGATTAAAGATTAGTATAAGTTATCAGGAACAATATTTACCGAATATTTCACCAATTCACTCTGTTTCTGATCACAAAAGATGCACTTTTATGGTAAAGGAAGAAATATGAGAATTCAAGGCTATTTATCCTCGACAGAGCACATATCTAGCGATGAAATAGCGATGAAGTCCTGTCAATCAACGCTCACAAGCCTTATCTTCCAAACTTAACTTTCTTTGCGGGGCTTTAATATCGCAAAGAAAATCAATCTGACTATAACTTAACTTGATTCTGTTCTAAGTAATAAAGAGAAGATTTTAGCTTCATATAAAATTTATACTTTTCTATACGCGTGGTGACAATCTGTTGTTGTGGGTATTATATGAGGCTTTAAAAGTATGATAGCTTTATATTCTCGCATCCGAATATTAAACATACGAGAAGCTGGGTTATCTGAAGCTGAGTAATTTAGCGTGCGTCAGACTAATTTAGTAGGTATTCATTCTTACTAAGGAAAAGTATTAAGCAGCAAGCAAGCGGTACTTGTTCGGTTCAGTATCTGGCAAGAGTCGATACCTGGTGGAAGGTGGAATATTTTATAAAACACCTTTGTAAGTATAATTACTCTGTCGAACGCGCTGCCTGCGTTCGTTCGCTAGCTTTAGAACGACATTAAATGAAAAGGCTAGTAAGTTTGAGCTGAGCAAGAAACATAGAAATAGCAAGAAACATAGAAATACTGTTGGCCATGGTCAAGAATACTTCTACTAGTGCTCCTAGTTTTGAGGAGGTTACAGTTTTTTTTAGTCACCTACCACCAGCGACTAATTGAGGTGATCTCCTAAGCCCTCACTAAGAGCGCAGGTGGTATATCAGGTGCCTAGGTATGGCAGTCAGTTATCAAATCGCTACGTACAGGATGAATGAATAACTATCTAACCTGAGTTCGGGATAAGGAATTGCTTCAGTTGATTGACTTCAGGGGCTTCTAGCAAAAGGCTACAACCAGTGAGGTATCAATAAACCCAAATAATTGAGAATTCTCTCGTTTTCTGAAGCTTATTGAGAACTCGCAACACTGAAGATTGAAAGCAATCACCTGAAACTCCTGTCAAATAGTAGTTTCAGGTGATTGCTTATCCCGAACTGACGTTATCTAGGAGTCTTGGCAAAATCAACCGCAAATACCTAGGGTTCAAAGATAGTTGGTGTCGGTACCATTAGCTAAGTAGCGATCACATAGTCTAGCTCGAAGACTCGAAAAATCGTTGTCGGCGCTTATAGTACGGCGCTAGTTTAGATTGCTCTGGAAAGGCAATCGACAATTCGGTTGGGTTAACCGTTCTGATATGAAACGCCGCTATAATAAACCCGTGAGCAAGCGGTGATGTATACCAACGAACACTCCCTCAATAGCTCCTGGGCTCCTATCTAGGAAAAACATTATTAATCTGTTCAACATTCAATGCTTCTCTATATCAAACACATCCTAGGCATCACCTGGCTTGCTAAGACTACTGACCTAGTACTGATAGTCTAGAACAATCTGAGCTGAAAAGAGGAAAGTGTAAAAAGTGGTCGAAGCCGTAATACTGACCCTTGAGTAAGTTGTAGGAATCGGCTAACTAAAAGAATTGATACCTAACGGCGCTCATCAGTTCTGAAGGTTTACCGAAACTGATGACTACGGCAGAAAATAGGGTTGCTTCTAGCTGACTAGCTTCAGCGTAAGAACCTTAATGTAGCTTAAAGCATGAGGCTCACTACCTTTGCTCAGAGAGATACAATTTTCTTCCATGCTTTTGTTGTAACTTAGAATGATTTCTTGTTACTAAATTCAGTGCTGATAACGTAGCTAGCGACTAGAAGCCTCCTTGAGTTCCAGGGAACATATCAAACTCAATGGCGGTGATATTAAAATCAGAGTTGTTCTCTCCATAATACTGTTGGGTAGGAGCGCCCTTACCATGACCAAAGCCTGTTGCTTCGATCACAATCTCGGCAAAAGGTGAAGGTGCATTGATTTCGATAGGGTATTGGCCGTAAGTGTCAGGAACTTTTATGCCTGCTCCCAAACTACTTTTATCGGGTCCGATTAAGCCTGTTTTAACCTTTTTGCCGTCCGCATCTAGCGCGGTCCATCTACCTGTCTCATCAAATCCACTATTGTCTTCATTGACGCCTACCATCCCAACGGTCAGCACTACGTTACCAATAAGGGTGTCAAAGGCTAGATTCAGCTTTTCGCTACCTTTTTCTTGGTAGAAATCTATCTGTTTACCACGGTCCTTAGGGCTAACCACTCCAAATCCTTTGTCTCTTTTTAGATCGTAGTAGGAGACTTTAGCTCTGCGACCATCGAAGCCACTAGCTGATAGTCGTACCTCACTGCCCCACTTTTGGGTTGAGGTTGTTCCATCTAGGTAGGTCTCTAGCGCTTTTAAGTGAACTCTCCTAGGCTCTGTTTGGAAAGTGGTTGACTTTCGCGGATTGACCTTAACCTCAACTTCTGCTGTACTAGTGTCTCCATCAGCGTCTGTAACTGTATAACGGAAGCGATCAGTCCCAGTAAATTTTGGGTTTGGAAGATAGGTGAGAAGGTCATCAGTAGGATTCTTGGGTGTGCCGTTGTTGTCTACCTTGGCTGTACCATGAGCGGCCTTACCGACTAGAATCGCACCAAGAGAAGGACCGTCTCCTCCGAAATCTGGCGATATCTCAATATCTACACCCTTTCCGACATAAGTCTGAGCGAAAGTGCCTAAAGCTTTTGGCAGATCATTGGTAGGCTTTACTTTCACACTGACGCTAGCGCTACTGGTCTTGCCATTCGCATCGGTAATGCTGTACCTAAAACGATCCTGACCAAAGAAATCTGCCGCAGGTTTATAGCGATACTTACCGTTTTTTTGTTGAACAATCGAGCCGCCTTTAGCGCTCCGTGAATTGATTTTGGTGAGGGTTGTGGGGACATCACCTAAATAATCGTTATTCAAAAGCGAGTCAGCTGTGAACACCAAAGAAGTATCTTCGTGAACAGTTATGTTGTCACCTTTCGCCACTGGTTTATTATTCGTAGTTACACCTTCTTCGCTAGTCTTGACCCGGGAATAGGTCATACTCTCTAGTCTAAAGTCGGAGTTATTACCCTTGTACTGTGTGCCACTACCATTGCCGTAGGCAGTAGCTTCTATAGTCAATCTTGCAATGTTTTTCTGGGTAGCAATTGCAAATTGATAACGTCCATCACCTAGACGTTTAGCGGCAGTAGGATCAAGCTTTCCTACAGCGATTCGCCTGCCATCAATGCCATAGGCCCGCCATAAGCCAGTTTCTGGCAAACCTTTTCCATCATCTATCTCCATGCTAGTAAGCACAACGCTGAGTTGGCGAACAGCCCCACCAAAATCAAGATTCAATCCTTCGCTTTTGCCTAATTGTGCGTCGAAGTCAATTTGATTGCTGGTACGCCCCCCTCGAACAGATAGCCCACCCGATTTCTTTTTGAGAAGGCTATCGGTGCCGTCAGCGTTGTAGCCTGTAATCTCTACATTGTCGGTCCAGGCTAAACGGCTTCCCTTATCTTTGATCACAGCATGCTTGACCAGTAGAGTTTCAGCAACGGCTGGGTTACAAATCGCTTTATTCATAGTCTGAACCACTCGGTTATAAACAACATTTTCTAGGCTGAAGTTGGCGGTGCTGATAGGGTGGGAATTGGTCCGATCGATAGTGGCGGCAAGTGTGAGGCGCTCGAAGGGTCTATCTGTTGCAACCTGAAACTGATAGCTATGAGATCCTTTTGATTTCGCCTTCGAAACGTCGAGCTTTCCACTGGCAACTAAGCTGCCCTCTGTACAGAAAGCTTTCCAAATGCCGATCGAGTGAGCTGCTAACTGCTCTATACGACCTAATGTCAGGTAAACTTGTTGAACATTGCTATTGAAATCAATCTCGAACTGCTCGCTGGCTCCTTGCGCAGGATCGTAGTCCACTTGATTGTTGTACTTAGAACCAACAATACCCAATCCTCCTTCTCGGCGATAGCTGATTGCTGCATTAGAACCATCAGCCGAAGAGGCTTTGATGGTGACATCGTCATCCCACTGTTGAATGCCATTGCTCCTGTTTGCAACATTAGGAGAAGCTTTCAACATTGTTGGAATTTGAGTAGGCATAAAGTCCTTACGAAAGGTTGTCAATCAGGAGAAAAAGTGTTTTGATGTATGTAACAGCACTTGATAGAGCTGATTCTAGTTTTGTAATTAGTGAGTACAACTGACAGATTCTAAAAGTGCTAAAGAAGTGCTAGATTCACTATCTCTGCGTGTATCTTGCATAGCACCATTATGGAGATTGAATTTCCATTAGGAAAGTAGGGGCATTGAGAAATGGATCAAAGCCGCTGCTACAAAAGTGATTTAGTTAGAATTTAAGAGAGATAGGATTAACGAAGTTCTTTCGCTAATAAAGATAGTTCGACCTAAACACATTCATTAAGAACAAAGATAGTGACCTTGGATTTAGCAATTATCAGTTTCTTTATAGTGCTTTCTACTAAGGTACGAGCTGACTTGTTCTTTGGCATATGGGATTCTTCTAAGTGTATTTATTGAAAAACTTAGAGGAACCTTTTGATGGCAAATAGAATGTAGATATCTACAAAGCTACATCTACTAAGTTAAGTGAGTCGTCTTGGGTTGGCTGTTACAGTTAGGTGATTACAGATGTAAAGCAGCTAATGAATGCAGATTTCAGTGCAAGACTACAGCCTTGAGATAAATAGACTTTAGCCGCATAACGCAGCTATCGACTCCGAGCGCTTATCTCTAAACTCGAATATAACGATATTACTCTGTTCGATTGAAAATGCAATAAGTGTAAGTATCGAAATTTTCAAACTAAAAAAGCTCAAATCTTTAACGAACCTTTCAGGAATAACTCGCAAAAATGTTCTGCTAGATTCGCTGGCATATAAGAACAATCGGTTTTCTAGCAAGATTGATTGTTGAAGGAAGAAAGCACTTAAGGGTGAGTGCTCGAAAGCTTTTACTGAAGCCTTGACTCTAGGAGCTACAGCTTTCGTAAAGTTGCTTAGGGTATGTCATCGGGTAGAACCCTTACAGCTCAATAGCTAACTCTACCAGCAAAGTAAGGATACATCCCTACTTTGCTGTACCAACTGCGTCAGCATTTATAGCAAGCGTCGGTTTGCCTGCTGCACGTAAAGGTTCTAGCGGTTGCTAATGTCGTAAGTGAAGTGAGCAAGGCTATAGTATTGAGAGAACGTCTTTGACGAGGGGAAAACACCAGTACATAGCATTCATTGTTGAGTCAAACGAATATTCAGCCACTGATATTCACTTAGTATTTGATAGAAAATCGAGATCAACTGTAGTTGTTGACCAAAGGAAATTACCTACAGAACTGAATAGATAGAAAGTTCGACTACTCCATATGCTGAAGCTTAAGAAGGATGCTGAAGCCTAAGAAGGCGATTGAACAACTCTGTTTATTTCATTAATAAATTGGCGAGCGATCGCGGTTGTGTTGTATTGAGCCAAAACAGTTTGTCTTCCTGTTGCAGCTGTTTGCTCCCGCAAGGAGTCATCGAGAATAAGTAGGCTTAATTGTTCTGCTAGGGCTTCTGAATTTCCTTCTTCGAACACCAGTCCACCTCCAGTTGCCCTAATTAGATTGGGAATTTCGCCTGAGTTAGAGCCAACCACTGGCGTCAGGCAGGCCATGGCTTCAATAATTACCCTGCCGAACTGCTCTTTCCAGTTCGCGCGCGTTTCTGAAGGGATAACGAGTAAATCAAAGATACTTAAGTAGATGGGCGCTTCAGGATGAGGAACATAGCCAAGGTAGTTGACGCGATCGCCTAGTCCAAGGCTATTCATTTGACTAGAAAACTCATCTTGATAGTCTCCAGTCCCTACTACGATCAGTCGCCAAGGCAACGCCCTTATTATATTCAGGGCACATGCGAGCGTTGCAAATCCTTTTTCCTCAACGATTCGCCCCATGTAGCCAATGAGGATTTCATCCTCACTATCTTTTAATTTGACCTTAAGATCAGCAGACTCGGGGCGAGGAAAGTATATTTCTGGATCAATTGCTCCTGGCAGCAGCGTGCAGGGCCCATCATAGCCCTTTTCTCTTAATATTTCCTTAGCACTTTGAGATCCTGGAAAGGCAAAGTGACTGCGTTCAAACACGAATTGCTGTAGCTGCTGAAATGGAAAAGGATACTGCTTGAAGATATTCTGCCAAGTGAAAAAACCAATTGGTCTATTAATACTTAAAATATTGGCCAGATAGATCTGAGCGGTGGCAAGACCATATGGCTCATGATTGACATAGATAGCGTCTGGGCTGATTTCTTTCAGCAGTTGGGTAAAAGTAGAGCGATAGAGATGGAGTGGAATATTACCAGACATCCATGTCGGGATCGTCAACAGCTCTCCTGTATACTCTGGCCATCGTTCTAGTGCGATCGCCTTGCCGCCATACTCACTCTTCCAGTTAGACGGAACAACAATCGTTATCTCCCAGTCCGTCTGCTTTTCAATCTCAGCATAGAACTGCTGGTTAATAGGCGTAACGCAAGGATGACTAATTACGAGGATTTTCACTAGGAGCCATCCCTCCGTAAAGATGATTAAGTTAACTGAGTAAGATTAATTTGGAAGCGAGCGGAACGGTTATCCTCTTAAATAGTTGGTGAGGGGGGGATTGTACAGCCGTTGTTCGCGATAGTACTTCTTAGCAGCGATCCCCATCCCTAGCATTAACCAAAGCATAAAGCCAGAGCTATCTATCATCAGACTTCCAAACGGCAACTGAATCAGCGTGCTGATTACAACTGCCCTTGCTGCAGCTACGAATTTATCATGCTTGCTATCGTGTCCCTCGAATAATCTAACAATAAGTACAATTAGACCACCAACGTAGAAGATTGTTCCAATCCAACCTAGATTGAACAAAAAGGTAAATATACCCCACTCATAGTGGCGATCACCGATCCCGTATCCGACCAAGTTTGTTAGTGCAGGACCGACTAACAGACCAAAGGTTGCAAGGCGAGTATTGGCACTGCCGTCGTTTTCCAAGTTAGAGAACGATCCGAGGCGATCCCCAATGGCTGAGAACGAGTCTATACTTGCTAGCGAAAAGAGAGCAATCCCAAAGACCAAGATTGTGATAATTAGCTGCATTTGATGCTTAGATTTCAACGACGTCATTAGCACCATTACTCCAACAAGCCAGCCCCCCCAAGCAGAGCGAACCATCGACAGCAAAAATGCTAAGTAACCAGAAATCAAGCTAGGAATAAGTAGCTTGCTACGAACACTAAACATGACTAGCAGACAGGCTCTCATGATATTACCGAAAGGACCAGGAGAGTTTAGCGTGCTCCAAACTCTAAATCCTCTAGGTGCAGCTCTGCCCGCGCTGGTAAATCCAGATTTGGTCAGCCAAAACATATCCCACTCTGGCGCGATCAAATACTGATATATTCCATAGCAACCCATGAGCAGAACAGCCCAAACGAAGGTTTTCTGAATGACGTTGCGGTAGGCAGGATAGTCTCGCCAGTGAGCAAATAGGTGAAATGCCATTAGAGGTGGTGCAGCCCATCCTAGAAAGGAGGTAACAATAGAAACCAGCCCAAAGCCCTGCGCCATCCCAATGAGTAGCGCATAGAATAATCCAACGAAGACAGTTGCAAAGGGAAGCCCACCTCTTCGAAGCATCTTGGGCAAATATTTTCCGAGTGCTAAGCTGCTGATGAAAGTGACTAGAAAAGGGGCTAATAGGAAAGGACTCGGCTCAGTATAGCCCCCTCGAAAGTCAGAAACTCGACGAATGAACGGCACGATAAACCACAGCCAACAGGTGAAGCTAACGTACATTATCGGACAACGTAGATAGAGAAGTAACCCAACACCAAAGGCGCCCGCCGAGAATGCTATCGACAGAATTCGACCCAGTCCAAGTGCGATTCCAAGCAGCGTTAGTGCAGAAAACACACCGATGGCAAGCCAGCCCAATGCTGAATCCGGATCAGTCTTGAGCACCTCGATATACGAATTTGTTGACGATACTTGCTGTCCTTGATTCACGCCTTCCCTCTTATTTCGCTAATAGGCAGCAGCACTACGCAATAGTCTCCTGCGCGCACATGCGCTTCTCTCATTCCACGTTCATGCCAATCCGCTAGTAGCCGTAGACTGAGCGATTCATGGCAGTCAAAACCTCGGAGGTTACCCGCAGATAGCCAGGTAGCTTGGTTTTCCACTTTTCATCTAGCACAATGCCTTTCCCTTCATAGCGCATTGGATTACCCGCAATAGTATGCTGGCTACCCTGACGAAAATTATTAACGGCTTCCGCTTCAAACTCGCAACCAATCATCGAACAGATTTTTTCGAAAGTGCCCGTTGGATCAGAAGCGAGTTCTTCATAGTTGACTAGCTTGTAGTCACCTGAATCAAGGTGACTCTGAGCGATTTTTGTAATTAGATAATTCTCAATAGACCACTTCAACGATTGTCTAGCGGTTTCATATAGGCGTCTATGGACAACGTTGGCATACTCTTTAGGCAGTCTCTTCACCATAGAATAGGCAAACGATGGCGGTTTCTTAACCACATGCAGAACTTTGATGTTGAAACGCTGCGATCGCACTAACCACAGCAATCGATAAGGATCTTTAGACGCATCAATCACCCAGTTCAGCTCAGGGCTGTACTTTTCTCGCATAATATCTAGAAAAGTACTAAACACCCGGTAGTTGTTTTGTCCATAGACTTCAACCTGTTTTGCGATTTCTGGAGACAGTGGCCCCTTCCCAAAGTCACCTAAGCGATCTAGGCGCACGGTATGACCAGCATCCCACTGTTCTCGGAATAGATGCATTTGCGGCTCAGGCTGACTCAGCGGATCAACACGCCTACGCATCTCGCTCCAGACAGGACAGTCCAGTACTGATTCTCCACAGATACAAGGTTTGACACCCCCTTGTAAAATTTCATGAGGCCACATGTGGATCTCACCGCTGGTTGTCATTTTAGAATGAGCACCCAGCATGGACTCTAGTAGCGTAGAACCGCTATGTCCAATACTGCCAATATAAATTAAGTTGATTTTAGGCTGTTCCATAGTCTTTTGTTTAGATTCCTGTATTGAACGGTCTAGAAAGGGAAGCCGGTCTAAAAAGACTAAGCTGGCACGAGCTGAGCAGACTTACCTAGCGCTTCTAATAGATCAATGTACTTTTGCGCTTTACTCACCCAACTATGGTCTTCTACAATTGCTCGGCCCGCTTTACCCATCTGATGACGCTGCTCAGGATTGTCTGCTAGAGTAGCTAGTGCCTTCGATAGCGCTTCTACATCCTCTGACTCTGGCAATACAATACCTGCTGCTGGCGTGATCACCTCAGATGCACCAGTAGTCGCACAAGTAATTACCGGTAGACCCGTCGCCATTGCCTCAGTCACAACCATTCCGAAGGGTTCATACCGAGATGGAAACACGAAGAAGTCAACTGCTTTCATAATCTCAGCAACATCAAGCCGATAGCCTAAGAAGTGAACGCGATCGCCAATCCCAAGGGTTTTAGCACGTTCAATATAAGGACTTCCCTCGGTTGATCCCACGACTGTCAAGTGCAAGTTAGGTACAGTGACCATCGCGTTGAGTACCGTTTCTAAGTTCTTTCGATTCGATCGAATATCGCCGACGAACAGCGCCATCGGTACCCCTTCTGGTAAACCCCAATCAGACCGCTCCCGCTCACCGGGAACAAATTCTTGCACATCAACACCATTGAAGATAACGCGAACCCTATCTTCATCTACTCCGACACTTAGTAATTCCTGCTCTACCCGCTTAGAAACTGCAATCACCACTTTAGCTTGGCTCAAAGCGCGCTTCTCCCAATGTGCATTCAAAGAGGTGTAAAGCCATTGATACTTACCTAGAATGTCCTTACGCTGACGAGCGGTGTGAACAGGCGATCGCAGCCAGCCGTTATGCAGAAACTGCACCGTATTAACATCCCCAGGAAAAGCCGTTACGCAACCATAGACTTGAACGGCGTCCAATGTTTTCCTGTTTTGCTTCAGCCATTGTGTACTTTGCCAAGAAAAAACCAGATCTCGTAGCAGAATCGATGGCAAATGTTTAACCGAAATATTTACCCAGCTCACCTGGTCACTCTCTAGTAGATCGTCTGCAACTTTGCTAGCAATCAGCGTAAAATGATGACCCCGGCGGATAGCCTCTTTCACAATCTCGTAGTTGGCTCTGCCTTGTCCATCACCTTTTACAACATTCTGTGAGACGATACAAAATCTCATTGATAAATCCTTTCTAAGCGTTTCGCTAACAATCCGGAAATCAACAGCTCTTCCACTACTCTCTACGCTCCTAAAGCAAGTCAACACCCCTTATCCTATGGCCTTGCGTGAACCCTTCCGCCAAGTTTGCACACCTTCCCACTGACCTCTCAGGGAAGCTTGAGTTTTGCGAATAGACAGTAACCCTTCTTTAGGCAAAAATCTCAGACACTGCACCAGTCCACGATTCCCTCTAGTGCCAATTAGCGCACCCCAGGTAAGAAAAACAACTCTTCGCAGTGGCGAAAAGTGTTCTAGCAAGTTCAGCGTTCCGTTGTGAACCTGATTGATGTGAGCTGCTGAGGCAAACTGTCTTCGCTGATCTTCGTCGTGGCGCTGCGCTGGATAGTGGTCGACTAAAATTCGAGGATCATAGATGATCTTCCATCCCTGGCGCTTTAGTGATAAGCAACAGGCATCTTCAAAAAAGACTTGTGCTCCAGTTCCTCTCATACGCTCATCAAAACGAACCTTTTCTAGTGCTACCCGTCGGAAGCCCATGTTGACACCCTTGAGCAAATCAACTTCTCTAGCCTCTCCTATCCCGAAGCTATGATTGCCGATAATTCGACCGCACCACTGGACCTGACCAACTGTCTCAGTTTCGATAAACTTGATATGGGTAATACCATGCAAGATATCTCGTCCACCTACCGCCCCAATCTTTTCATCAGATGCAAAGTGGGCTTCCATTTGTTTAATCCAATCTGGCAGAGGTGCAGCATCGTCGTCAGTATAAACAACAATATCGCTGCTAGCAGCATCTAGACCGGCGTTCATAGCCGCTACCACCCCAGGAATTGAGACACTAACTGTTTTTAATGGCAACGCTTCGGGGTCAAACAATTCTAGAAATGTCCACGTTTCAGTATCTGTATCTCTAGCTACAACAATAACTTCATCAGCGGGATGGTTTTGCCGCTTGAAGGCAGTAAGGCAACGCTCTAGATCCTTTGGGCGGCGGTAGGTAGGGATAACAGCAGTAACCGTCAACATGATTTAAGTTTTAAACACTAAAGATATAAGAACAATGCTCCCGTCATTTTAACCAGATAGAAAGATCGCGATTGAGTAGATCTTGAAGCTTCAAAACGTCTTCACGATAGGTCTCTACCAATTGCTGACGAACTTCTACAGGAAATGTCGGCTTATCGCCCGTGTTTTTACGATGAACATCACGAGAAATGCGTTTGCGCATCTGTTTGGGCAGCAGCGGCTTAACTGCTGTCTTTAAGGGGTTATCCTTCATAAAAAGATTTTGCAGCCAGCGACGTTTTGGAATACCCGATACGTTGGAGCGCGTTAGATCAGGCACAAAACTATCATCGACACCCAAGAAACGATAAATATCTTGTGCGACCGTCTGAGCACTTTTTACCAAATCTTCGTACAGATATACCTGTATCTGCTCACTATCAAACCGATCGAAATACCGCTTTAGCTGTTCATAGTAAAATCCCCTATGCTGATAGAACCATAGAGGCTGCCAGTTTTCTTCTCGGCGACGCGGTTCTGCTTGAAGTCCCTCGGCGAAGCTCAGCGTCTCAAACCCGTCACGGACCAAATGAACATAGCTTGAGAAGGCACGGTCAGCCGGATTTCGCAAAACGGCAATCAGCCTAACGTTAGGAATGTGATGTTGAATACGTTCACTTGCTTTTTCGCTGTAAAGGTAGATGGTTGATGCTTCGCCGATAGCCGCTTCGTCACTGACTCCCTTAAATAGCTTCTGATAGTCCTCTAGCGTACTAATAGAACCTCGGTTGATACCCTGAGTGATGCCGCCATAGTTAGGCTCTTCACCTTCTAGTGCAAAGAATCGAGGCTCTTTTTGCGCACTCATATAGACTTGTGGATGCTGAGCTAGGTATGAGTAGAGCGAAGTAGTTCCGGCCTTTGCCGCACCAATTATCAAAAAGTTAGGCATATGCATGGTAGGACTAGCCTAGGCACTAGCCTAGGCAATAAAAATTCAGCAAAAGCGGCTGTCCGATCAATACGTCTAGCATAGGTTCTCTGGGCTAGGAGCCTACGAGGCTGGTGCCGTTAGAGAAATGGCATCAATGTTCACCTTATCTAGTCCAAAACTAGATCCGTCGAAGAGTAACCCCGTATCAAAGCTACCAGTAGTAGTTGATCCAACTGAGGATGCAGTGAAACCGAATACATCATCATCAGCTCCTGACAGTCCTGGTACATCGAAATTGCCAGCCGCAGAGAAAAGCAGCTTGTCAGCAGCATCCGTTGCTATTCCGTCTATAAATTCTTGGCTATCGTCTCCTAGCCCAACATCGCTACCATCAAAGTATACAGACCAACTGCCACTGGTGTTCTCGCCTAAAGACGTCGGTCTAAATAGTAGAAGGTCTTCGTTATTCGCACTAGCACCGGGGACATTAGATGGCCCTTGAGTAGAGATCAACAAACTACCATCAGACAGCCCAGTTAAGCCATCGATATCTTCTTCCCCCTTTGTAAGGCCGACATCGCTTCCATCTAGATATAGCTCAAAGGTTCCAGCTGTCACTTCACCTAGTGAAGTCGCAGTGAATTTGACTACGTCGGAATCATCTATCTCTCCGGCCCCCTCTAGGGTCATGGCCTTATCAAAGGATATTAAGAGTTCGCTATCACTAATAACCGTGAAGGCATCGACGTTCATACCTTTGCCACCAAGACCAACATCCGAACCATCGAAGAAAAGACTAAAGCTGGTGCCATCGTACCGAACGATATCTTCAGACCGGGTGGCAATTCCATCCAAGTAAATTCCATTTCTGAGACTGAAGAGTAAATCAGCATCATCAGTTGGATTACCGGTATTCCCATCCGATCCACCACCACCTTGATCGTTCTGGTCGTTGGAGAAATACTTTTCCTGTAAGTAAGTCTCTACCTGCTGTCGTTCATTAGTAGAAAGCGACCGGTCATATATTAATAGAGTGGCAACATCCATATTGACATTAGGGGTGCTGTCGATCTCAGCTCCAATAACTAAGCCTTCACCATTAACAACATCTGTATTGTAGGTATGGTTTCTACTATCGATTAAGTTACCGTCTCGGTACTGGCTGACTGTAGTTCCGTCATGAACAATTCCTTGCAAAAGCCATCCTGTGCCAGTGCCAAGCTCTCCGCTACTGAAGTCATTTCTTCCTCCCCAGCCTTGAGCCATCAGGTTTCCGTTAGGATCGACAACAGCGCCAAAAGTCTGGTTCTTGGAACTGTCGCCGTAGGCAGCACCGCCATAACCTGTTCCATCATATTTAGCGACTAGGAATACCGTACGCTCTGCATTCCCCCCAGGTAGACCGTTCAACTCCAAGGTCCGACTTAGTTTATCTCCAACCCCATCGAATTCGATAACGTTGCGACCGTTGAGCGCATCAACTAATAGGCTAGGATCTCCAGCGCTGATTAGATCATTTCCAAATTCAGACTGATCCGCCCAGCCACTGACAACCCCATTAGTATCGACAGATACCCCTGCATCTGCGTTTAAATTCAAGACCAATCCATCAGTAAGCAGTCCATCGCTGCTTGGCTGTGGTGTAACTGTGACCGTGACGGTAGCGCTGCTAGTTTCCCCATCATCATCAGTAATGGTGTAGCTAAAGCTATCTGTTCCAACAAAATCTGTGGCTGGTGTGTAAGTGTAAGTGCTATCTGAATTACCTGTAATAGCACCCCCCTTAGCGCTAACAGTATCTACTGCAGTGATAGTTGTCGGAATATCACCTAGATTGTCATTACTAAGCAGCGTTGTCTCACCGAAAATGACTGCGGTGTCCTCGACAGTTGTGACGGTGTCATCAGCAGCAACTGGAGTGCTACCGCCCCCACCGCCCGTAATTTGTTCAGTAATCGTGATGACTTGGTTGACGTTGACGTTCTCTAGTACCTGCACCACACCGCTCGGCCAGCGTACCTCTATCCGCTCTACCTGCTCGTTCTGCGCTAGTCCAAAGTGCAGCCGCTGGAAGTCTTGCGAATGCTTATGCACCCCGCCGTTCTGGTCGCGCCGCTGCGTCACTCCCCCCGCCGTTACATACACCTGCGCACCAATCCCATCCCGGTTCGTCCCGACCCGAACGTTCCCCTCACTATCGGTCAGACTCACTGCCCCAGCCAGGTCTATCTGTAGCCAGTTGTTCTCGTTCCCCCGGTTGCGGAACAGCTGCTGCGGTCCGCGAAGCGCCGTCTTCGCACCGTTGGTCACGAACAGGTCCATGAAGCCATCGCCGTCGTAGTCCGCTACCGTCGCGTTGTCACCGACTCCTGTCGTTGCCGATACCGCACCGCCCTGGTTGGCAACAGCAACAAACGTACCATCGCCCTGGTTGTCGAACAGGATGTTCGGGAGGTTACTACCGTTCGCACTTTCTCGTACTACGTAGATATCGACATCCATATCGTTGTCGAAGTCAGCAGCGACTACACCCGCCGCTTTGCTGGTATCGACTGCATCGATGCCGGCACTATCGCTAACGCCAACTAAACCACCGTCAGCGGTGTTGTAGAACAATCGGTCTGCCTGCGCTCTCGCTAGGTAGGCATCTATCAGTCCATCGTTGTTGAAGTCGGCGAAGGCGAAATCCCTAGCACCTTTGAGCCGCTTTGAACCGCCGATAGTCTCATCGACGATGTTCGTGAACGGTGTCGTCGTGACATCGAACAGGTCGGCGATCGCACCCGGTAGGACTAGGTCGTAGAGGTCCTGGTCCGATAGGTAGCCCAAACCACCGAAGCGAACGGTCTTGTTGACCAGTTCGGTGGGCAGAACCGTATCACCAACATCGTCGAAGCGGCCGTTGGCGTTCTGACGAAAGACAGTTGTGGGGTTGAGGCCATCGGCGCGTTGGGTAGAGCCGTGGAACAGGTCGAGTCTGCCGTCGTTGTCGTAGTCTAGCCAGGTAGGGGTCTGGGCTTTGGCGCTGTTATAAGACAGTCCTAACTCAGGTGCTCGGTCTCGTAGCACGCCGTTCTCGTTGACGTACAAACGGTTGGGTTCGCTGCGATCACCCGTGTTCTCTTGGCCAAGTGTGCTAGTGTTACCTTCGCCACCAACCAGCTGCAGTAAGTCCTGGTCGCCATCGTTGTCGAAGTCAGCCCAGGCAACGCCATGGAAGTCACCGCGAATTTCGCTCTCGAGAAAGACATCAGAGTTGCCAGCTTCGACTTGGTTGACGATGTCGGTAAACGTCCCATCGCCATTGTTGACGAACAGGTTGCGGCCACTACCGAAGTGGTTGTTCACCCATAGGTCAGGTAGGCCGTCGCCGTTGAAGTCGCCCCAAGCGCCCGCACCATAGCTACGGCCGGAGATGAAGTCGCCGGCGCTTTCGGTCACATCCTCGAAGCTAATCTGACTCGTCTGGTTTTGCTCAACCTCGATAGTGCGAGTCCCTTGAGCATCACTACTTTCATCACTACCTCCATCACTTATGACGATAGTGACCTGGTCATCCTCTTGCTGCAGACTCTGCAACTGCTCTGCCGATAGCGCTTCCCCCTGAACTAGCGCGGAGAAGATTGCCCCTTCGTCCCCCTGACTATCGACGGCGCCGTTCAAAACCGTATCGATATGGTGGCCTAGTTCTTCGGCGACGATAGCGCTCAGCCTAGCAATATCGTTCTGGTAGAGCTCGAACGCTTCGGCCGATAGATAGATGGTCTCTGTTTGTGCTGCGTAGGCACCGTTCGCACTGCCGAGCTCGGCGGCGGAAAGGAACTCGATGGTAGGTAGTACCTCGAAGTCTCCCGCTTGCCATGCTTCCAATAGAGTGGTTGCGGCTTCAGCGCTGAAGCTATCCCCGAAGGCGAGTCTCATGTTCTCTAGCGTCTCGACTTCGCTATTGGCAAAACTAGTAAGCCGGGTCTGCAGTTCCTCGACGACGAGCGACAGCGTTTGGGTGAGTGCTGCTTCGTTTGCTTGTGCCGTCTCAGCGGCGGGTGCGATCGCCTGACTGTCGGCGCCGAGCATCATCTCCAAAGCCGGCTGTAGTAGCTGGGCAGCCTCAGTTTGTAGGCTTGTTTGGGAGGGGTCTGCGCTAACAAGAGCTGAGTAGGCATCGCAGTAATTGCACATATCTTATCTATGTCTGATTTTAAGAAACTAATAGCTGACGGAGAACCCTAAAACAGCCCGACTGGAGCGTTGCAGCACTTCCCTAGTAACTACTATTACTATCCGGTAAGAGTGCCAACTGCTATAGAAGGATTGATTCCAAAGAACTCAGTGTTCGATCATTAAGCAACATATCACTCCACTTCTATTGAACGGGGAACTTACCGATATAGTTCACGGAGCCTACAAAGACCAACGCAGCTATGTAAAAGTGAGATAAATGGAGATGACAAAGTAGCTCTAGCGCAAAACGATGCTAGAGAGGGTGTTTTAGAGGCTTTGTTGTGATTAGAGTTCGTTAGCTTGACTAATAGTCAGTCGCTGGTCGGCATCGACATCTTGAACTTCTTGGGATGATCCATCTGGCCAATACACTCGCACTAGATCAATAGACTGCTGCTTGCCTACTCCGAAGTACAAGCGATAGTGTCCCTGCGAAAACTGAGATCCTTCAAATTGTCCGACAGTTTGAAGCTGAGTACCTTCAGCAGTGATCAATTCAACGAGCGCCCCAATTGCCTGTCTGTTTTTAGCTGATCCTGTCAAATCAAGCTGCAACCAATGGTTTTGAGTATCTGCACTTGTTCCTCCGACGCCTGAATACAGTGTCACAGCCGAGCTTTCAGTTGTGAACTCGCCTCCAAGTATCTTCTGACTTATCCGTTGATAAAGTGATTGCAGCTTGGATGGTCGGTAGGATGAGGCCCATAGTAGATCTAATCGGCCATCGTTGTTTGCATCAAACCAAGTGGCGAAAGCTTTTTGGAGCAAAGTTGCTTCTTCCCCTAGCAGCTGAACCGGTTCAAACGTTTTAGCGGTCGTTTGCCGATACAGACCGTCAGGCGCTACGTGCAAATCAGCTCGCCCGTCGTTGTCATAGTCGACCCAATTAGCAGTGTAGGATCGAGTAGGAAGCTGTAAAGATTCCAAATCCAACACAACGTAGTTTCCTTGATCGTTCGACAGTAGTGCATTTCCCCCTGGAGAGGCGAAGAACACGTCTAGATCACCGTCGTTATCGTAGTCTGCGACTGTTAACTTACTACTGTCACTAAAGGTCTCAACTACTGTCCCTGGATTGTCACCAATTCTTCGCGGTTCAAATTTCCCATCTTGATTGAGATATAGCCAGAAAGCCTCTTCGCCCACCCATATCAGGTCAACTGCTCGATCTCGATTTGCATCTAGCCATACAAACGAGCCGTCATCGGTGATATCTAAACCAACATCCGATGCTACATCTCTAAAGCGTCCATGGGGAAGCTGCTGGTAGAGCTGATTAGCATAAGAACGTGTTGCAGTCGGTGGGGTGAAACAGACAGTATAGATATCTAATAGTCCATCCGCATTAAAATCTACCCAGGCTGTCTGCAAGGCAGGGCAGGCCTTTTTTTCAATACCGACATCATCGACGATATTGGTGTATGTAGTTTCTTCTGAATTGGCTACCCTTGAGTCTACTAGTAATTCATCTGTATATCGCTCAGGCAGCGTTTCCATTCTGGCCCTTAGCCCACCACGAACAATAAAGACATCTAGAAACCCCTGTCCGTCGTAGTCAGCCCATGCCATTCCATGACGATCTCGTAGGTACATAGTAAAGTCGTAGGCAGCAGGATTAACCTTGTCAACGCCCACGTATATCTGGTTGAGACTAAGTTCGGTGTTTAGCTCAAGAGAGACGGGTAGACTTTGGTTGTATGAGCCTAAAACAGTCTTAGCCTCTTCGGTATCAATACTAAATTGAGTGGTAGAGATAATGGCTCCCGAAGCGAGTTCTTCTTCTTGAATGTCAATGTCAAAGCCGTTGCTGTCGATGACATTCATCGGCGAAGATACTTGAATGGTGCCAGAACCAAAATTTTCACTCCCAGCTGATGGGCCTAGTAAAGACGCTAGATCTTTGCACTCGATTACAATCCGTCGCCTGTCCCAGTAAATATAGACCCCGGGTTCATCCATTACTGGCGCAGCTGCAGGCTCTAGTCCAGGAAAGTCTGGGTCTTGGTTTAACGACAGCGAGGAAATAGGACGTTCATCAAACGTACCATCGGTCTGTCCAAATAGTAGAAATTGCTTCTCACTGTGATTAGAAGTGTATACATCTAGATCACCATCTTGGTTGATATCTGTAACACCAATATCAAATAGCGCAGGCACATCAGATAGCAGCTCTTGAGACTCAAACCACTGCTGACCTCGAGTTGATAAAGCAAGTCTTTCAGCGCCCTGTTGACTATAAATAGCGTGAGCCATCAAGGCGATCGCAAACGCTATGAGCGTCAGAACAACCCCTTTTAAAATCGAATGCTTTTTAAGAGACTTAATCATTGTTCAAGACCTTAGAATGCCCCTTATCAACTGAGTAGTGACCTTTTAGTAGCCTGCTAGAGATAGCCATATTGTGTGAGTTCTTCGTAGGCGACTTCCTCAGCTAGCTTCAGTTCTTCGGGATCTCGACGTTTGTGAATATTAACCGAACTTTGCCTGGCTGTCTTAAACTTCGCTCGCAGCTGATCTGTCATATCACATCTAAAGTGATTGACTATCTGCTCACCGTGTTCCAAAGGCGATCGCACGAGATCCTCATACTTAACAGTCATGATTCGTCCGCTAGCTACAACATCTGGACGCGATATAAACTCGTGACAGCGGCGGACCATCTCCTTCCACATCCAAATCGATCGTATGTAAGGGGTGTAGCTCATGAACGCTTCTTCCTTACCTACTTCAACCCACCACGGAACATATCGATGGTCGTATTGTCGACCTAATGGCATCTCCGCCGTTTTAAACGTCATTAGCTTTTCATCTGTCAGCACTTTGTACTTACGTGCTAGCGAGTCAGCACAGTCCCGGCCATCTCGATAGATATGAATGATTCGACACTCTGGCAAGGCGTTGTATACAAGCTCTGGAGAGAATGCTAGAAACGGCTCTTTGTACACGAACCGTTCAATAGTTCTTTGGGCTTTGAGCGACTGGAGTAGCTCTTGCGTACTCATCGACTTCAGTAGCCATTTATGTATAGAGGTCACACGATTGCCATAAACAGCTTCAAGGTAATCTTGAATAGAAAATTCAAAGCTATTTGCAATACACTGGTAGATCTCAGGCGATAGGTTTTGATTAACTAAGTGTGCTAGCGCTAGCGGGAATAGATGCCCAGAAGAACATTCAGAATTGGGTAGGGCATTTAGCGCTTCAAACAGGAAAGTTGTTCCTGAACGAGGACATCCAAAGATAACGTTGTACTCGAGTGGTATGGGATATTCAAACGCTTTTGAACCAGCTTGATTTGAGTCAACCTGCGTATGGATACTCTCTTTACTTTGCATGATACTAAGACTAAATGACACAACCTTACTCTCTTTGGACAAGCTAGAAAGGCATATAGTTGGCGGTGATATCTATTCGGTTCAATAATTAGTCAGCGTAGTCAAGATAGCCAATGAGAAAGGTCTTTTTGAATAAGATCTTGTAGCTTTAGAATATCTTCTCGGTAGTTGGCAACCAGCTTTTGCCGAATCTCTGAGGACAAAGCTGGTTTCTTCTTCAGGTTCTGGCTTCTAATTGACTTACGTAAGCTACTAGGAATAAGTGGCTTTACAACCGTCTTTAGCGGATTGTCTTTGATTAGTAAGTTTTGTAGTGCCATATTCTTAGGAATTGCTGAAACATTACGGCGAGTCAAATCAGGCGTAAAAGTATCCTCAACTCCTAAAAAGCGACAGGCATCTTGAACAACAGCTTTACTGTCAGCTTGCAGGTCTTTGTAAAGGTATATCTTCATCTGCTCTCTATCGAAGAGATCGAAGTAGCGTTTTACCTGTTCGTAGTAAAATCCAACTCGCTGGTAGTGCCAACCGGGCCAACGTTTTTTTTCGAGCCTACGACTCTCTTCTTGGGTAAGTGCTTCCTCAAAACTTAGGTGCTCGCAGCCATCACGGACCTGATAGCAAAATGCTGAGTAGGCTCTCTCAGCTGGATCTCGCAAGACTGAGATCAGTTTGACATCTGGAAGTTGTTCTTTAATCCGCTTAGGTGTCTTAGGTACATACAAATACTCTGTTGATGCTTCTCCAATAGCAACTTCGTTTGATACACCTTCAAATAGGGCAAGATACTCTTCTAGACTCATAGGAGTGCTTCGATGCTCTTTCGCTCCGCTCCTATAGGGGTCTTTCAGATAGTCTGTGTAGAGCTCTGGTGCAAAGAATCTAGGTTCTTTGACCGGGCTCATATAAATTTGAGGATGCTCATTTAGGTAATGATATAGAGAACTTGTACCCGCTTTGGCAGCTCCTATAATCAGAAAGTTAGGTTGTACCATAAGTCATCGTCGAACCAAGTTTATTCTTTATAAAGCAGTCATCGAGAGGCCTTGGCCATTGGGTAATCTTTACGCTTGCTAACAAAACCTTTTTCCTTACGGCTAAAAAAGTGCTGATAGGCTGAGATAGTCGCTTTAATACCCTTGTGTATAGCCTTTGGGTCCTTCTGCTTAATTAAGCCAGCCGTCATTTTCAAAGGGGCAACCAATGTATAGGTCAGCGCTTTGGGAATTGACTTTTCGTAGAAAAAGTAGGCTTTTGCGGTTGTATATAGTTGGGATGCGAGCACTCGATCCCAATTGCTAGCTCTATCAACTAAAGACTGATAGTGGTTAACCCACAGATTATCCCTATGGACAATCTCGTAACCAAGTGCAACTGCATGACGAGCAATATCTAGCTCTTCATAACCATAGCGTAGGCACTCGTCAAACAACGCTTCTTTAAACAAACTAGTTGGGAAAATAGTCGAGTTCATCACCACTGAACAACAGTCTGAATCACTCACAGGGATTTTCATCGTTCCCCAGAAATCTGCATTATGCGGCAGAATCTTCTTGACGGTGCCTTCTCCTTCCCAGCTTCTATGCTTCATTTCATAGCCAGTAATGACTGCCTCTGGCGTTTGTGCAATGAGCTCGTACGCAATCTCAAAGCAATCTGGTGGTACGCACACATCGTCGTCGATAAACATGAGATGGGTACTCTGCGCTCGTCGAATACAAGCATTGCGATTCGGCCCTAAACCCAACCTAGGGCCAGTTTGGTAAATCACAGCAGGATATTTGGCGATGACTGCTAGGGTAGGTTCTGGATTGGGGCTATCGTCGCTGACAATTACCTCATCTGGCTTGATTTTGCTTTGAAAGACACTTTCTAGACATTTTTCAAGATCTTCTGGTCTGTTCATTGTGCAAATACACAAGCTAATCGAGCGATCGCTCTGTTTTGTCTTTTCTTTGGTTGCGCACATAGTTCGTACGAATAGATGGACAGGATTTAACCGAGGCTTGTGTATGGCTTGATTGGCTTTAACAGCTAGCTATCAAGGTTGTTTGAACCTGTGATTTGACTATCAGCTTTCGCTAGGTATGTTTACTAAAGTTCTAGACCCTTCAGTGCTCTCTCCGTTGGAGTATTAGATCCAAATTGCATGTTGTGATACTCCCAAAGCTGACCTTTCCGATTAAGGAGTTCTTGGTAAGTGCCCTGTTCAACAATTTTGCCTTTTTCTAGAACAACAACTTTATCGGCCTTAACAATAGTGGATAGCCGGTGCGCTATAACTACCACGGTCCTGCCGACAGAAAGCTTTTCAATAGAGTCTTGAATGAGTTGTTCTGAGACAGAATCTAGGGCGCTAGTGGCTTCATCTAAGATAAGAATTTCTGGATGCCGCAAAAGTGATCGCGCGATCGCAATCCTTTGACGCTGCCCCCCTGAGAGCCTTACTCCTCTATCTCCAAGTACCGTATTAAAGCCTTCAGGTAGCTTTTGAATGAATTCTAAAGAATTTGAAAGCCTTGTTGCTTGCAGGAGATCTTCCTCCTTAACATCATCCAACGCATAGGCAATATTGTTTCGAATTGTATCATTAAAGATGAACGTATCTTGACTAACTACTGAAAGTTTTCGACGGTAGGAATTGATATTAAACTTGCGTAAATCAGTTCCATCAATTAATACTTGGCCATTAGTTGGATCATAAAATCGAGGAATCAAATCTGCTAGCGTAGACTTGCCTGCTCCAGAAGAGCCAACTAACGCGGTTGTTTTACCTTTCTCTATTGTCAAGTTGATGTTGCGTAGCACCAGTGAGGAGGGTTCGTAGCCAAAGTCAACCGAGTTGAACACAATAGCTTGCTCAAGCCCCGGAAACTCCAGATAGCCGTTTTGTATATAAGGTTTATCGTCTACCCTCAAAACCTGAGATATCTTTTCGAATGACCCATGGAAGTTTCGGATGCCCGCAGCTGAAGCATTCAGAATTTTTACTAGAGGCATCACACGAAAGAGAACAAACAGGAACGTTAACAAAGAGGCTAGCTGTAACTGACCAGCTGGTACCAGTACTAGCACCGCTAAGACTATCATTACGATAATGACTGTACTAGCAACTCCCTCAACTAGAGGACCCGCTAAAGACATCAAAGAGACTGTCTTAGTTGAAGCCTCAAACAGGTCCTGATTGCTTTTGTCGAATCTCTTTCGTTCAAATCGATGAGCAGCGAATGCATGAACTGTTCGAACACCGTTGATGAACTCCAAGGAGATAGAAACATATCGACTACTCGCTGTAGAACGCTCTGAACTTGCCTGTCTTACATTTCTTAGCAGGTAGGCGACTCCATAAGATAGCAGTCCAAACAGCACTATCGAGAGGAGAGATAGTTGCCAAGACATCAGAAACATTGAACAGAGGTAAACCAGTAGAAGAGAACCCTGAATCAACATTACGTTGAACAAGTTGAACGCCTGCATGATCTGCTGGATCTCGTTCGTCATGCTATTGAGCAATCCGCCCGAACGAACCTTTGAGAAGTAGCCTAGAGGCAGTCGCTGAAGCTGTTCGAAAATTCGCAGGCGCAGCTGGTAGCCTAGCTTTAGCTTACCAATACCAACATACACAAAGGCAAAGTAAGTAAAGACAGCCCTGATAGCCGTCATCAAAATCAGCAGTGCCGAGACCCTAAATAGTCGAGTCTGAGCCGATGAATTTGCTGCTAATACCCAAATGTCAAACCACTTAACTCCCGTTCTCAAAGGAGGGGCGTCGGCATCGATTAGGCTAGTCAAAATGGTGAGAATAGCACCAATTCCAGCGCCTTCAAAAACAGCTGCAAGCAGGGTAAATAATACTGCTAGAAAGATTATTTTAGGAAAATACTTGAATTCACGCAGGATCAGAGCGTTGCTTTTCCAAAAACCAGTTGCTTTAATCAGCTGTCGTAGAAACAAAGGAATCTTTTTCTTTCTTACTTGATTTTTCATAGGTTTTTGGAGAAGTATGTTGGCTGAACTAGCCTTCTACGTTTATCCTCAGTTAATTTAGTCTTAAACCCACTGAATCTCATAGGAATAGGAATCTGAAAAGTAGCACTGACCGACGGTTATCTAGCTGAGTGATAGCTCGGTCGCTTGCGAGTTTAGCTTGCCCGGATAGGTAGTATCAGTGTTAACACTGTTTGCAGCTGGGTAAGGCACATCACTAGCTACTATTCCCGCTAGGTTGTTTAGTTGACTCAACGCGGCCAGTGAGGCTTGCAGTTCCTCTTCAGTGGTTTGGTTTAATGGAGCTACCAATACCAGATCACCACAGCAGGCCGCAATCTCTAAAACATCTGCAGATCCTAAAACAGGTGGAGAGTCAAGAATAACCAGGTCGTACCGGTTTTCCAAAGCTTCAATCAGGACGCGGAAGCGCGGCGAAGACAATATCTTTATAGAATCATGCGCTTCAAGCGTTGCTGGTAATACATCGATTGAAGTTCCAAGTAACGTAGTGGAAACAGGAATTAGCCTGGTAGCGGGCTGATCTAATAGTGCGTTAAGCCCTCGTCCCTCCGGGAAGTTGAATCTTTCTTGAAGCGTAGAAGAGCGTAAGTTTGCATCCACAATAATCACGCGCTGACCAATACGAGCCGCGCTTAATGCCAAGCCTACTGCTAGTGTGGACGAACTCTCAGCAGAGCGTGTCGAAGTAATAGCCAAGGACTTTGCAACGTCGGTTTGATAGAGTTGGACACTCTTGTAGATGAGATCTAGAGAATCTCGTAGAGAAAGCCAGTAACCAGCTTCTAAGCGTTCACCGTTGTGTTGATAAACCGGAACCGAGTGTGGTGTTCTCACAGCGTCTGATGGCTTTTTGTCAGATAGAACGCCCAGCAACGGAACCGGAGCTAATCGCTGTATATCTTTTGGAGTTCGAATCACATCGTCTAGGGCTTCGCGAATAAAGGCGACTGTTCCTCCTAAGACCAATCCAGCTACAGCGCCTAACAGCATATTCTTCCGATGGTCTGGCCCTATCTTCACGCCTAAAGAGGGGTTAGCTACAACCTGCCAGTTAAACCCACCTCTTGCCAACTGTGAACTGAGTAATTCTCGCTGTCTTAGCAGCTGTTCTAAGACAGTTTGCTGAGTCTGAACCTCGGGCTCTAGGCGGTTGTAGCTATCAATTAGCTCCGGGAATTGGTCTAGTTCTGCTCTAGCTTCCTGCTCCGCTTGCACTAAGCTCTGTCGGCGAGCGGTTAAACCTTCAAGCGTACTTTCTACTTCAGCGAGATTTTGAACTAGGTTCAAGTCCAAGGCACTGAGTTGCCCAAAGTCCTGAAGGCTTTCAGCTGAGGTAATTCCAGCAGCATCGCTGCCAAGAACCCTCTGTGCTTCTTGTCTTAGAAGCTCTAGCTGGTTTTGGCGCTGGGCGACTAGACCTTGTACACCTGGATCGGCATCTGAATAAATAACCCGGCGCTCTGCTAGCGCCAGTTCTGTTTCCTGCAGTGCATTCAGTAATGATTGAAATCGAGCAGACTGACTGAGTCTTGCTGCTGCGATCGCGCTATCCTCTGACAGCGAAATCTGTTCACGTAAGGTGTTATACCTAGCGAGAGCTTCTTGATATTCGGTTTCTAAAGAGCGCTGCTCAGATAGGATCCTATTGAGGGAGTCAGTAACTACTGTTGCCTGCCGCTCTGGATCGATGATGTCTTGATTTTGTCGAAATTCTTTAAGTCTCGACTGTGACGAAGATAGACTCCGCCTAGCCTCGTCAAACTGATTATCAATAGCACCTAATCCTTGATTGAGACGCTGCTCTTGACGCTCAAGCGCATAGCTTAAGTAGACAGCCTGGAGAGCTTCTAGAATACGCTCGGCTCTAACGGGATCAGTATCGGTATAAACAATACCGACAATACGTGTTTCATCGCCCCCTTCTTGAACGCGCGACAAGCTTAGAGAACTTCTTACTGTTTGAGCCGTCAGTTCAGGATAAGCATCTTGTAGTGAGTCGACTGCCCTTTGGAGCAGCTCCCGACTACGCATTAGATTGAGCTGAGTAGCGAGGTTTTCTTCCCTTTGACGTTGTGAGGGGGTTCTATCTAACTCTGCTGGATCTAGCTCCTCTTCAAAATTAGGCTCGATGATCATCTGCATTGAGCTTTGGTAGATTGGATCTCGAGTAAGTGTGAATAGAAGAGCCGTGACCAAAGCAAGACTAATCGTACCAACTACCCACCAGCCTCTTCGTAATAAGACATTAAGAAGCTGGACGTATCCGAACTCCTGCTCTACAGGCTGAACCATATTTCCCCTTTGATAAACCTGACCCACTTCCATCTGCAAGATGCCTAACTTCTGGTCCATTGATAAAATGCCTGACTAATAGCCCATCGATGCATAAGACTCCGCAGACGTATTGATCTGCCCTGTTTCTGCTTCTGCTAGAAACGTGTCCAAGTTGGTGATCATTCGATCTACTTTTCTAAAAAAAGCTTCTCGCGTGAATTTTTCTTTAGCATGACGTTGAATAGCAGCGTAGTCCCATTTCACAGACTGAGCTTCTATCAACGCTGAACATAAAGATGCCGCAGTTTGCTCTTGAAAAAGGATACCCGTTTTACCCGATACCTGAGTGTCTAAAGCGCCACCTGCGCCAAAAGCGATAACAGGAGTCCCACTGAAGTTCGCTTCGACAGGAACTAAACCATAGTCTTCTAAGGCTGCAACAATGACCGATTTAGCCGTTGAAAACAGCTGCCTTCGGGTATCATCGCTGACATGACCTAGAAACTGTATGTTACTTGCAGCCTTAGCTTCTAATCTTTGCTGCTCCGGACCGATACCAATAATTCGTAAAGGCCAGCCTAGCTGATTAAAAGCTTCTACAATAACGTCTACACGCTTGTAGCTTAGCAATCTCGAAGAAACAAGATAGAAGTCCTCTTTTTGATCACTAAACGTAAAGCAGTCGTCGTTAATTGGATAGTTGATTGTCAGCACCTTCTTTCTATATATGCTACGAATGCGTTTTGCGACTGTCGTCGAATTTGCAACATAGATATCTGGCTCTCCGGCATAGGTGATATCTTGCCTTTTCATGTAGCTAAAAACAAGCTTCAAGAAGGGTTCAAACGCTTCAAACTCCTGATACCCACCTAAATATGTCTTGGTATCCCAAAGGAACCTAGAGACGTTATGACAAAAACAAATGTGGCGGGCATCAGGGCGCTTCTTGACAGCTTTGGCAAAGCTAGAGGAGCTACTGATAATGAGATCATAAGCCTCAAGATCGAGCGCTCGAAAGGCCGGGAAATACAGTGGAGCAAACAGACGAAAATAGCGCTTTGCACCTGGAACGTTCTGTAAGAAAGTTGTTTTGACTAGGCGATTTCGCAGCTCAATAGTACTTTTAGGATCATACACAGAGGTGTAAACATCAGCATCAGGGAAATGATTGCAGAACATTTCAAAGACCCTTTCTGCCCCTCCTCGCTGATTAAGATAATCATGTACTAAAGCGATTTTCATACTTTCTTGTCCAATTCCTGTTTATGCACCTGAATCAAATGTATACGCCGTAACTTGATAGAAATTAACACGTAACCTCGCACACATAGGTTATGACATGCCACGAGTCAATGGTACTAGCATCGTTGAAATCTATGTATGGCTTTGCTCGGCAATATGAAGACACAGTAATTTACCGGATGCCTCCACCACGAATGCAAGGCTAAGCACTACTCGCGTGGCAGCTAAGATGACTGTCATGTAGAAATCCTTCGCATTTAGACTAAAGGAACAAGCGCTTACATCCGTCAGGTGCTATGAAAGACATCTAAACGCCTTGCACGCTAGACTTGTGAAACAAGAAGGTATTGACAGAACTGGTTGAGTCTTGACAGTTTACAACAAGCAGCAACATGAAGCTGCCTCTGTACCTACAACATTGATCTCCTGACAGCGATCTTCTGGCAGTGGTATCTCTATGTTTGGGTGACCTAAAAAAAGCACCTTTGACAACCAGACCCAATATCTCTATTGACTATTAGGATAGTAATTGCAGGAATGGCATCTACTAACGTATAGAAAGATAGCTTATGTACAACTTTTAGCATGCATCCGCACACTTGCTATATCTGGCTTAGAGGCGTTGTATATTAACCTCCACGGCTTGTGTTCATAACAAAAGCCCTAGTCAATAATGAGAGGATGCGGGGCCATGTTCAGCGCACAAGCAGTAAGCTTTGAACAATGCTTACTATCTCTTCGCAGCTATAGTCGCCTTAACAGGTGTGGTATTTGATACTGCACAAAACCACTGAATAATTCGACAGATTGTCGATTATTTAGCTGAAGATATCACAGTGCTAGGACAGTTCCCGTTTTACAGGTGCCAGTCAAGTCTGCACCAACAATAATTGCACCTTCTAGGTATGCACACAGAAGATTCGCTCTTGCTAATGATGCGCCTTTGAAGTTGGTTTCTTGGAGATTGGCTTCTTCTAAATTGGCTTCAGTAAGCACAGCCCCTTGCAAGTCTGCTCTAGAAAGGTCTGCGCCTTTCATATTACTGTCGCTGATATTAGCTCCACGGAGATCGGCCCCTCGCATATCAGCGCTTTTAAGATTGCAGCCTGTTAGCGTCGCTCCACTTAAAAAGGCACCGGTCAAGCTTGCGCCGGTTAGATTTGCTCCCATCAGGTTTGCACCTCGTAGGTTAGCACCACGCAGATCAGCGCCAGTCAAGTTGCACTGCATCAAGTTTGCACCCCACAGGTTTGCACGCAAATCCGCACCTGAGAGATCGGCGCCGACTAGGTTACTACCTTCTAAATAGGCCCGATTCAGATTAGCTCGGCTCAAGTTGCTACCAGATAAGGTAGCTCCAGAAAGTCGCACGCCCGAAAGATCACAACCAGAAAGTTCGGTGTCGTCTATCCTAGCACCGTTCAAATGCTTTAACTTACCTATACGAATAGCGTCGATGTCGATGGCTTGACTCATGAGGGTTGATTCTAGACTTTAACGCTGCATTTGATTATTTGGAAGTGGGAGTTTCTACGGGTTGGTAGGTAGGCCAAGAGTCGACAACGTCCGGATCGATAATACCTGCGCCCAATGTCATCTTGAGCGGAATCGACGGCAGGCTTAGGCCTTGTTGCAATCCACTGACAAGAAAGCTTAGAATCTCTAGCAACTTAGGATCCCAGCGTTCACCTGATTGAGCTTTACAGTCTGCAAAGGCATCTGCGACGTACTGCCATTCATCCTGCGCTAAGGGTGAAGATTGCTGAGTATCCTTATGACGGCGGTAGGCAACAGCATGCTGAAAGGCAGCAACAAGTCCTAGAATCCTCGCTTCGACAGGGATACTATCGCCTGAAAGCCCAGCTGGCTGCCCGGTTCCATCCCACCACTCATGCTGATGAGCGATAATTTGCGCGATCGCCCGCAGTCTCGGTAGCACTCTCAACGTCTGGGCACCAGGATTAAGCGGGCAACTATCTCCTTCTGTCTCCATCGCTCCAGACTCTAGCTGAGCAGGTGCGATGCGGTGTAATAGGCTAGCTAGACGTAACCTCTGCATCTGCCAGACAGGTAAGTCCAAAAACTGGCCCATCATCTCACATAAGGAGGCAACCTCTGCGGCTGCCAATGGGTTCGTGATATCCGCGAGATCGGCTAGTTGTGCCATTCGCAAATAAGCTTGAAGCTCGTTGGATACTAAATTTTGGCTAAGCGCCCCTGCGAACTTAAAGGTTTCTGTTTCCTCAACTTGGCGATCGCCCCCTTTCAGGTAGTCGACAACTCGCATGACAACGTTACCTACTTCGCCTGTCTTAGAGGCTGCCTGCGCATCTATACTAGCCAACCGTTCCTCTAGTTCCGCCTTCAGCTGAGGGTTGTAGCGATCAATATGAGCAGCGGTGATTGCAATCGTTTCTTTTACCAGAGCTGGGTCAAATGTCCAAAAACCATAGAATTTTCGCTCTAAGTCGTTCTCAGGTTTACCCTCTGGCCCATACTCATCTTCTGTCAGCTCCTGACACAGTACCATTGCACTATATCTAGAACTCATAATCATCAGGTGCCACTCTTCAGAGACCGGATCATCTGGGCTTAGATCTACTAGCTCCACATTATCGCGATCGCCCGTCGGATGCTCTCTAAAACCTCCACCAGGCGCAGCTAGAATTACAATCCTATCAGCGGTATCAGCTAGATCTGCATATCGATCTGCTTCCTGCAAGTACCACTTTCCTTTCTGGAATGCAGTCACTATCAGAGGAGATGTTTTGGTTGCTAAGACTGCGTCTTCTAGGGCGTGGCACAGGGCTACTAGTGTGTTTTTGTAGTACACGCCAAAATTGAGCGGCGTACGACCAGAAGTCTGTGCTTGTTGGGCCTCTGCTACTTTCGAAATGTTTTCACCTGCTTTTGCTGGCGCATGATGAGCTGAATCCTCAGCCTCACGTCGCTCACGCATCAACTTTTGAAGAATAGAACCCGCCAACATGCCTTTACACAGACCTTACTAAAACCTTGTATTAAACTCACCCAATTAAATCCAGCTAGAAACTGATTAGCCTAGCCGTTCATCCCCTAGCTATCTAGCGACAGGTCCCTACTAAGATGATACCTTAGCTAAGGCACGGCTTTCTGTCTTCATAGGGGCACTCAGCGCTTCTGCTAGCGGCGCTCGCCCTAGCTGCCTTTCTAGGATATTCATCACACCTCGACCAAAATCATTGGGGGTTTCCCTCATTGCAGCTAGGCAGACATCGCCAAAGTAGGCACCTAGCTTACCAGGATTCCACAGCAGCTTCAGTGCAACCCAGGGTAGGTAAATTGCCAACGGATTATAGCCTCGTTTCAAAATATTGTTCCTGAAGGCGTATTCTTCTAGGTGCGTATGAGGCTGCAAGCCAATGAAAAAGATTGCAGGCTCTACTTTATCCGCTCCAAAGATCTCTTCTAACTCACGGTGGTAAGCGATTGTCTGTCTAATCGTCTCGTTTCGCTCATCAATTACATTGAACGAGTAGTTGACTGAAACAAAATCATTGAATCCAGCAGCCTTTAGGTCTCGGCAGTTTTGCAAGACAGTTTTTAAGTTGTAGCCCATTCGCATCTTCCGAACTAGCTCTTGAGACCCGCTAGTAATCCCAATTTCAAAGTAGTTCATTCCAGTTGCTACCATCAGCTCACAGAGCCGAGGCGTCAGGTTATCTGCTCTGATATAGGCGGCCCAATTAATATCGGTCATACCTGAGGCCTGGATCTTTTCTAGCAGCTCAATGGCATCTTCCATATAGCGCCTAGCAGGAATAAACTGAGCGTCTGTGAACCAGAACTTGCGAATGCCTCGATCGTAAAGCTGACGCATTTCCTTAACGACTTCATCAGCTGGATTGATGCGCACCTGCTTACCTTCAACAACGGTATAGACGCAATAGCAGCAGTTGTGAGGGCAACCTCGCTTAGTCTGTACGCCAATATAGAAGTCCTGCTCTTGCAAATAGTATTCAAACTCCGGCCACATCGCTTCGATGTAGTCATAATCGCAAGCCGTTTTTTCGATGGGTATAGGTTGCTCGTGAATGAGTCGTTCTCGCGGTTCTTCCCCAACGATGTAGCAACGCTCTTGCGAAAAGTCTTCACCCCGCAAGATCTTCTCTAGTAAGGTTTCGCCCTCTCCAACCGAGACGATTGTCCCCTGTGGCAGCATCTGTGGCATCTGCTCATAGAACACACTAACTGCCCCACCGCCGACGACTACTTTGGCGTTAGGTTGATGCTTTTGGGCTCGCTTTAGACCCCGTTTAACTAATTTCTCGTTTCGCCGCAGTTCAGCTAGATAAGTGGCAGTCATACGGGCACCACCAATAGCCCCACGTAGTCTGACTAACGGATTGGTAGCATAGGCAAATTCAAAAGCGTTTTGTAGTGGGTTGCCACCTCTACCACCGACAGGAGCATATATCTGGATGTCTCGCCATGAGAAGACAAGAAGCGTAGGTTGAAAGCTATCAATGCGTCTGTCTAGAGTCCGAGTAAAGTCAAGTGGCGGAACTGTACCCATATCAAAGATCTGCTGCTCTACTTCTGGAAAGCACTTGTGTACATGATCTGCTAGGTAGACGACGCCAATAGGAAAGATAGGGTTACAAGGAAGTCGAACGTAAAGAATACGGTCTTTCATAGTAGGCAAAGGAAGATGATTAGCGATCAACGCTAGGTAATTCAGTTCTCAGACTTTTCACATATCTTTACGATAACACTGACTTCAAGCTACGATCACCCTTCCAAAGTCCAATTTTGCATGGATCTTATTGACTAAACCGTATGAATACTAGGTCTCATATACGCGTCTCGAGGACGAAGAGAGGGTCAGGGCCACATTGGAGGATTACCCTTTGTGGTGCTATGTAGTAATTAGCCTTTATTGAGGGGAAATTATAGATAATCGTGGTTTGTACAGTAGAGATATCTGTAACAAGAGGTTAAGCCTTTGTAGTCAAAAATATTGTTATGAAGCTTTTGTGATTTTTCTTATAAAAAGTTTGTCAACTATTTTTGATAGCCATTTTTCAAGTAAGACAGCAAGATAGCTTTAATAGGGTGTGCAGACATTAGGAAATATCCGTCTTTATGCAGTTGCTTCTAGCTGCTTTTCAATATAGTTTAGGGCGTTAGAAAGCAGGTCAATAATTTATGTAGTTCTTGCTACCTGCTAGATGTGGAAAACCCTAATATCAGGCGATCCCAACAAATACCTCCGCTTGGTAGTCGTTATTACAGTCATCTTATTTTTCAGGTGTTAGCCTCGCTATAGTGTGAAGTGTTTCAGACAGTTTCTTCTCGTTCTAAACCATGGCTCAAATTATCGATCCTCTTCCGTCTGACGACGCTGCTGTTATTCTTTGCTGTTACGTAAATGTCACCAGCAAAATTCAGGTTGCACGTATTACAAATGTGCCTAATTGGTACTTTGAACGCGTTGTGTTCCCTGGACAGCGACTTTTATTCGAGGCGGTTCCGGTTGCAAAGCTAGAGATTCATACTGGCATGATGGCGAGTGCTATCTTATCCGACACAATTGACTGCCAGAGCTTAGCCATTCAGGCCGATAGCGATGAGGCGGCACCTTCTCCTCTATACACTTCTGAGAGCAAATCAGAAACTAAAGATCTAGAAACCTCTTTAAGTACATAGAAAGTACATAGATTTTGAGAGCACGGTTTTAGGTATATAGATTAAGTATGTAGATTCTTTGAAATAAGTTTTGTAGACTAAGCCTTCGAGCTGGACTGCAGTGGTTGCTTTTGGAATCGAGATATACACTCAAGAGCCATGACAGAGCAGCGCAATTTTCAGTAAAGTTTTGCTTGAAAAGGTGCTATGCCTTTCAAGTGAGTTACTAGAAAAAGGATAGGGCTATGGATCTTCCTTCGTTTATCTGGCTTTGGAGAATAGCCGCTTGGTCAATGGGGTTTTCGATAGCAGCCTACCTGCTGCTAGCAGTTAGCGGAGCTGGCTTGTTTTATACTCGCCCAGACCAGCGGCGCCTAGACCAACAGTCACGTCGTCCTAGCTGGCTGCGCTTAGCACATCTTACAACGGGAATCACGATGGTGATGCTAGTGCTGCTACTGCTGTCAATCGGTGTGATTGGTACGCTAGGAGAATTCGGTAGTCTAGGACATTCCCTACACTTGCCAGCTGGATTGTTTGTGGTGATAGTGACGTTAGTATCGGCATGGAGTGCGACCCAAATTACCCCTGAGCGGCCCTGGGCTAGAACGTTGCATCTCAGCTTAAATACTGTTTTGCTACTTGCCTTTATTGCGGTTACTGCTTCTGGCTGGAGCGTTGTCCAGAAGTATCTTTAGTGGGTTGATGTCTTGCTTGAGTATGGTTAAGAGTCAACCGAAAACTTTTGATGTCCTTCAGACATAGTCATCTTTATGACCCATCTATAGATAATGGCAGCATCGGTTCGGCTCGCTTTAGTTTTTTAATCCTGGTTTATGGTCCCTAATTCTCTGCCCAGTCAGGACAGATTCAAAATCTCTCCTTTAATTCAGCTCACTTTGACCGCTTTCTATATCGCATTGGTCATTCCTTTGCCATTTCTAGCAATAGCGACAAATGCACCGATTTCCCCTAGCTTGCTTTGGACCGCTTTTGCGATTGGTGCGATCGCCCTATGGAGTGGTTTGAGTGAACAAGTACTTGTTGATGAAGAAGGAATCGCTGTAACCTACCCAACTTGGATCAAAGCGTTAGGTCGAAAGGGTTGGGCACTCAAATGGGATGAGATTGTAGCCCTAAAGCCGCGTTCGACTGGGCAAGGTGGCATTGTGTACTACTTTCTTAATCAAGCGCAGGACCAAGCCTATCTACTGCCAATGCGAGTAGTTGGATTTGCTCGCCTAGTACGGCATGTGGAGGCAAAAACCGGTATTGACACCCGCGATGTCAAACCGCTTTCTCAGCCCTGGATGTACGCTATCTTGTTAGGCCTAACCGTAGGCTTGCTGCTAGTTGATATATGGACAATTACAGCGGCTAGCAGTTTTACACCCACGGTTTAAGCGGAAAGGATCAATAGTCGTGAGTGTTTTGACGTTTGATCGCGTGACGATGAGAGCCACAGCCGGCATTGTCGAGATTCTCAAAGAGGTCACTTTCGCGCTGGAAACAGGCGATTTTGTCGCCTTAGTAGGTCCGTCTGGGTCGGGGAAAACTAGTTTGCTGCGGTTGATGAATCGCCTAGCTGAGGCGAGTAGTGGGCAAATTCGGTTTGAGGATAAAGATATCCAACAGATCCCGGTGGTTTCCTTGCGACGTCAGGTTGCTTTAGTCACTCAGGAAAGTCGTTTGCTAGGGATGAGCGTGGAAGCCGCGCTGAGCTATCCACTGCAGCTGAGAAATCAGTCCGCTGCAAAAATTAAACAAAGCGTGAGTTTGTGGTCGGAGCGACTCAAAATTCCAGTAGATTGGCTAGATCGAACGGCGGTACACTTGTCACTAGGTCAGCGGCAGCGGGTGGCGATCGCGCGTGCCTTGATTACTCAGCCCAAAGTCCTTTTACTAGACGAGCCTACTTCAGCCCAAGATGTTGGCTACAGCGAATTTCTACTCACTCGCCTAGCTGAACTCACCCATCAGAATAAACTGGCTATTGTGATGGCTAACCATCAAATAGAGCTAGTGGCTAGATATGCCAATCGCCTGTGGCAAATAGACAATGGCCGATTGACTAGAGATGTGCCTGCTATTGATGTTGACTGGCTCAAACTACATCAACAGCTAGTCAGAAAAGAACAAGAGGAACAAGCCAACTGGACCTGAACGTCAACCTACGCTGGCTTTCCGTGCGCGATCGCTATCATCTCTAAGGGTGATGGACTAATCTGCCCTACGCAGATTTGATAGCCTACATTACGAACCGTTTGGATCAAATCAGGATGGCGTGGATCGACCTCGATCTTCTTACGAAGAGACAGCACATGCGTATCTACCGTACGCGGATTGTCAATGGCATCCGGCCAAGCACGACGCAATAGATCGATTCGGCTCAGCGGTTCTCCTTCTGCCTGAGTTAGCACATACAGCAGGCTAAACTCCTGTGGCGTAAGATCAATAAAATCACCTTTGTATCGCACCCGTCTTTGCACCAAATCGATATGCAAATCTCCGTAGTCTACGGCCAAAGGTGTAGTCGTGTGACGACTGCGCCGCGTCAGCGACTCTACTCGAGCTAAGAACTCCTTCATCCCAAAAGGCTTCTTTAGATAGTCGTCTGCGCCAGCCCCAAGTCCAGTGACCACATCAGCCTCAGTAATACGAGCCGACAGCATGAGAATCAACGGATAGCTTTGATTCCTTAGCCAATGGCAGAGCTGGATTCCTTGCCCACCGCTAAATTCAGCTTCTAGTACAACTAGGTTAGGCTGCTGGGCCTGAAAGTTGTCTCTAGCAGAGACCATATCGGTGCATTGCTGCACGTGATATCCTGCTTGCTGTAGATTCCAACTGAGCAAAGAACGCAAATTAGGATTGCTTTCGATAACTTGAATACTCGTTTTAACAGGGTGCTTAACGATATCGTTCACAGCAAGGATAGCGAACTCAATGCCGCTGGCTACGGGTTTCTTATACTAAGAACACTATCAGAGCCATTTTTTGAGTTCTGTAATCGAAGTTACGAGAACAAGATCCCTCCCTAGGAGTAACATATCTGTTGTTTCTGCTCGATTCAAGCTAATTTGACCTGATAAAATATAAAAAATAGTCCCCCTTAAGCGTAATCAAGATCTTTTGTAACGGTTAAGCATCTTTTGTTTTAGCACTTCTATCAAGTACTTAAGGATGGTAAAAACTAATGCTTCAGGACGCTCGAACAATTCGTTACTACCAACGGATTACTGACACATTCGTTGACTATTGGCATAAAGGATATCGCTCTGATGAACTCAGACTTTATCTAGAAGGCTATATTACGTCTTTGCGTCACTCTGGTGCGATTGAATCATACCTGATTAATCAGCTAGAACAAGAAAGCCTTCGCTTTTTATATGACAGCTCAAACTTCGCTATTGCCCAGCCAGAGGTTGAGACAGACTACTATTAATGGATATCAGTTTAGACGAATAGTTGATATAAACCGCCACTAAAAACGATTACTAAAAGGCTTTGCAAAGTAGCGTCCCCTCAAAGAATGAAGCGAGACTCTCCTGTACTTTAGACTTCACTCTACGCTATCTCTATTAAGGCTTTGTCTCAGCTAGATAGCCTTCTATTGCATCTGCCTTTTATTGCATCTGATAGGTTCTATTGCATCTCGCAAGTTAGCTGGGTCAAATTAGCTGCCCATAGAATCCCTTTAAGTTCGTGATGGACAATAACTAACCCAACGGGCAAAGGAAAAATACATATCCTTACCTTGCTATAGTTTCATC
Organism: Synechococcus sp. PCC 7335; assembly: GCF_000155595.1. Taxonomy (NCBI): domain Bacteria; kingdom Bacillati; phylum Cyanobacteriota; class Cyanophyceae; order Synechococcales; family Synechococcaceae; genus Synechococcus; species Synechococcus sp. PCC 7335. The sequence continues at coordinate 2,121,847 of NZ_DS989904.1, read as the reverse complement.
GCATAAAAAAAAGCGCATCCGCTAGGACTTTCGTCTCATAGCGGATACGCTTTAATTAAGGAAGTGACTAGGAGCAATCACTTTTTTATGAACCCAATCTACACTCAGGCTTTGAATTACTCTTGATCTAAGAAGCTAAAGCGACTTCTACCGTTTCTTGGAGGTTGCCTTCTTCATACATTTTGATCAAGATATCTGAACCGCCGATAAACTCTCCGTTGATGTAAACCTGGGGAATAGTCGGCCAGTTTGAATATTCTTTGATGCCCTGACGAATTTCTGGATCGGCTAGGACATCTATGGTCTCGTAGGGCGCCCCAAGCATGTTGAGAAGCTGAACAACATTATTGGAAAAGCCGCACTGAGGCATCAGCTTGGTGCCTTTCATAAACACCATAATTTTGTTTTCTTCGACTAGGGTGTCGATTCTAGCTTTAGTTTCTGGAGACATCGCTACCTTTATTTTTTGAGTTTACTGTGCTTTTAGACCAATCCTTCGATCCTTAGTATTCAAGCATTGTAGTAGCTGGCTTGACTAATCGCCGCAATTCTATACCAGCACTTCATACAGCTACTTTACAAGGCTACATCATGCCGCTACTTCACTAGGCGTCTTGGTATCTAGAGAGAGCGCATGTATCGCTTCTGATGTCATCGCCGTATTCACCGCCTGGTAAACAAGCTGGTGCCGTTTGACAAGACTAAGCCCTTCAAACGCATCAGATACGACAGCAACCTGATAGTGGTCACCACCACCAGTTAGATCTTGTACAGCAACGTTAGCATCTGGCAGACCGGCCTTAATCATCGCTTCTACTTGGTCAGGGCTGATCATCTGCGTCTCCTATAGGTCTTGAAGGTCAACCCACCTATTATGCCGCAATCTTTATATCTCTAAAATCTGGATCCTGGAGCTATGCTTAAATTTAAGCAAGTCTTTCACGTATCTAGGTTCGCACGATTGGGTTCGCACGATCGGATGCTCTAAGCAGGTTAATCGAACTTTAAATTAAGTATCAACCTTGTGAAGGTCCCTTAGCTAGGCGTGTTGTAAGCAACGCCTACAAACCCTAGTTCATAGAGCTGCTGATAGGCCTGTTGACCAAGGTCACGGGTAGGCTGCTGGCTTTTGACGACTTCTACTAGTAAAGGAACAGCAAGATCAGGTCGATCTTGGGCGCGGTAGACAACTGCGAGCTGGTAGCTAGCCTGGTCGCGAACCTGGGCTGACTCAAGGGCAAGTGCTCGCAGGTCTTGATTCACACGACTATCTAGTCCGACAAAGACGCTAGAGAGACTTTGATAATGAGCAGAAACGTCATTAAGAGCCTGGCGCGCTTCAACTAGTTTGGTAGCTGCTAACGTATAGTCCTGAGCACTGATAGCGACTTCAGCCTCGCTCATGAGCGCCTGACCAGCGGCAATCCCAATCGGGCTAGTAGCTTGCTCTACAGCGCGAGTTACGGTAGGCATAGCAGTAGTAGGCTGTGTGTCGGCATCCGGATTGACTGCATCCGACATCTGCGCCCAAGCTGACAAGGGAAGTGCTGCAGGAAGCGCGATCGCACTGATAGCTGATAGGGCAGCAATCGAAGTAGTCGCTTTGGAAGAAACGCCAGAAAGAAAAGCTTTAGAGTTGAAAACCATGGTGTTAAGGAAGCGGCATAAGCATCCAGCTTACTGTGATTGATTTAACCTAGATTAAGTCATCCTGTTCTCTGTTGTCGTCTTTTGATGTGACTCTTGCCTAAGTGGATTGCCCACCTAGGTAGATTAACTAAGCTATTGAATAAGACGTAGATGTAGTTTCTCATCACCGGTTACCTACTGCAGCTTACTTTAAGCTGTCGAAACGAAAAGCTGTCGAAACGAATCAGTCAGGTAATTGTGAAAGCAATGGCTCGGTGCTACCAGAGAAAGGATATGCTCTACTTTCTTAGCAGGTAATGCTAACGAACAGCTTGCATCTATGGACTAATAATACTTTCCAAGGTTGTCTTAGCAGTTGATCTAGCTTTGATCTGGCGTCGTTTTTGTTTGAACCAATCTTGTAACTGCTGTTTACAAACGGTCTCTAGAACCCCGCCGATAACTACCAGTTTATGATTAGAGCTAGGCCCATCTGGAAGATTTAAAACAGATCTAATAGCGCCTGTTTTTGGATCGCTAGTGCCATAGACCAGCAGACCCAAACGTGCATGAATAATCGCACCAGCGCACATCGGACAAGGCTCTAAAGTCACATATAAGGTGCATTGATTCAGATGCCAGTCACCCAGATGCTTAGCTGCTGCGCGGATAGCTAATACTTCTGCGTGGGCAGTCGGATCTTGGTCGCGCTCTTTTCGATTGGCAGCAGAGGCAACTAGCTGATTGTCTGGGCCGACGATGATAGCTGCTACAGGGACTTCTCCAGCGGTGCCTGCCTCTTGGGCTAGGTGGTGCGATCGCCACATCCATGCCTCATGCCGCCTGAGCATCTCCTCAGATTCTCGACTATTTACGGATTTCAATCCGTTGGGATTTATATCAAGTGCCATACTATGTAGAGCGAATTGCCTCTTTCCACCCGCCTCCTCTCAATAGTATGGTCACCACCGTAGATTTTCTCAATCAGCTCAACCCAGCTCAGCGTCAGTCTGTAGAGCACTTTTGTGGGCCGTTACTCGTCGTTGCCGGAGCAGGATCAGGCAAAACCCGCGCCCTGACCTATCGCATCGCGAACCTCATCCTCAACCACCGGGTCGATCCTGAGAATATCCTAGCGGTCACCTTTACTAATAAAGCCGCTCGCGAGATGAAAGAGCGCATTGAAAAGCTGTTTGCCGAACAAGAATCCCTCGCTCGCCATGGTAAACCTTTTCACATGCTGCCAGAGCGTGAGCAAATTCAGCTTCGCTCCTATATCTACAAAACTTTTATCAAAGGTCTTTGGGTAGGGACTTTCCATGCTCTCTGTGCTCGTATTCTTCGCTACGACATTGAAAAATACCAAAGCGCTGACGGTCAACGCTGGACTAAAAGCTTCTCTATCTTCGACGAGTCCGATGCCCAGAGCCTAGTTAAAAGCATTGTCATTAGCGGATTAAACCTAGACGATCGTAAGTTCAACCCGCGCTCTGTTCGCTTTGCTATCAGTAATGCCAAAAACCAAGGGTTTACCCCCGATCAATACGAACAAGAGAATCCTCATTTCAAAGGCCGCACAATTGCCGAGGTCTACCGTCTCTATCAAAAAGGGCTATCTGCAAACAATGCATTAGACTTCGATGATCTAATCCGAATGCCAGTTCAGCTCTTTCGTCAAAATGAGCAGGTTCTAGACTACTGGCACCGTCGCTTTCGCCACATCTTAGTAGATGAATACCAAGATACCAATCGAACCCAGTACGACTTGATTCAGCTCCTGGCTACTAACGGCAAAGGCAAGGGGTTCGACGACTGGAACAACCGCTCCGTTTTTGTGGTTGGCGATGCCGATCAGAGCATTTATTCCTTCCGCGCAGCTGACTTTACCATTCTGATGGGTTTTCAGACAGAATTTGGTGACGGCCTAACCGACGATGAAACCCAAACCCTCGTCAAGCTAGAAGAAAACTACCGCTCCACTTCTAATATTCTTGATGTTGCCAATCACCTGATTGAAAACAACACAGAGCGAATTGACAAAATCCTTCGTGCCACCAGAGGAGAAGGTGACTCTATCCTCTGCCACCGAGCTGATAATGAAGCGATGGAAGCTGAATATGTTGTCGGTCAGATTCGCAATCTAGAGCTGAAGAATCCTGAGCTCCAGTGGCAAGACTTCGCTATCCTCTATCGCACTAACGCTCAATCGCGGGCTATGGAAGAAGTCCTCACTCGCTTTGGCATTCCCTACCGGGTTGTGGGAGGCTTGCGATTCTACGACCGCCGCGAAATTAAAGATATGCTTGCCTACATGCGTCTAGCTGTAAACCCAGCGGACAGCGTCAGTCTAAAGCGCATCATCAATACCCCCAGACGCGGTATCGGCAAGACAACACTCGATAACCTAGATAAGGCAGCTAGTGAACTTGGCGTTTCCCTATGGGAGATCATTCAAGATGAAACGTCTGTTAAAACGTTAGCAGGCAGAGCCGGAAAGAAAGTCACAGGCTTTGCTGAAATGATTAAAGGTTGGCAGGAGCGAGTTGATTCTGTGGGACCTGCTGAGCTAGTTCAAGATGTGCTAGAGCAAACTGGCTATATTGACTCTTTGAAGTCAAAAGGTACCGAAGAAGATGAAACTCGAATTGAGAACATCCAGGAACTCTATAATGCGGTCGTTCAATTTGAAGAAGAGAACGAAGATGCAACGCTCTTAACTTTTCTAGCAAATGCCTCGCTTAGCACCGACAGAGACGACAGCGATGAAGGCAATCAGGTGACTCTGATGACGCTTCACGCCTCCAAAGGCTTAGAGTTTCCAGTTGTCTTTTTAGTAGGACTAGAACAAGGACTTTTCCCCAGCTTCCGCTCCCTAGAAGATGCCGCGGCCATCGAAGAAGAACGTCGCCTGTGTTATGTCGGTATCACTCGCGCTCAAGACCGTCTCTTCATCTCCCACGCCCGCGAACGACGCACCTATGGCCACATGCGCGAAGTCTCCACTCCGTCCATCTTCTTGAGTGAACTTCCCCGCGACTATATTCTCACCACTGTCCCTAGTGCCCTTCCTGAGCGTTGGACAACCACCACTCGCCAGGCCAAGCTTAAGAATCCTCAGCCCAACCTCAACAAACCTGGCACTCACGAGAATGACTGGAACGTTGGTGCATCCGTCAATCACAAAGCTTTTGGTAAAGGTAAAGTCACCCACATCTTTGGTGCAGGCAATAAAATCTGTTTAGCCATTCATTTTCCGGGTATCGGTAAAAAGATCATCGATCCTAGAACGACGACGATAGAACGACTTGGATAGTTGGCGTAGCTGACGTAAATACTTCCTATAGCTTTCGAAGAGTTGCGCGGGCAGCTCTTCTCACAAAGTAAGAATGCACCATTACTTTGCTATATGGAGAATTAAGCAGAGAGCGATGCCTACTGTGCTATCAAAGAGCGCCTAGCTCGCTCTATCATCTGGCGGCTATGATATCAGCGAGTCGTCTGATCACAATTAGCGTTAGCTCTAAGTCATTGTCTCGATCAATGATGAACTCTTTCGACTGCTCATAGACAGGTTCATTACTTGCCGAGCGATCTAGCTTGAGAAAGATAAAGTTTCTGCCGTTAGTGACCATACCGTAGAGGATCTTCTGAGCTGTTGGTGCTGCTAGCATGTACGCCAGAACTTGGGGAATCCCGACAATGAGCGAAAATCCAGCTCTTTTTGACTCAATGGTAAGTACCCAGAGCGAGTCTTTGATGATGACAATGTCTAATCGGCCTCTAAGAGTGAGTTCGTCGTCTTCTGCAATGATCTCAACCGATCTCTCCGTTTCTACATAGAAAGGGGGTAAGAAAAGCGCCGCCGTATCTAACAAAGGAGAAACCACCGTCAGACTGACCGTATTCTCTAGGGCTGAGCGCTCTTCAAAGTTCTCGTAGATAGCCTTGATATGTGCTACGCGAGTCTTTTCAAAATCGGTTAGCTCCGGCAGTGAGGTTTGCCATTCAAAGAAGAATTGGTGGTTGCCTGAGCGCTTCAAACCAAGCTGCTGCTTCAGAGTAAGCATTGTCAATTTTTCGATGGCAACGGCTCGACTCATCTGCTTTCCTCAGGAACGGTTAAATATTTTTAAAGTTGCATGACGAAGATTCGCACCACCCATGACTGAAGAAATTTACTTAGGCAGTCTGTGTTGCTGCCTGGGGGGCTACTGTAACAGCTTTCTCTTTGAAAGTTTCCTGATCAAATAGATCATCAGGTTCGTAGAGGTACTCGAACCAGTTACCGAAGGGGTCGCGACCATAGAAGGAAGCAGTACCGTCTCGGTGGTCGTGGATTTTGCTAACCTTAACGCCATCGGCTTTGAGCTTTTCGTAAGCAGTGTCGATATCAGCTCTGTCATCAAACACAAACCCAAAGTGAGGCCCTGCTTGATCGTAATCAGGACTCATCAAGGCAAGACCGTCGTTTCCAGCTTTGAGGTAGGCCCAATCGCTATCTTGCCAGACGACCTTCATTCCTAAGTTTTGATAGAACTCTACGGCCTTGGGGACATCTTCTACACAGACAGCAACGTGGCCTAAGCGCTTCATTTGCATAAATTTGGGTTCCTGTAGTTCTATACCGCATGGGGCAACTTTCATTTTAAAGCAGCTACACGCTATCTGCGGCTGTTCGGACGGTATTTACGAAATTCCAACTGCAGTCTTCGCCAGTCGATAGCCGCTAGAATAAAGGAGTCGAGTACGGGACTCATCTCAAACTTGAGCTTGGCTGTTCGTCTCGAAAGTAGAGAGAAAGGATTTGTAGAAAGAAAGGATTTATGGATATGGATAGCACTTTTGATTCTGACAAGCGGAAACTTTTTTCTATTGCTTCCCATGGGTCTATCTTCTTGAGTCAGCTGGTACTCTCAGCAGGGATTCCTTTCGGCCTACTGTTCTTGTCTGAAGATCCTGTAGTAAAGGAAAATGCCAAAGAAGCGCTGAATTTTCACTTTAATATGTGGCTTTACAGCGTTTTGCTCATCATTCCAGCGGCATTGATTATCGGGCTACCTTTTGTGGCGCTGTTGGGACTAGTTCAGGTGGTGATGCCTGTACTCGCTATTCTTAGCAGCGTGAGCGATCCAGATAAAGCCTATCGCTATCCCTTTATCTTCCGTCCGCTTTAATTTTGGCGCTAATCCTAGTCGTTCAAGATAAATCCCTCCAGACGACATTCAAGATAAAGGTCTCTTAGACTAGAAACCTTTCTATACCATTGGTGGAATCGTCAGTCCTTTTAGGGGGCTGGCGATTTCTTTGGCCGTTAGTCCCTTAGCTTGAATCAGCACGCCAAAGTTACCGAAGCCCATTGGATTGATCAGCTGCTGCAGGACTTCGCGGCGCTGCATGATGGCCTGAATATCAGTTGGGTCGGCGGTTCTATTTGAGTTGATCTCATAGAGGGCTTGAAGGCGATCGCCCAACCCCAACGCCATCAAAAACAATCCCTGCTGAATGAATCCAAGGCTTTGTAACCCAACTTCATTTCCCTGCGTTTCTATGGCGGTAAAGTCTACGTGCGCCGTGATGTCTTGCTCCCCAATGTGAATAAACGGATCGCTGTGATGATTGTGCTGGTAATAGCACTGTAGGGTTCCTTCTGTGCGAGCAGGGCTGTAATAGCGCTGAGCACTGTATCCGTAGTCAATCGTGAGTAAATAACCTCTGTCTATCTTGTCGGCAATTTGAGCAAGCCATTCGAGTGCTGACAGGTTAACTTCTGTTCGATAGCCTTCTGGGTAGTTGCTAAGGTCAATGCCAATTCGTCTGAAGTAGCTTGCTAAGCTAGGCGTAGAAAGGTCTCCTAGCTGGGCTAAAAAGCCTTCTTCAGTATGAATGACATAGATCTCCTGCAACTTTTGGTCGCGTAGTTCTACCCAGTGAACGGGGAAGGCATCGACTAGCTCATTAGAAAAGGCGCATCCGGTAATGGAGCTAGGCGCGATCGCATCAAAGTTCTGCCAGCGAATAGAAATTCCCTGCTCATTCCAATGCCTTAGGCGCTGCTGCTGTTCTGCCTTGAGTGAATCCGATTTTTCAACGATGGTGTAGCTGAGGGTGGCAAAACAGTCAGGATGATGAGATTGAAGATAGGCGATCGCATCTTCGGCCACCAATCCTTGACCTGCTCCCATCTCTACTAGATCAAACGGATCGGGCCGACCCAGCTTTTCCCACATGTCGACAAATTGCTCTGCCACCACTTCACCAAAGTCACGACTCATATGAGGAGAGGTAACAAAATCACCTTGCGAGCCAAGAGAACTACTCGGCGTAGCGTAATAGCCAATTTGGGGATGATACAGCGCTAGATCCATGAATTGAGCAAACGTGATCCGGTGATCTGGGCTTTGTTCAATCTTCTGTGTGATCACCTGCTGTAAATACTCGGAAGGCTGCACTCTCTCTTGTCCTCATGCACTTTGATTAAGCTTCTACAAGGATAGAGCGTTAGAGCCGTGGTCGTCTTAGCTTCTGCTTATCTCTAGAGCGAGTGTTCCTACACTGCCCTAGATCGCTACTATAAAGAGCAGTTGAATGATTCAAGGGATACGATACTCGCTATGAAAATCGCCATTACGGGTGCTACAGGCTTTGTAGGCTCTCGCTTAGTCGAGCGTTTGCTCGATGAAGGCCACGATGTGAAAGTATTTACCCGCAGTGTCACTAAAGCTAAAAAGATTTTCACTGGCAGTAAGTTCAAGCCGGTTGAATATGTAGCCTATACACCGCTTCAATCTGGCGATTGGCAGCTAGAAATTTCTGGTTGTGATGGGGTTGTCAACTTAGCAGGTGAGTCTATTTCCGAACGGTGGTCGGACGAGCGCAAAAACCGAATTTTAGATAGCCGCAAGCTTGGTACCCAAAAGCTGGTAGAGGCGATCGCTAACGCTGAGCAAAAGCCTTCTGTCCTAGTCAGTGGATCAGCAATTGGCTATTACGGAACCAGTGAGACAGCCGAGTTCTTTGAGACGAGCACTCCAGCTGAGAATGATTTCCTATCACAGGTTTGTCAGGCGTGGGAAGCTGAGGCAAACAAGGCTAAAAGTGCTGGTGTGCGGGTAGCAATTATTCGGACCGGAATTGTGTTGGGAGATGGCGGGGCGATCGCCAAAATGATCATGCCTTTTAAACTCTATGCCGGTGGACCGATTGGCAGTGGGCAGCAGTGGTTTTCATGGATTCATATCGATGATTTGGTCAGCCTTTTTTTAAAGGCCTTGCTCGATTCGTCTATGCACGGTGTGTACAACGGCACCGCTCCAGAACCCGTTCGGATGAAAGATCTTTGTCAGACGTTGGGCGAAGTGATGGATCGACCTTCCTGGTTGCCGGTGCCTGACTTTGCAATCGAGGCCCTATTAGGCGATGGCGCGGTTGTAGTGCTCAAAGGACAAAAAGTGCTCCCAGAGCGAACCCAAGCAGCGGGCTTTTCTTTTGACTATTCTGCGCCGAAAGAGGCTTTGGCAGATGTCGTGAAAAGAATTGGCTAATGTTCAAACTCGATCAATCTCGATTCGGTGAGCTGTTGGCGATATTGCAGACAGTTTTGAACAAATCGTTCTGCTAGCTGCCGCTGGCTTCCCCAGTGCAGATGTACATACGAGGCATGTAGGTGAGACAACTGATAGCCCTCATGCTTCGGATCTTCTACCTCTCCCCAATATCGCCGCGTTTCGTAAGCTGGGAGAGTCAATGTCTCTATAATCTTAGATCTGTGAAACTCATGACCGATAGCAGCTTGTCCATTGACTAGTAGGGGGCCATCTCCCAGCGCTAGAGCACTTCGATAGCCTAAAGTTAGTCGCTTGCCCATTTCGACAGTTTGTTGAATCACTCCGACCATCGGCCACATATTTCCAGCAAAGTCGATCAAAGTTTCGCTGAGATACATTAATCCGCCGCACTCGGCGTAGGTCGGGATTTTGCTTTCTACAAGATGGCGGATAGAAAGTCGCATAGATTTGTTTTTACTTAGCTCGGCCGCAAAGATTTCTGGGAACCCACCGCCGAAATAGAGTCCGTCTACTACTGGCAACGTTTGATCTTGTAGTGGACTCCAGAAGATCAGCTCCGCACCGTGAGCTGAGAGAATTTCAAAGTTATCAGGATAGTAGAAATTAAAGGCATCATCACGGGCGATCGCAATTCTCACGCTACGGGCACCGCTCATCCTGACAGGTCTATCAGTCGGTACACTACTGCGCTTCTGCGCCTTTAACCTTCTACCCTCGCTCTCTTCTCTATGCAAGATCGGCTCCAGCTTTTCCCAGTCAAAACACCGTTCTCCGATGGTCGCTAGCCGCGTTGCAATCTTCCCAAACGTGCTGACTTCGGCAGCTGGGACTAAACCTAAATGGCGGCTGGGCAGCTCAATATCCTTCTCTCGTCGAAATACACCCAGGATCGGCATTTCGATTTGTGTTAGCGCCTCACGAAGCAACTGGAGATGGCGATCGCTGCCTACGCGATTTAAAATCACACCAGCGATGTTCACTCGGCGATCAAACATTCTATAGCCCTGCACCAAAGCGGCTATAGAACGTGCCATACACCCACAATCAACCGCTAACACCACTGGCAATTCCAACAGCCGAGCGACATGAGCTGTACTAGCCGTATCGTCTACCCCCGTAGCCCCATCGAATAAGCCCATAACGCCTTCGACTACAGCAAAGTCAGCGCCTAACTGATGCTGATAAAAACTCTGTTTGACATACCCTTCACTAGTGAGAACCGGATCGAGGTTGTAGCAAGGTCGCTCGGTGATAGCGCTATGGAACATAGGATCGATATAGTCCGGGCCTACTTTAAAAGATTGAACGCAGCGGCCTTTGTTTTTCAGCGCAGCGAGTAAGGCCAGCGTCAGAGTCGTTTTCCCAGTACCGCTGCGATCGCCTGCCAAAACAATGCTCAAACTGTTTCCTCTACTTGTCTTTTTGTATATATGCTGTATCTATGTGCTTGAGAATGTATCAAGTAAACCTTTACAACTAGCAAAATCTCGTCAGAATTACATAGGTATACTCTATCTAGAGAACTCCGCTTCATTTCTGCTGACGATAAATATGACGGCCTTTCCAAACGCTCGGTCAGCATCGCGACTACTTGGCTTTATTTTAGGGGCAGCCACCTTCGGAATCGCTCCTCTCACATTAGCCGCCGATCCTTTTAGGCCTACTGAAGGCCACGACATTGGCGAGCATACAGAAGCGGCTTTCAAAGTTATTTTTGAAGAGGGTAACTATGTCGCGGCCGACGCCGCACTGACCAGAGCCGAAATTTACGAAGCTGATGAACCCTTAGTTCATGCGCTGATAGCTGCTATGGCCTACTTCAAGGGGAGTGCTGGTCTAGAAGAAGTTGGCCGCCGAGCAGCCTTAACTCAAGCAACGGCCGCCGCTCTAAAAGAAACTGATCGATTGCGCGGTCATCTCTACACAGCAGTGGGACTTTTCTTAGAAGGAGCCCATATGCTAAAGACAGAAGGCATGGCCAAGGGCGTACCTAGAGCGCTTGGTATGCTTCCAAGCATTTTTGATGAGCTAGAAGCTGCCGAAAGAATTAATGCCGAAGATTCTGAGCTTAACTTGCTCAAAGGCTCAATGGATCTCATGCTGGCAGTTAATCTTCCTTTCACTAATCCGGAGCAGGCTATTACCAGAATGGCTCAGCACAGTCATCCGGTCTATGCGACTCAGCGCACAATTGCCATTGGCTACCGAGACCTTGACCAGTACGATAATGCTTTGATTGCAGTAAATAAAGCTCTCGCGGCAGCCCCAAGTAACCCTGAGCTGTTCTATCTAAAGGCGCAGATTCTAGCAGGACAAAACGATACCGATAAGAGTTTGGTATGGTTCGCAAAAGCGCTCGCGAAGAAAGAACAACTTCCAGAGGCAATTGGGCGTCGGATCGTTTGGGAGAACTGTGTCGCCGAAGGCGCAGAGCTAACGTCATGCTCTGAGTTAGTGGGCTATTGAATCTAATCGAAACTCTCAGGTAGCCATAAACCCCCTTGAGCGCCACCTTGGAGCATAGACCAATCCTAAAAAAAGCTCCGTTCGGTCACCTTTAAGAAGAGTGAAGTCAAACGAAGCAAGAGACGCAGTTAGGAGGTATCTTCCCTACACCATATCGACTCAGGCAGAGAAAGGAAGGGTGCTTTAATAAGTTCTTAATATATTCTCTCTCCACATTAAAATAAAGCACTTATCTCCTCTACATAGCTTTTACCTGGATAGTTCTAAGTCTGTTAATCGCTGCGGCTAGCTCAAATCGTCGAATCATCGCTAGATTTCCCAGCCGGTAATGCCTGGTGGATGAACGATCTGCTAAGGCATCTAGCCCGCCTCGTTCAATATCAGCCATGATCAGATCGAGTACTTCGCCTAGGGATCTTTTAGGATCGAAGTACCAGCGGTCTGCATAGATAATTGCCTGAGCGATCGCGTTTACCTGATGCGCCTCAACAATTTGTTCAATCGCTCGCAAATCAATTATCTCCCCGCCCAACATCAAACTGTCTCGGCGTGCCTTCACTTTTGGCGAACCATCCTTCCTCGTTGAGCCTTTAGGCAGACTGCCTGGCAAAACAGCTCGTGAGGTGATACGTCCAAAGTCTCGATTGCCCTCTTTCTGTCTAGGACTCGGATCCGTGCGGGCGATCACCTTTGCCTGCGCTGTCACAACGCTGGGCTGATAGTCTTCCATGGCAATGACCGTATCTGCTACGTCAAAATAGTCGCCACTGCCGCCCATGACTAGGATGGTCGAGATCCCATAGTCGTCATACAGCTGACGCACCTTGTCGACGAATGGTGTAATCGGTTCTTTGTCTTTCGAGATCAGCGCTTGCATCTTGCGATCGCGAATCATGAAATTTGTCGCTGCTGTGTCCTCATCAATGAGTAGCACCTTCGCCCCAGCTTCCACCGCCTCTGATAGTCCCGCTGCTTGAGACGTACTGCCGCTAGCGTTCTTCGTTGAAAAACTCCGTGAATCCCTGCCGCGCGGTAGATGGTTAATCACCGGAGAAATATCCACGCCCACTACGCTTCGTCCATCTTCTGCCCGTAGCTTTACCGTTCTGGCATCGGATAAGACTTGCTCACGCCCATCTCCCGGCACATGGTTGTAGATTCCCTGCTCAATAGCTCGTAGTAGCGTAGACTTCCCGTGATAGCCACCTCCAACAATCACGGTCACACCAGCTCGAATCCCTAGCCCGTGGACTAGTCCGCTGTGAGGCGTTTTTAGAGCGATGCAGCTGTCCGTAGGTGGAACAAAGCGGTCGGCGGCTTCGTCAAGTGGTCTTTCATCAACTCCACTACAGCGAGGCAAACAAGCACCTGCAGCTACAAATGCAACGAGTCCTTTTTCTGCGAGCTGATGGCGTAGCGATTCAGCATCTTTTAGGACATGAATATGACGTTCCATCGCAGCTGACTCTAGTGCTTCGTATTTTAGACACTGCGAAACCAGCAGCGGTATATCCTCACATAGCAAAGCCGCTGCTGCCATACCTGCTATCCGTCTACCAAAAGCCGGTAGTCCAACTGTTAGCCTGACTTCAATCACATCGGCCTCTATCCAAACTGCTGTTCGCCGTAATATTGCTTGGCTTGGCGCAGCAACCTCAATCGTGCCACTCTTCCCAGGCCCTCTCTTCTGTTGCAAAGACTGGGCCACTTGAGCTACTCGCCTAGTTAGATAGTCGGCGATCGCAACTTGGCTCACATGGTCGGTCATCCACCTAGATGGGAAGCCTGCGAATACTTGAGATAGCTGAATACAAATGCGACTAGGCGCAGCAAAAGGATCGCGCTGCACATAGTCCACGCTCAGCTTGAACTCAGGAAATTCGTAATCGCCCTTGATCCACTTGTATTCCCTATAGCCCTGTCCATCCAAGTCTCTTAGCTGATATTGGAGATCTCTCCAAGTCTCAGCTTGCTTTGTGTGATCGCTTTGTCTGGTCACGCTCTATGTCTACTATCTATTGGCCTAGAAAGTCTTACTTATAACAGAGGTGTTTGCCGCTTAGAAGCGCTTAGGCTCTAGCAGTCAGGGTCTTTTAACAGCCACTTCCAACAACTGTCCTATTACTAGCTCAGCCCTATTGCGGTTTTAGCAAACAGTTTTTAGATAATTCGACTTAGACAATTCTACCTAGTTAGCAAAAGGCCAACCTAAAACTTAAAACCTTCAAAAGATAGTTACCCAAAGCCAACGAAGTTTATAGCACGAAGCATTTAACTTTCTATTGATCAAGCACCCACAGATGACTTCCTTAAATCGCTCTTTAAAGGCCACTCGCCATGACAAAATCAGCTCATCAGTATAGGAAAACGCTACTATCTTTGACGGTATTTGGAGCAATACTCGGATCTTCCTTTACTGTTAGCGTGGCACAGACCTCAGCTAATTCTATTAACGCTCAGGTGTTTAGCCAGGTCATTTCTCATGTTAAAGATACTGCTGTTTTAGAAGATGGTATCTATCTATTTGGTCAAAGTCCCCAGCGCGACCAACTTGGCACCTCCTATGCCATTTTCACCGTTGCTGACAATCAGACCATCGGTGCTTTCTACCAGCCAAGTTCTTCGTTTGACTGCTTCTATGGCCAAGTGCATCCTGATCGAATAGCGCTTAATGTGGTTGATAGCTACGAACAGATTGTCCATCCCTATGCGATCGCTTTGACTACGGACGGTTCTCTAACAGCTGGTAGCGCCGCACCTGCCTATACTCTTCAAGGCTTTCACCGTATCGAAGCTATAACGGATCAAGATCTTCATATTCTTGCTGTCTGCGTAGCTGACTTTGATAGCTAGTCGACATACCACCTATAGCAAGTCATATACAGTGGGTATAATTTCACGCCCAACTCAATATCCAAATCCATCTTTTATTGTGGTTGTTTTGGGTATATTTCAACCAAGCTTCCTAAAAGCAATTTTTCTGATCTTCTAAACAGAACATTTGGGTAGACAAGCAACCTAATAAAGTTTTGTATACTAAGGTATATACGCTTGTAATAACCATCTGGATATTTAGCTAGTCTTTTGTGTATTACGGAAAACACACTACCGATTACGGCTTTCCTTTGTACCAGAACAACTGAAATACAAGTATCATATTGACATAAGTAGACAAATAACTTAACTAAAGCCAGCGAAAATAAATGGGACGCCTTGCCTATTGTCGTCATGTAGCCTAGACACACAGCCTAGACCTATGCGCTTCTACAACAAGCAACAGGCGAACCACAAAAACTGGGTTCGAGGTTTCTCAAGATATGTTTGAGCATTTTACAAACACAGCAATCGCGGTCATCATGCAGGCGCAAGAGGAGGCCCGTCGCCTGGGTCACAACTTTGTCGGCAGCGAACAGTTGCTGCTCGGCATCATTAAGGAGAACACTAGCATTGCCGCCAAAGTTTTAGACGAATTTGGCATCAACTTAGCGAATGCTCGTACCGAGGTCGAGTCAATCATTGGTCGAGGCTCTGGTAATGGTCCGGTCGAGATTCCCTTTACGCCTAAGGTCAAACAAGTATTCGAGCAGGCTTTTCAAGAAGCTCGTAAGCTTGACCATCCTTACATAGAGCCTGAGCACCTATTGCTCAGCCTTACTCAAAATTCTGAGAGCGTTGCTTACCGGGTGATTGCGAACTTAGATGTGGATCCAGAAAAAATACGGGTTCAGCTTGTTCGAGTGATTGGTGAAAGTACCCCTGTTGCTTCAGGCCGTGTTGGTGGTAGTCAAAAGAAAGAGCGTAAGTCGGATAGTAGCGTCTTAACAGAGTACGGCACCGATCTAACTGAGGTGGCTGCTGAAGGAAAGCTCGACCCAGTGATTGGTCGTCGCCAAGAGATTGAGCGTGTTGTTCAGGTTTTGGGACGTCGCACCAAGAACAATCCAGTGCTGGTTGGTGAACCTGGCGTAGGTAAAACTGCGATCGCCGAAGGTCTCGCCCAGCGTATCGTCAACCAAGATGTTCCCGAAGCTCTGATCGATAAACGAGTCATTAGCTTGGATATGGGTTTGCTGGTGTCGGGAACCCGGTTTAGAGGTGATTTTGAAGAACGCATCACTCAGGTGATTGATGAAGTACGTAAATCACAAGACGTCATTTTAGTGATTGACGAAATTCATACGCTAGTAGGCGCAGGTTCTTTAGAAGGCGGTATGGACGCTGCTAATCTGCTTAAGCCAGCCTTGGCTAGGGGAGAAATGCAGTGCATTGGTGCAACGACTTTAGACGAGTATCGTAAGCACATTGAGAAGGACGCTGCCTTAGAGCGTCGCTTCCAGCCAGTGACGATTGCACCGCCTTCTGTAGAAGACACGGTCGAAATTCTATATGGCTTGCGCAGTCGCTACGAGCAGTTCCATCGCCTAAATATCACTGACGAAGCGGTGGAAGCAGCAGCGACGTTGAGTGATCGCTACATCACAGATCGGCATTTGCCCGATAAAGCAATCGATCTGATTGATGAAGCGGGTTCTAGAGTTCGATTGCGCTATTCTCGCAATATTCCAGCTAGCGAGCTGCGCAGTGAGTTGCGTCAGGTTCAAAAGAATATCCTCGAAGCGGTCCAGCAGCAGGATTACGACCAAGCTGTTACTTTACGCCAGAAAGAATCTGCACTGACCCAGAAAATTCAGGACACTTTAGAGGGTGATGTTTCAATCATCAACCAGCCCGAAGTAAGCGATGAAGATATTGCAGATATTGTTTCTTCTTGGACAGGCGTGCCTGTAAATGCCATCACAGAGACTGAATCAGCAATGATGATGCATCTCGAACAGACGTTGCACGAGCGAGTAGTAGGTCAAGATGAAGCTGTAGAAGCTGTTTCTAGAGCGGTACGCCGGGCTCGCGTTGGTTTGCGCGGACTTGATCGCCCAATTGCCAGCCTAGTTTTTTCTGGTCCGACTGGTGTGGGTAAGACCGAGCTAGCTAAAGCGCTGGCAAGCGCAGTCTTTGGCTCCGAAGAAGCGATGATTCGACTGGATATGTCTGAGTTTATGGAGTCGCATACCGTTTCTAAACTTATTGGCTCCCCTCCGGGATTTGTTGGCTATGACGAAGGAGGTCAGCTGACTGAAGCCGTTCGTCGCAGACCTTACAGCGTTATCCTGATGGATGAGATTGAAAAGGCTCATCCAGATGTATTTAACATCCTTTTGCAGGTATTAGATGATGGTCATCTTTCTGATTCCAAGGGCCGTGAGGTTAGCTTCAAGAACACACTAATTATCATGACCTCGAATATTGGTTCTAAGGTCATTGAGAAAGGGGGTGGGGGCTTAGGCTTCGAACTAACTGAAGAAGATAGTATGACTAGTCGCTACAACAACATTCGCAACCTCGTGAATGAAGAAATGAAGCAGTTCTTCCGGCCAGAGATGATTAATCGCATCGACGAAATTATCGTCTTCCGCCAGCTTACGAAGGCAGAGGTTAAGGAAATTGCTGAAATTCTGTTGAAGCAGGTTGGCGAAAGATTAGGCGATCGCAATCTTTCTTTCGACATGACGGAAGCCTTTAAAGATCGTCTAGTTGAAGAGGGCTACGATCAGCGCTATGGTGCAAGACCGATGCGCCGAGCGATCTCTCGTCTGGTTGAAGATCGCCTTGCTGAAGCTATTCTTGCAGGCACACTTCAAGACGGTGATACTGTTGTCTTCGATATTGACAAAGATGGTGAGATTACAGCCCTCCCTGCCAAAGAGCCTGCTCTGATTGGTGTTAGCTGAGCTTGAACTTTCTAAGCAGTAAACAAAAAGCCACGGATTAACCCGTGGCTTTTTTCTATACTTCTATCAATACTATGTCTAATGCTTTGGATCAAAAGAAAGTCGTTGTCGTTGGCGCAGGCTGGGCTGGGCTGGGAGCTACCTACCATCTAGCAAAGCAGGGCTATGCAGTTACCCTCCTCGAAGCAGGTGCATTCCCCGGTGGTCTGGTTGCCGGCTGGAAAACGCCGAAGGGACGCTCTGTAGAAGCGGGTATTCACGGTTTCTGGTATCCCTACAGCAATATCTTTGCGCTAACCGACGAATTAGGCATTCAGCCATTCACGCCCTACACACGTTCCTCCCAGTATTCGCCCGCTGGCCTGGAGGTTGAATCACCCATCTTTCAACGCGAACCCTATTTGCCGACACCGCTAGGCACCTTCCTTTACACCCGTTTTAAACGCCTGCCGCTGATAGATCGGATGTCTGCGCTGCCATTGCTCTATGCCCTAGTCGATTTTGATAATTCTGACGAAGCTTGGAAACGCTATGACAATATGACTGCTCGCGAACTATTCAAGCAGTATGGCGTATCCGAACGTCTTTACAAGGAATCGTTTGAGCCGATGTTGCTAGTCGGTTTGTTCGCACCTGGTGAACAGTGCTCAGCAGCGGCGGCACTTGGAATGCTGTACTACTTTATCCTGGCACATCAGCCCGATTTCGATGTTCGCTGGTGTCGTGGCACGGTTGGCGAGATGATTTTTCGGCCCTGGGTGGACCAGATTGAGAAGGCTGGTGGAAAGATACTAGCTCATCGTCGAGTGACTGATGTTCGAGTGAGTGTCGATAACGAAATTGATGCTGTTATCTGCGATGACGAAGTTTTTGAAGCAGATGCGGTAGTTTTCTCAGTCGGGATTACAGGGATGAAGAAGATTGTGGCGCAGAGTGATGTTCTGCGCGATCGCCCTGAATTTCGCGACATCCTTAACCTTAATGGTATAGACGTACTCGCTGCCCGGCTCTGGTTCGACCGCAAGATTGATATCCCCCTGCCTTCGAACGCATGCTTTGGCTTTCATCAGACCACTGGCTGGACTTTTTTCGATCTCAATGCCCTACACGACGAATACAATAGCGAACCTGGCACTGTCGTTGAAGTCGACTATTACCATGCCAACCAGCTTCTAGGTCTTAGCGATGAGCAAGTTCTTCCCCTAGTTCAGAAGGACCTTGCTGGCTGTATTATGGCCTTCGGCAATGCGAAAGTTGTAGACTACAGCGTTGTTCGTATTCGTCAGGGCGTTACCCATTTTGCGCCCGGCAGTTACCGCTACCTGTTACCCTGTACCACTAGCTTCTCAAACGTATTTATGAGTGGCGATTGGATCGTCACCCGCCATGGTTCTTGGTCTCAAGAAAAAGCCTACGTTACAGGATTAGAAGCTGCTAACAAAGTCATCGCGAAGTTTGATACAGGCCTGCCAGCTAATATCATTCCTATCGTTCCAGACGAACCTCATATTCAAATGGCTCGTCTGCTTAATCGTACTGCTCGCAACGTTAGTCAGCAGCTCCTCCCTAGTTTCTGGTTGCCTTAAGTTTCTAATCAAGCAGGTATACGTTGACGTTAATCTGTAGGTAGGACTTTATTCATACCATAACCACGAAGCGTACCGAGAAGCTATGAAGCCTAGAAAGAACTCACTCGCTTCGTGTACCGAACGAGTGAGTATAGCAAACCACTAAAGAAATTCCCCTACGCATTCAGGCTACACAAATCGAAACCTATCAGATAGCAACCTATCACCCAAAGTGAAAGGCCTAGCCAACGGTTAGCTAAGCCCTATCAAAACTAAAACCTAGTTCATACAGCTAAGAGACAGCAGCCACCTCACCGTTCAGGGAAGCATCATCGACCACCGACGTCTCAGCGAGTTCATCTGTACTACGAATGATATCGAGGTCAATATCGAGTACAGTCATGTTCAGGCCGGCCTTAGGACAGTTATCTACCTTCGAGATAAAAGGACTCGGCTCAACGTTACCAGTACAGATAATCAAAGACCCCTTCTTCAAGTAGGGCAATGTTCGCCAAGCGACTGACTTTTCCCAAATGCTCAAAGCAACGGTGAATGACTCCTCACGATGTCGCACACCTCGCACATAGATAGTCGCCTTCGCAACATTTGCCTTACTACCACTCTTCAAATCAACTGTTTTAACCTCAGCATCTGCTGCTAGATTGCCACTAACAATCCACTTATTCAATCCAACACTAGCCATCTTCAGAGCGAGCCTCGTTTACGGTTGCATTTCATAAGCATACCCATAATAACAACCCAGATAAAAAGCCAGCTTCTCTAACTGTGAGCGTCAGAGAAGCTGGCTAAGAATGGACCTGGCATCGAGCTATTTTAACAAGGGCCTACGCCCTAACTATCTTCGCCGCTGCAGTGTTTCACAATCGAGTTCGGGATGGAGTCGAAGTGGGTCCACTGCGCCATAGACACCAGGAATGTTGTCAGGCTAGAGCCTTGAGAGACTGCATAGAAACGGTCGTTAGACCTAAGAAAGCTGTTGGGTTGTCCATTGCGTCTAGTGATAGACAAGAAGGACAAGCCCTCGGTCTGTTAGTATTCCTCGGCTACATACATTACTGTACTTCCACCTAGAACCTATCAACGGGTCTTCTTCCCGTGACCTTACTGGATTAACTCCATGAGAACACTCATCTTGAGGTGGGCTTCCCACTTAGATGCTTTCAGCGGTTATCCACTCCGCACTTGGCTACCCAGCGTCTACCGTTGGCACGATAACTGGTACACCAGCGGTGCGTCCTTCCCGGTCCTCTCGTACTAAGGAAGGCTCCTCTCAATGTTCTTACGCCTGCACCGGATATGGACCGAACTGTCTCACGACGTTCTGAACCCAGCTCACGTACCGCTTTAATGGGCGAACAGCCCAACCCTTGGGACGTACTACCGCCCCAGGTTGCGATGAGCCGACATCGAGGTGCCAAACCTCCCCGTCGATGTGAACTCTTGGGGGAGATCAGCCTGTTATCCCTAGAGTAACTTTTATCCGTTGAGCGACGGCCCTTCCACGCGGAACCGTCGGATCACTAAGGCCTACTTTCGTACCTGCTCGAGTTGTAGCTCTCGCAGTCAAGCT
>NZ_DS989904.1:2098632-2101142 GCF_000155595.1 Synechococcus sp. PCC 7335 | reverse complement strand
TTTGGAAACGCCCTTTGAACAGGGGAGACGCTAGCAGTAGCAAACACAGACTTTCCTCTCTCGAAATATCGAAAATAATCAAGACTACCAATTAATGAGTTTTAATTATAGTCATATTTACCAAAACTGGCCAGATATCCTTCCCGAGAATGTACAGGAATCCTGAGGACTCAAGTTATCCATCGCAGAATAGTTGATTTCTACAACGATGGAAATCGTTCCAAACTGCTTGGTAATGCCTTCAGCTCGTCAGCCATTCAGCGCACCAGCCATATCGTTGAGCTACAAGAACCCGGAAAATTCAATTGCTTCTATCCAGCTATCGGCTGAAGCAGAAGCTAGCAGGTGCTCTTTGAATGTACTCTCGTTTCCGATAGTCTCTATAGCGGCGTGCAGGCCTGCTAGCGTTGACTGGCGACGACTTAATCCTAAAACGGCTAGCGGTTCGCCTGATGACGCATATGCAGATAGCAAGGCCTGTACTGCCGCCGTAAGATCAGCGCCCGCACCCAGTAGCTCAGAAAAGCGACTTTCTTCAGCCGCTCGCCAGATCACGTTGAATCCCACCGCTTCAGCCGCTTGTTTCAATACTGTCGGCTCTATTGCTTTAGGGGTCATAAATAGCTCACTAAATTCTCTTGCCTTTGCTTGGTGAGCTGCCTCTTCGCTTAAACCGACCAAACGCTGTAGCTGGGGGATGGTAAAGTCACCGAAGCCTTTTAGCGGATAAGAGATCATATTGGCAATCACTCTTAGCCCAGCTCTAGCTTGCACGTAAGGGCAGCCAAGCTGCATCACAAAGTAGGCACCGTCGCGATCGCCCAATGGCATTTCAAACGGGTTTTGATCGACGGGCGTAAAAATAGCGCTGCCACTTTCGACAATAAAAGGATCATTGATCTCTAGCGTTCGACGGATAAGCTCTAGCTGGAGGCGATCGCCGACCGAAAATAAGACGACCGATGAGCCAGTCGCTCGTAGCTGGGCTAGCACTGACTTCACTTTTGGAATGCTCTCTGGTATTTCTAACCACCCTTCACCTAAAGCTTCGTCCAAATCAGTCAGCACAACTCGCTTAGCCATAGCGCTCACACCAAACTTTCACAACATCTATTCATTAAAGCAGCCTAGTTAGTCCAACTGTTTCATAGACGTTTGAGATATGCTGAAGAAAGTGTTTATCATCCCTTTTACTGTTTTTTTACCAGATCGCTGCCAATAACTTTCTTGGATATTGCATGCTGAATGCATATTCATAGAGAAGGCTATGCCTACAGCAAATTACGAAGCGCTTAGCTTCATCTATCAAGGGTTGTAGCACTTGGTAACGGTGCTAGGCGAGTATAGATCATTCAAGCTAAATGCAGATCGTTATAGTGGCCAAACTGGCAGTACCAAACCGGTCTTCCCCCCCCCTGCAAAAGGTTCATTGTGTCTCACTCAATCGTCAAAATAGCCGTTATCGGAGACATCCACGATCTATGGGAGCTGGAAGACAACGCAGCTCTCGAGCATTTAGAGGTTGATCTAGCCCTTTTCGTCGGTGACTATGGGAACGAAGCTGTGGAAGTCGTTCGGCGCATTGCCGCTGTTGAGGTACCAAAAGCTGCTGTCATGGGCAATCACGATGCCTACTACTCAGCCAGCGCAAAAGGTGTACAAAATTGTCCTTACGATAGAGAAAAAGAAGACTGGGTGCAGCTTCAAATGGATTTGCTAGGGGAAGCTCATATTGGCTTTGGTAAGCGTGAGTTTCCCCAATTCGGGCTGACAGTGGTAGGCGGCAGACCCTTTAGTTGGGGAGGGTCAAAATGGCGCTATCGCAAGTTCTATCGCGATAGATTCGATATCAATAGCTTCGATGAGTCCCTCGATCTGATTCTGGCTGCCGCCGATGAAGCCGAACATAGCACGATTATTTTTGTTGGGCATGTAGGCCCCTATGGCCTAGGTGATCGCCCAGGAGATCCCTGCGGGAAGGACTGGGGTAAAAACGGTGGCGACTACGGTGATCCTGACTTTGCAGACGCGATCGCCCTGACTCAGGCAGCGGGAAAACAGGTGCCGCTTGTCACCTTTGGACACATGCACCACCAGCTCAAAAATTCAGACCAGCTTCGCACCAGAGTAGCCAGCGATACCAAAGGCACCATCTACTTTAATGCTGCCAACGTTCCTCGCATCGAAGCGACGTCTGGGGGCGAGCGGCGTAGCTTTTCTCTTGTCACGCTCAACCAAGGAACGGTTGAATCGATTAATCTCGTTTGGGTCGATTCGAGCTTTACCCAAGTTTCGCAAGAACAGCTCTATGCCAGAACCTCTACTGTGGTGAGCTCATCAGCAGAGTAGACGGATGAAAACAAACAAGCTAATATAGCCAAGCTCTTCGGTATGCAGTTAGGCGCAAACAACGACTACCAACGTATACTTAGAGGCGAGATGCGGTCTTCGGGATGTATCTCTAAAAGGCAAGCCTGGAGAGGTGGCAGAGTGGTCGAATGCGCTCGACT
>NZ_DS989904.1:2043399-2097285 GCF_000155595.1 Synechococcus sp. PCC 7335 | reverse complement strand
GCGGCTGCTGGCACGGAGTTAGCCGATGCTGATTCCTCAGGTACCGTCAGAATCTTCTTCCCTGAGAAAAGAGGTTTACAACCCACAGGCCTTCCTCCCTCACGCGGCGTTGCTCCGTCAGGCTTGCGCCCATTGCGGAAAATTCCCCACTGCTGCCTCCCGTAGGAGTCTGGGCCGTGTCTCAGTCCCAGTGTGGCTGATCGTCCTCTCAGACCAGCTACTGATCGTCGCCTTGGTAAGCCTTTACCCCACCAACTAGCTAATCAGACGCGAGCTCATCTACAGGCTATTAATATTTCACCTCTCGGCACATCGGGTGTTAGCAGGAATTTCTCCCTGTTGTCCCCATCCTATAGGCAGATCCTCACGCGTTACTCACCCGTCCGCCACTAACCTCCGAAAAGGTCCGTTCGACTTGCATGTGTTAAGCACGCCGCCAGCGTTCATCCTGAGCCAGGATCAAACTCTCCATTTTAGGTGAATTCTCTAAAAGAACTCAGTTTGTCTCAAACTCAAGCTATTTACTAGCTATCCTTACATTGCATTTCGAAAATAACTATGCTATCCTCGAAAACAATTTACTTCTTTAACGAGGGTCTCGTTAATTCATAATTCTCTAAACTATTCTCTTTTCTAGGTGCTACTTATCGCCTCCAGGGCGCCGCTCTCGCGTCGCTTCCTCCCTTCAGCGCCTAATGAATATAACGCTCTAATACAACGAGTGTCAACTAGTTTCTGTAGAAAAAGTCGAAAACGCCTGTATCCCTCTCTACGTATGGGATTTAAAACTACATAATCCTACAGGCGACGTAAGTCGGTCTTAAAGAGGAAGAAGCCAAAGGAAAAACCTTTGGCTTCTTCCTCTTTTGAGGTTACTTATCTAGGAGTCAGCTATATGCCTACATGTTTACTTGTTTTTTTGGCGTCTATACATTAGCGGCGAGTAGGTAGAGACTGTATAGGGTGTTGAAAGCACTTCTGGGAGAAGCTAAGTGAATTTTCAGTCCGTTATTGCTACTTTGAACGAGTTTTGGTCTGAGCAAGGATGTTTGGTCATGCAGCCTTACGACACTGAGAAAGGGGCTGGGACCAAAAGCCCACATACATTTCTAAGAGCAATTGGCCCAGAGCCTTGGTCGGTTGCTTACGTCGAGCCCTGTAGACGCCCTGCAGATGGTCGGTATGGAGAAAATCCTAACCGCTATCAGCATTACTTCCAGTATCAGGTGCTGATTAAGCCTTCTCCTAGCAATATTCAAGAACTGTATTTAGAGTCTTTGAGGGCGTTAGGGATTATGCCTGAGGACCACGATATTAGGTTTGTAGAAGACAACTGGGAAGATGCGGCTGTCGGAGCGTGGGGTGTGGGTTGGGAAGTTTGGCTAGATGGAATGGAAGTGACACAATTCACTTATTTTCAGCAGTGTGGGGGATTAGATTGTCGGCCGGTTTCTATTGAGATTACATATGGATTAGAGAGGCTGACGATGTATCTACAAGAAGTAGATGCGATGGCGAAGATTCAATGGAATGATGGGCTGACGTACGGAGATGTGTATATGCAGGCAGAGATTGAAAACTCTACGTACAACTTTGAGGCTTCCAGTTCAAAATTACTATTTAAGCTGTTTGAACTGTATCAGCAAGAAGCTGAACAACTAATGGAAAAAGGGTTGGTGCTACCGAGCTATGACTATGTTCTAAAGTGTTCGCACACCTTCAATTTGCTAGATGCGCGAGGCGTAATCTCGGTAACAGAAAGGACACGGTACATCCGCCAGGTAAGAGGACTTGCTAGACGAGTAGCTCAGCTGTATTACGAGCAGCGCGAAAAGCTGGGGTTTCCCCTGTTGAAGCAGACCTCTGATAGGACAGCAAGATAGATAAACCGAAAGCACTCTAGGCTTCGATTAGCCTGTGTCAAGAGGTATCAAGTATCTTTCGTATTGCTGAGGATCAAGATTGTGGATATAGCTTTGAAAGCCTATTTAGAGCCAATTGGGGCCTGGTTTGCCCAGTTCGGCTTGCCAGAGCCGATCGTGCATTGGGGTCATCCAGTTATGATGGCGATTGTGGTATTTGTGATGGGCGGAGCGGCGGCGTATGCCGGATGGCAGGGGCGTTTGGCAACTGACACGGGAGTTGCGGTTGAGCAAAAGCAGGCTCATGCGAAGATTGCACCCCTGATGTATCTGCTTATCGTGATAGGGGCAACAGGCGGGCTCTTATCGCTGGTAATGCAAGGTAAGCCAATTTTGGAAAGCTCACATTTTGTGACAGGAATGGGAGCGATCGCACTTCTAACGACCAATGCTTTGATCGCAGCAACTAAGTTTGGCAAAGGCAAGCGGGCTCTTCGATCAGCCCACGCCTACATTGGCAGTGCAGCCCTAGTAACATTGGTCATCCACGCATTTTTTGGTGCCCAGCTAGGACTATCTATCTAGGTCTATTTGAACCAAAAAGAAAAGCGCGCTTTATAAGAGGCTTTGGGGAACGTACTCCAGGGTCTCTTTTTTACAGATAGCGGATACATAGTTAGTAGATGGGCTCTCTATAGAAAGAAAAGCACGCTTGGAGCTAGGAACATGACGCCTTGGGGCGGTTTGGCCATTGCGGCGGCATACATTCTGGGCCTACTGGCAACCGGAATTACAGAGGTACGCATCTTAGGTTGGGTGTCTGTGGCTGGATGTAGCATTTTCTGTCTTGGTGTTCTTTGTAGTCTGATAGTTCCTCGTATCTGGCGAATGGGGCCGACTAGAAGGCAGTGGTGGATAGCAGGACTAGTTGGACTGATAGCAGCGAGCTATTGCATAGCGCGATCCCCTCAGCCAGCCGCTAACGATATTAGCCACTTTGCTTCCGATCATGAGCGACGAGTCCTCGGGAAAGTCTTACAAACACCGCAAACAAGCCGCAATCAAAAGGCTAAGTTTTTCTTAGAAGTGCAGTCTGTCAGAGGAGTAGGAACGAAGAATACGATTGAAGCGCCCCGGTCTGCTAGTGGCAAGCTATATGTGAGCGCAGCACTAGCACCAAGCAAAAGACTCTATCCTGGCAAGCTGATAGAGCTAAGAGGAAAAATTTCTGCGGTTGAAGAACTAAAGTCAGCGCAGGCTAGTGGCTTTGGGGACTATCTAGTTCGGCAGGGTTGTTTTGCTAGCTTCAGAACTTTTTGGATAGAGTTTCTACCCAATCAAGAGCCGCCACAGTCGGCCTTATGGAAGTTGAGAGCGCGGATTGTTTCGGCGCAGAATCGGTGGTTAGATGAGCCGGCTGGAAACTTGCTAAGTGCAATGACCCTAGGACGAAAGGCAGTAGATTTACCCTTTGAGGTTAGAGATAGTTTTATTTCAGCAGGATTGGCACATACGCTAGCAGCTTCTGGCTTCCACGTTTCTTTGATCCTGACTTTAGTACTATGCTGTGTGAAATCTCAAAGGGCGCAGACGCAGGCGATCGCGGGTGCAATAGCACTAATTGTATACATTGGTTTAACTGGACTACAGCCTAGCGTGGTTCGAGCGGCAGTAATGGGGGGTGGAATGCTGCTAGGACTAGCAACATCGCGCAAGGTCAATCCGCTAAGTGGACTGTTGTTGGCAGCGGTACTCATCTTGCTCTTCAACCCTCAGTGGATATGGGATATTGGATTTCAACTCAGTGTAGTAGCAACATTAGGGCTGATATTGACGGTACCTCGGCTTATACAGCTACTAGACTGGCTGCCGGTATCAGTAGCAATGGTTCTAGCTGTTCCGATCGCAGCCTATCTATGGACGATTCCGCTTCAGCTACTGTATTTTCAAGTACTGCCAACGTATAGCGTCTTATTAAACGGAATCACAACACCGTTGGTAACGTTGATTAGTATGGGTGGGTTTATCAGCGCGATCGCAGCAATTCCCGTTCCGCTCATCGGTAGCTTCATCGCTTCTACCCTCTACTATCCAATCCATATTTTGATTTGGGTAGTTGATCAATTTAATCAGCTTCCTGGCAGTTCACTTGAGTTCACTGGCATAGAAGGATGGCATGTAGTAGTTAGCTACCTCGTGTATATGGCCATTTGTATCTGGCTAAGGCGGCGGGAGCAATTCGCACCTGGCGATGACTACGCAGCTTTGTTCTAGGTCTGTTCTTAGAGCTAAGCACAGACTTCTCAAGAAATCAGTGTAAGATGTAGAACCATCTGGAGAGGTGGCAGAGTGGTTGAATGCGGCAGTCTCGAAAACTGTTTTAGGGTCAAACCTAACGGGGGTTCGAATCCCCCCCTCTCCGTTGACTACTCGTAGATAACTGTTCGTAGATGACTAGCAAGCGTCTTTATGGTCGAAGACGACAGCAATTGTCTTGAAGATAATTTGTATATCTAGCCAGTTAGACCAGTTGGCCTGATAGTCTAAATCCATCTCGACGATCTGTTCAAAATCCTTAATGCTAGAGCGGCCGCTAGTTTGCCACCGTCCAGTCATACCTGGCTTAACAGCGAGACGCCGCCAGTGATAGCGATTGTATTGTATAACCTCGTTAAGTACGGGTGGTCGCGTTCCGACCAGGCTCATATCGCCGGTTAGAACGTTGAAAAACTGGGGCAGCTCATCTAGGCTAGTGCGTCTAAGAAATCGTCCGATGCGGGTGATGCGTGGGTCTGCTTCATTTTTGAAGATCAGTCCTTTGGCTTCATTTTCGACAGTGTGCTTTTTGGCCTCAGCATCTGGGATCATGGAGCGAAATTTCCAGATGCGAAAAGGACGACCTCTATAGCCGTACCGAGTTTGGCTGAAGAAGATAGGACCAGGATGATCGATCTGGATGGCGATCGCAATCGGAATTAATAAAGCAGCAACGAGACCTAATCCAACCACGGCGCCAACAATATCAACTAACCTCTTGACTTTACTAGTGACAGCAGGTGAAGGCAGACCCCAATTAATATCTTGGACAGTGAGCTCGACCTGGCGCTGCTCAAATGAAAGTTCTCGCTGCCTGAAGCCAGTCAATATACTACCCAAAAGTCCGCTTGCCTGCCGATAGTCTCTACGCAAACTAATAACTGACTGGCCTTTTATCTTCGTGTGAACCATGCCAAAAACTCGGGATAACTACCGTCTAAGCTATGGCCATCATATAAACTGTGTTGAAAGAGTTGGTAATTTATACAAGCGACTTCTCACAATCTTAGAGATTGCTCCCTCTCGTATGAAGCTAGCAACATGAGCAATCAGTTATTGCGATGACTAGGTTTGCAGATATAGCAATGCGCGGACGCATTCGGGCAATTGCTATGTCCATTTCATACAACACAAAGCGCTGTAAGCTTTCGTGATGTAGTAAGCAAAGTACGCAAAGCTATAGATGTTCCTGGGGATTTATGAGGTTTGTCGTCAACTATACAGCTTGCTTGATAAGCTCTGTTTTGATTCAGTTGTCAGCTCTCTACTCGAGACTCTAGTTCAGTTCAGATTCATATCAGATTCAATATTAGAAAACGTCTAATAAGTAGTCATAGAGCTGATGAGCTAACGATAATTTGCTGCAATGAGCAACCTGTCTCTGCCGACCATCTGCTAAAAGAATCGTGGCCTGGTTGTTGGAACTGCCAAACCCACTATCTGATTTATCAATAGGATTTGCTACGATAGCGTCTAAGTTTTTCCTTTTGAGCTTGTCACGCGCTGGCGTGACGATGTCGCCTGTTTGAGCGGCAAAGCCGACAATTCGTTGGCTTTGCGATTTTTGGCTGGCGAGCTGGGCAACGATATCTGGAACGGTAGATAAAGGTAGATGGGTCGGTAGATCTTGCTTCAGCAGCTTGTGAGCAACAGTTTTCGTCGGACGAACATCGGCGATCGCGGCAGACATGATCGTCCAGTCGGCCGACGGCAGCGCTGAAAGCATTGCGCGCTCCATTTCCTCAGCGGTAGTGACAGCAATGGTGCGAATAGGAATCGGAATAGTGTTTGTGAGTTCTTCTGTAAGCGGCCCGTGGACTAAAGTAACCCCTGCCCCTCTATGGTGAGCAGCTTGGGCCAAAGCAATTCCCATGCGACCCGTCGCTGGATTACTTATGAACCTAACGGGATCTAAGTACTCTTGGGTAGTGCCACCGCTGATTAGCAAATGTTTCCCTAGTAAATCTCTTCGCCCTTTGGTGTGGCGCAAGGAGTAGATCGTGGTGACGATTTCGGTCGGCTCTGCCATCCGTCCGGTACCAATGCGATCGCACGCGAGTCGCCCTGAATTAGGCCCCACCGAGTGATATCGCGATGCTTGCTTGTTGGTCTCTAGCTGCTGCCAGTTGCGTTGAACGGCCACTTGCCGCCACATATCTGTATTCATAGCAGGTGCGAGCAGAACCGGACAGGTTGAGGCTAGCACTGTATTTGTCAACAGATTATCGGCCAGTCCATGAGCTAGCTTAGCTAGCGTATTCGCGCTTAAGGGAGCGATGATAAAAACATCAGCCCATTCACCTAACTCGATATGTAAGGGCCTCGCCTGCTTAGCAGACCAGAAATCGTCATCTGTATAGACCGGATGCCGAGACAGCGCCGCAAACGTAAGCGCGCTGACAAAGCTTTGAGCCTGCCGCGTCATCAGCACTCTAACCTCGACCCCAGCTTTTGCTAGCGTTGAGGTCACTTCGCACAGCTTGTACGCAGCAACGCCACCAGTTATACCTATCAAGATCTTCGAAGGCTCACTAGCTGGCTCACTAGTTACAGAGCTGCTCTCTATCGGGCTGACTTTTGCGGGCAGACTGATTGAAGCAGGGTCCTGCAACGACATAGGTAGCAATAGGTAGCAGTGCCTACGACTCGTCGAAAGCTTCGAGGTCGAGTAAGTGCATGTAGGGTTCTACCAGCTCTGAGCGTTGGAAAGCAACAGCTCGCAGGCGGTGCCAGTCTTGTAGCCCTTCAAACGGAGTGACATATTCGTCTTGCTCTAGTCTTTGAGCGAGCTGCGCCACATCTTCTGGTGTCATCTGGGCAATATCTTGAGACCAGATATGATTGTTGGCCTGGGGGGCTGAGTTGACAGCTGCCTCGTTGTGCGCGCTAGTGTGAAGTGATTCAGTGGATTGCATGGTGGCCCATTCCCTACAAGCTGGTATGAACAGAGTTGGCATGAAGCGACTAGCGAGCAGACAGATGTATCCACGGCTAGCTACAGAATGTGCTTCAAGTGTAGTCTTTCTCGCTGCGCCTTTACAGAGTCTATTAACTAAATAGAGTTAAACGTTAAAGAGATAAACAAAACTGACTGGCTACTTTAAGCGCATCCATAGAAACTTCGTGGCCCATATCAAATTCGTGATAGGTCACAGCGAGCCCCTGACTTTCTAGCTGAGATTTGGCCTCCAGTGCTCTAGCTAGCGGTACGACAGGATCTTGTCTGCCATGAACTAGCAAAATTGGACGCGGAGTAATGCACGGAGGAATAGGGGCATGACTGTAGCTACTGAGGATAAGCATGGCAGCTAAAGGTAGCTGAGGCGCGATATCTAAGGTCATTGCACCGCCTTGTGAAAAGCCGCCCATGATGGTTTTTTCGAGAGGGATACCAGTCTTTTCAGGCAATGAACGCATCCAGTACAAAAGCCGCTGGCGACTCTCGCGTAAATCAGCCTGTGCCTCAAAATTATGTGCCCTGCGAAAGTCATAGTTTGCTGGAAAGCTATACCAAGCAAGTCCTCCTGGTACCATCGGATGGGTAAACGGAGCATCTGGCAATAAGGCCCGAGTCGGCGAGCTTACCATATTGATTGCGTTGATCACTCCGGCCACGTCCTGAGCGTTTGCCCCCCAGCCGTGAAGCAAAACAATCAGCTGTTCGCCTGCGCCTTCTGGCGTAATTGCGATCGCATTCAAACTCAACTGCTCTACCATCGTTCCAATCTCTTAGGCACAAACTAGACACAAGCCCAATCAATCATAAAGTCCTCACAGTCGGCTTGTGCATAAATGTCTTGCTCCTGACTGGGCCCTCCCACTCGCTCCCCAAAGCCTGTACGCTTTAAACCTGTCCCGTAGCTCAAAAAAATCGCCCATGTCCCGCCTTGCCCTGCTAAGTGTTTCAGATAAAACTGGTCTGATTAAGTTAGCCAAGTCGCTCACCGAAGATCTTGATTTTGAAATTATTAGTAGCGGTGGCACTGCAAAGGCGATTAGCGACGCGGGTATTCCAGTCATTAAAGTAGCTGACTACACAGGCTCTCCCGAAATTCTAGGTGGGCGCGTCAAGACCCTACATCCAAAAGTTCATGGTGGTATATTAGCCAGACCAGATCAGCCAATGGACCGAGACGATCTGACGAACAATGACATTCGCGCCTTCGATTTAGTCGTCGTCAATCTTTATCCTTTCGAGCAAACAGTCGCTCAGCCTGATGTCACCTTGACAGCAGCAATTGAGAAAATCGATATCGGTGGCCCGACGATGATTCGAGCGGCAGCTAAGAATCATCAGTACGTCACTGTGCTGTGCAACCCAAACCAATATGATGACTATCTGACAGTAGCTAAAGCAAATCAGGGCAAGCCATCCCAAGAGTTTCGTGCTTCCTGCGCCCAGCAAGCATTCTGGCATACCGCGAACTATGACTGTGCGATCGCCCGATACCTTACTGAGCAGAAAACCCTAGCCAATCAACCAGACGCAGCGGCTGCTCTACCCGCTAGCTACGCCATCAACGGTCACTTGAAGCAGACCCTCCGCTATGGCGAGAACCCCCATCAGAGCGCCGGCTGGTATCAGACCGGGGCGATCGCTAGTGGCTGGGCAGCGGCCAAACAGCTACAGGGTAAAGCGCTCAGCTACAACAACCTAGTTGATCTAGAAGCGGCTCGCCGGATTATTGCCGAGTTTCCAGGAAATGAACGCCCTGCTGCTGCTGTTTTAAAGCACACGAATCCTTGTGGGGTATCTGTTGCCGACTCGCTATCAACGGCATATCAGCAAGCGTTTAACGCCGACAATGTGTCTGCCTTTGGCGGCATTGTTGCGCTCAATCAATCAATCGATGCCCAGACGGCACAGGCTCTAACAGAGACGTTCCTAGAATGCGTGGTCGCACCAGGGTGTAGTGAACAGGCTGAAGCAATCCTAGCGAAGAAGAAAAACTTACGAATATTAGTGCTGCCAAATTTAGCATCCGGACCAGCACAGACTGTAAAAGCGATCGCAGGCGGGTTTCTTATCCAAGCCGCTAACGATCTACCTGAAGATCCGGTTCGATGGAACATTGTCACTAAAAAGAAACCTAGCGAAGCTGAGCTTGCCCAACTACTTTTCTCTTGGCGAGTTGTCAAGCACGTGAAGTCCAATGCTATCTTGATTGCCCGTGACAATACTACCCTCGGCGTTGGCGCCGGGCAAATGAACCGAGTGGGCGCGGTTAAGATCGCTTTAGAGCAAGCAGGCAATCGAGCTGAAGGCGCGATTCTAGCGAGCGATGGCTTCTTTCCTTTTGATGATTCTGTCAGAACAGCGGCCGCTGCAGGGATTCGGGCAATCGTACAGCCTGGTGGCAGCATTCGCGATCAAGCGTCAATCACCGCTGCCAATGAGCTAGGGCTGATTATGGTCTTCACAGGAACGCGGCATTTTCTTCATTGATGGCTTTGAACCAGGAACACTAGCGAGAACTTGGGACAAGAGGACGTGAATACGATTCTCTATCTGAACGACGCCGTATACCCATTGGCACATATTAAAGATACTAAGCGCACTAAACGAGAGTTCGAGACGGTAGCTGTCAATAATATGCTCACCTACGTGCGCCCGAACTCTAAAAGTATCAAATACCACTAGTACTGGGCGCCTTCATACGTTAGCTAACCACTTTGCCTCGTCGAACGGTTTTACAAGCCCGTTTGACGGATAGAGCAAATTGGCAACCACCTAAAACTCGCTGGGGTATCTCAAATGGATAATACGCTAGGTTTTATCGCAACGCTGACCTATGTGGCTACGCTCTTACCAAGTAACTTGAAGGTCGCTTTTCCAGCCTTCAGGTATACCGCCTTCAGTAGAATTCTTCAAAAGAATCGCCGTGAGATTGGCATTTGGACATTCGTGCTATCGGTTCTACATGCATGTTTTGTCCTCTACCATCATGATCCGGACATCTCAAAAGTGGAGTTCTACCGCAAAAGTATCAGCGGTCTCTCACTCATGTTTATTTTCGCGCTACTAGCTGTCACCTCTAACAACTGGAGTATACGCAAGCTTCGAAAGAACTGGAAGCGACTGCATTCTCTAACATACGTTGCTCTCTTTATGCTTCCCTGGCATATCATCCACAAGATGGGTTACCAGTGGTCCGCAGTCACTAGTATCAGCATGACGCTGGTAATTAATATCATCTGCATATGGGTGTTTAGAAAGTATCAGGAGGAGCAAAGGCAAAAGAGTATTTAGTTGACATTCGTCGCTAGCTATAGTGTGAAAGAGCTGGCCCAAAGGCATGCCATGACCGCTCTTTAGTCACAGCCACTCTCTAGTTACAACCGCTCTTTGCTGTGGCTAATATGCACTATGGCGAACCTGCATATCACCAGAATTTAGCTGGCAAACTGGCTATAGAGTACCTCCGTTTTCCACTCACGCTCACCTGTGCCCTTGCAGAGACTTTGGGGTTGATAGCAGTATTCTCATTCTAGTGGTGATGATCTCTGCGACGGTGAGCTTAGACTGTCTGCGATCACCTCGCTACAAGAACCCTACTGAGCCTCAGGTTCATCCGACGGAGCAGTATTCTCAGCTTCTTCGCTAGCAGCTCTGATAGCATCGACCACTTGAGGAGATAGCATCCGTATCCGGCTAAGATCTTCGTTGTCGCTGGTATGGATTTCTTGCAAAATCACCTGAAGTGGAATTACCGCAACTTCGATGCCTAGCTCCTCTTGAGGCAAACGAGCTAAAGACTCATCCAAATCGGAGCGAGAAAAGTATAAAGGAAAGACCACTTCGCCATCAGGTTGCCAAAGCGGTGCGAAAGCGCCATTAGGCAGCTGGGCATAGAACAAAGGCACACCACCTTGATAGTCTGGGTCGATGTCACGAGCATTCTCTACTTCTGCTTCTTCAGGCACCAAGGTAATCCGTAAAGGTTCCCCCTCGATTTCCTCAGCGACCTGGTGGATACGCTCTAGGTTCGTCGGAATTACTTTGATGGTATCGGTGTCTTCTAGTCGATTTGCAGCGATATAGTCGCTGGCACTTTGCAAAGTTACAAAGACTAAAATGCCATCTGGTCCAGCAATAGGCCCTTCCTCATCTTCTAGAATGAAGGACAAGACTGCTTCGCGCTGCTGAACAATTTGCTCTTCTGATAAGGCTAAGACCGGAGCACTTAGCAATCCTATGGCCATTGGTCCTAGACCCAGAGTGCCGATAGCCAATACCTGCGCGAAAATGCGACGAATAGACAGCTTCATAAATTTCTATATATACCTATACCACCATGTTTTCACCCTTATCATGTCGAGCCGTCCGAAATTGCTCAAGCGACGGTAGACAATAAGAATAATTGGCACAGCTAGCTATCTAGTTTGAATCACTGCTTGAGTCGTGGCTATCGGGATGACAGGATTCGAACCTGCGACATCCTGCTCCCAAAGCAGGCGCGCTACCAAGCTGCGCTACATCCCGGCCTTCATACTAGCATGGGTTATTAGCCTTTTCGGCGCCTGGTGAAATGATAGAAGTAATTAGGCTATACGGAACAGAAAAGAACAAACCTTTGTATGGTGACCTCTATTAACCATCCTCTCGATCAACTGCCCGGACTGACGAAGGGACAGGTTCGGCAACTAAATGAGATAGGTATTTTGACAACGTTTGAGCTGTTGCGCAAAGGCAATAGCGTCGTTCAAAGACAGCAGCTATCCAAACAGCTTAGTACAAGTATTAAACACATCAACAAGTGGACAGCTTTGGCTAACCTAGCGAGAATCCCAAGCGTAGGCTGTCAGTACTGTGGCCTGTTGTTACACGCCGGGGTCAGTACTCCGCAACAACTGGCAACAATGACGGTTCAGCGTCTGCATCCACAGCTATTACGACTACAGGTACAACTTTTTCGGCGGGCTGATTTAGCTCCTGATGTGGGTATGGTTGCTAGCTGGATTCAGCAAGCTCAGCAGATGATAGATTGATGCTGATAGGTTTGAGTTAGCAGTAGCGCTGAACCCAACAACTGAACCCAACAAGTAGAGCTAAACCCATCCGGGGACTTCTACATTAGTAGGTTTTCACATAGCTAGCTTAACCGTGAAATCCATTCGTGGCATAGCATAGAATGTACCTTCAGATCTACAAAGTGATCATAGAGCCACTCTGCCTCTCTTAGAGTGCCTTCATAAGTCAACCCTAGCCTTTTAGCAACAGCTTCACTCCGATCGTTGTTCACGGCGCAGCAGATATCAATTCGATTAAGATTCAGCGTCGTGAAACCATAATCCATCATGGATTGACAGGCTAAGGTCATTATGCCTTTACCCTGATGAGCGGCATCTAGCCAATAGCCAATGCTGCCCGAACGGTTATTCCAACTGATATCGTGAAGCCCTATCAGCCCAACGATTATATGGTCGTAGCAAATGGCAGACACTAGCTCCTGACCTATATGCGCCTTTTCGATCTTCTGTTCGATAAAAGCACGAGTATCTTTCGAACTCAGGTTTGAATCTAACCAAGGTAACCATTGCTTCAGATAGCTGCGGTTGGCATCAGTTAGGGCAAAAAGCGCCTCTGTATCCGCTAGCGCTAGCGGGCGCAAGCTAAGCTGCTTGCTAAGGCAACAGGTCAAACCAAGAGGGGCGATGTCTTCATTTCTACTAGCCTGATTGAACTCAATTTGCCCTGAGAACACAATTCTTTTCTGGCCAAACGAATAAACTAATCTGGATACCAGAACATGCCTTTGATTCCTTCAGGATCGGGCATAAAGCCTAGCTGCTTGTAGAAATTAACCACGTCTGGATCGGCAAAAAGCGTTACATTGCTGATATCTTCACTACGTAGCTTTTTGATCAGCTGCTTCATCAAGGCTCTACCTAGCCCCTTACCTTGAAACTCAGGATGGACAACAACATCCCATATGGTGGCATTAAACGCATGATCTGAGGTTGCTCTTGAAAACCCAATTAGTCTTTTGCGGTTGCCTTTTTGCTCCCACATCGTAATCACAAGAAAGCTATTTTGAATTGCTTTACGGACCTTGCGAATAGGTCTGCGAGACCAGCCTACAGCGTCACATAGCTCTTCTAACTCATAGAGATCGATGGTGCGATCCGTGCTAAAGAAGATTCGGCTGTCGTCAATGCTCTTAGCTTCTGCGATATAACCGTCACCAGCAGTTTGCTTGGAGGCTGTAGCAACATCAGAGGTGGTGAACAGGCTTTTCCAGAACCCCATGCATAAAATTTAAG
Organism: Synechococcus sp. PCC 7335; assembly: GCF_000155595.1. Taxonomy (NCBI): domain Bacteria; kingdom Bacillati; phylum Cyanobacteriota; class Cyanophyceae; order Synechococcales; family Synechococcaceae; genus Synechococcus; species Synechococcus sp. PCC 7335. The sequence goes on along the minus strand of NZ_DS989904.1, from coordinate 2,083,843 downwards.
TAGAGTTAAGATCGAGTCAAGCAGCGCTTTATAAAAGTATATCGTTTGACTGCTCACTTATTGATCCCACTTTATCGATGATAAGTGTTAGCAGAGACATTTTTTTCGTTTCAACTGTTGAGCGTTTCACAACTATTGAGTGTTTCAACTGGAGGCGTTGCGAGACGCGCCTGGATTCGCGGTGCTAAGAATGCCTACTCAGGTAGACAACTGAAGCAACAGAATCACTTCTACACCAATGAAGCGTTAGCATATGGACATGCTCACAGAAAGTATCAGAGGCGTTCCCCATGCCTACGACTTCACCCAGGCGCGATCGCAAACAAATTCTTCGATCGTCCAGACTAGCGACAGATCTTATCCCCTCGTTTTTATCCACGGCTGGCTGCTTAGCAGGACCTATTGGCAGCCTTTAGTTCAAACTCTCTCGCTGAGCTATCGCTGCTTGACTTACGACATGCGTGGATTTGGGGAGTCAGTCCTGCCGAGTGATCTATCTCATGAACAATTAGATACTAGCTTCCAGGTAATCGAGCTACCAGCAGGGCGTTCTTTATTTGGGTTACACAGGAGCCAAAAAAGTGAGACATATCAGGCGTCTACCTACAGTCTGGCTGCCTATGCCAAAGATCTAGAATCTCTACTTGACCAGCTAGACATTGACCAGGTATGGCTACTAGGACATTCGTTAGGCGGCAGCATTGCGCTTTGGGCTGCCTATCTGCTACCGGAGCGAATCAAAGGCGTTATCTGCATTAATGCAGGAGGCGGCGTGTATATAGAGAACGAGTTCAAGAAATTTCGAGCAGCAGGTCAACAGATGCTCAAGTTTCGACCTAACTGGCTAGCTCAGCTGCCCTTGTTACCAAGACTATTTGCTCGCTTAATGGTTAAGCAACCTCTATCAGTTAGCTGGGGACAGCAGCGTATTCGTGATTTTGTTCGAGCCAATGCGCAAGCTGCCAGCGGCGCTTTATTAGAATCTACAACCGCAGCAGAAGTCTATCTATTGCCCCAAGTTATTAGCGCCCTTGCTCAGCCAGTCCACTTCATCACAGCTACCGAAGATACCGTAATGCCTCGGCGCTATGTTGATTATTTGGCTAGCTTTCATTCAGGCTTTGCTAGGGGTCAAATTGTCTCTGAGATAGCCAACTGCGGCCATATGGCTATGATCGAGCAGCCGGAGAAGGTAGCGCAAATCATTCACTCAGTCCTTCAGTCCAAAGCTTTTTGTTCGAACGCATAGAGTTTGTCGATATCTGTAAGGGATAGTTTTGACTGAGCGCCAAGGGTAAGGGGCGATCGCATGCCTCTATTAAACTGTGCCACTGCTGCACAAGCAATCATAGCTGCATTGTCCGTGCAGTATTTCATCGGTGGAAACAGCACTCTAATTCCGTACTCTGCCGCAGCTCTACTCAATGTTTCTCTAAGCTCGCTATTAGCCGCAACCCCACCGCCGACCACAATCGTGTCTAATCCATAATCGGTAGCACAGGCAATGGCTCGCTTTACCAGCGCTTTGACGACTGTAAATTGGAAGCTGGCTGCCACATCCGCTGTCGGTACCTCGCCTTTCCTGGCTGACGCCTCAGTCTGCAATTTCTCAATGAGCCGCCGCACTGCCGTCTTTAAGCCGCTAAAGCTAGCGTCATAGCGATGGAACCCACCGTTCGGCTGCGAAATTTTTCCTTCTGGCAACACAAAGGCTTTGGAATTCCCTTGCTTTGCGAGTCGATCGATCACCGGGCCACCAGGATACCCTAGCCCAAGCAGCCGAGCCACCTTGTCAAATGCCTCACCAGCCGCGTCATCCCGGGTCTTTCCTAGAATAGTATAGCTACCCGTATCCTGTACCTGGATCAAACTCGTATGTCCACCCGAAACCAATAGACATAAGAAAGGTGGCTGCAGGTCTTGATCACCTAGATAAGAAGCATGAATATGACCTTCTAGGTGATGAACCCCTAGAAAAGGTTTGTTGTGGACCATCGCCAGGGTTTTAGCGGCGGTGATTCCTACCATCAACGCACCAACTAGGCCGGGAGCACAGGTAGTGGCGATCGCATCCACCTGAGTCCAATCTAAGCCTGACTGAGACAGTGCCTGAGCGATCGCATTGCCAATCATCCCCACATGCTCCCGAGAGGCAACCTCAGGAACAACCCCACCGTAGCGCTGATGTGTCTCAATTTGTGAAGACACGATGCTGCTTAGTACTGTTCTACCTTGCACAATGGCTACTGCTGTCTCATCGCAACTTGTCTCGATAGCTAAGATAGTCGTCTGTGATTGACCCTGTGGCTGACTAGGGCCTTCTGCTGAGTACTCTATAACTTGTTCTTCAGTCCTTGCTATAGCGCGTGCTACGGCAGATTGTTTTTCAGAGGAAGAAGAGGATTGAGCCACCATAGTTCAGTCGTTGTTTAGTCGTTCAATCGTAAGTTATCTGTCTTTGGATAGACGGCTTTAAGGCGTTGTTCAGAGGTTCTTGACAGAATATGTCGAGGAATGTATCGGGATGTAAAGCGTTACGGTGCTTTCTTTACGGAGCTCTCATCCGAGGAGTATGATTGCCTACAAGCTGGGTTAGGCTTGTGGATTTTTGATGAAGTGCTGTTTGTGCAGTTTTATCAAACTATGGGCTTACTCAAAGCTTCTAGTAATGAGAGAGGAAACCTATATATGCGACGGTTGTTTGCTCTGGCTTTAGTTCTCTGTCTTTCCCTTGGTTTTGCTGCTCCAGCGACCGCCGGAATTGCAGGTGACGATGTAGCAGGTCTAGTTCCTTGCAACGAGTCAGCCGCCTTCCAAAAACGCGCTGCTGCTGCTCCCACAGATGAGGCAAAAGCCCGTTTTGAGTTCTATGGTAACACCAGCCTTCTGTGTGGCCCTGAAGGACTTCCCCACTTAGTTGTTGACGGCGATTTGGCTCACGCGGGTGAGTTTTTGATTCCGAGCCTACTGTTCTTACTGATTGCTGGTTGGATTGGCTGGGCCGGTCGGTCTTATGTCATTGCAGTCCGTAGCGAGAAGTCTCCTGAAGAAAAAGAGATCGTTATCGATGTGCCCTTGGCTATCAAGTGCTCTCTAAGTGGTGCCACTTGGCCACTTTTAGCATTTAAAGAGATCACATCTGGCGAGATGTTTGCCAAGAAAGAAGAGATTACAGTCTCTCCTCGCTAGATAATCCCAGCTAGATAACTCTAGCTAGATAACCTTTGCCAAGGTTTGTCTACAGTCTTTGTTTGGCAAACTTTGGTATGAATATAGCGCGTTGTCCAAAGGACTTTAAGCCAGAAATCGACAAGAAAACAGAGAACTGAACTCCAAGGAGGAGTATCTATGAGCAGTAATCTTTTGAAATATCTTTCGACCGCTCCTGTCATTGCCACCGTTTGGATGGTGATTACAGCGGGCATTTTGATTGAATTCAACCGGTTCTTTCCTGACCTACTTCTGCATCCTTAGGCTTTGGACAGCTTTTGATAGTTTGTTTTAGTGATTACGCAGTTGTGTTGAGTAAGTTTGGAGAACTAAGAAATTAGATATGCCAGCATCATCAAATTTTATCAAGCCCTATGAGGGCGATCCACAAATCGGTAATTTAGAAACCCCTTTAAACTCGTCTGGGTTGTCTAAAGCTTTTCTCGAAAACCTACCGGCCTATCGTACTGGGCTTTCCGCTCAGCGACGGGGTTTAGAAGTAGGTATGGCCCACGGCTATTTACTGTATGGTCCGTTTGCGCTACTAGGTCCGCTTAGAGACACGGATGTACTTGGGATCACGGGTTTGCTTAGCGCTATCGGTCTAGTGCTGATTTTGACCGTCTGTTTGTCTATCTACGGTGGTGCCGATGTCAGCTCCGAGATTTCTCGGAATACGCTGCCTTATCAACCACCCGAAGCTTTGAGCACTGATGAAGGCTGGAGCGAGTTCGCTGGCAGCTTCCTAATCGGTGGCATTGGGGGTGCTATTTTTGCATACTTTTTGAGCGCGAATCTGCCACTATTATTAGGCTCGATAGCAGGCGCTTAGTAAGTAATCTATTAGACAATTCTTGTATGCACTCAGTGTGTATGATTTCCCCTAATACATTTGGCTACCCCTCGCATCAAACGATCCGAGGGGTACTCAGTCTAAATATGTATAGAATGAAATCTTTTAAGGATTCACAGGAATTGAAATAATGGATATTGGCGTTCCGAAAGAAATTAAGGATCAAGAGTTTCGGGTGGGGCTAAGTCCAGCGAGTGTAAAAGAGCTATGCGATCGCGGTCATAGCGTCACAGTCGAAACCCAAGCAGGCGTTGGTGCTGGCTTCAGCGATGAGGACTATGTAGAAGCGGGAGGGAGGATCGCTGCCGATGCTCTAAAACCTTGGCAGCAAGAGATGGTCGTTAAGGTAAAAGAGCCTCTACCTGCAGAATATGAGCTGATTCAGGATAGACAGCTACTCTTTACCTATCTGCATTTGGCTGCCGGCAGGAATCTAACCGAACGGCTAATCGAAAGTGGCGTTAGTGCGATCGCGTATGAAAGCGTCGAAAAGGATGGCACACTTCCACTACTGATGCCTATGAGTGTAATTGCAGGCAGATTATCTGTACAGTTTGGAGCTCGGTTCCTAGAGAAACAACAAGGTGGACGCGGCGTTTTACTCGGTGGAATACCCGGTGTCAGTTCAGGTAAAGTAGCGATCCTCGGTGGCGGCGTAGTCGGTACGGAAGCTGCAAAAATGGCGGTCGGATTAGGCGCTCAAGTGACCATCATCGACATTAGCGTAGAGCGTCTTTCCTATCTAGAAACTTTGTTCGGCTCCAGAGTCAATCTGTTGTATAGCAATACGCCCAATATTTCCGCCACTGTCACTGATGCTGATTTGGTAGTGGGTTCAGTACTGGTCCCTAATCGGAAAGCCCCTACACTAGTGACCAAAGCGATGGTAAGCAAGATGCGGGCCGGATCTGTGATTGTAGATGTCGCCGTAGATCAAGGTGGCTGTATTGAGACTTTGAAGGTAACCTCCCATAGCGATCCGGTGTATACAGAGTTAGGGGTTGTGCACTATGGCGTACCTAACATGCCAGGAGCAGTGCCCTGGACCGCAACACAAGCGCTAAATAACAGCACGCTACCGTACGTTATCCAGCTAGCAGAGTTGGGGATGGGTGCGCTCAAGCATCCATCGGCGGTTGGAAAAGGATTGCAGAGCGCGCTGAACGTGGAAGAACATCGGTTAGTGCATCCAGCCGTGCGAAAGGTCTTTCCAGATCTCGCAGCCTGAGGACTCCGCGGCTACTTAGATTCTATTAAATGTGATCGCAAGAAAACCGCCGCGCTAAACAGTAGTAGCAGAAGGCGGCGGTAGTGTGAGGAAAGCTGATATATAGCAATGACCGGATGCATACTCTGCGAGAAGGCAAAGCCTACGGTCACTGCTGACCACTTAGCTATTTAGGCATCAAGGGTTTCAGCCCTAGAAAATGTGTAGAGCTAAGTAGCGAAAGCTATAGAAAAGCGACAAAGTGTATATTCTGTCGCGGAGCGCGACCTATCACCAATAACCTTGCTCTATCAAAAAGGCTTTAAGCGCAGTTGGAAAATCAGGGTGATGACCAATCACCTCACCACGTTGACTGCGAATGCTCATGCCCAAGTCCAGGGGTGGATCTTGGTTGTAGTGGGCGAGCATGTATGACCAGCCCGACTCATACTCACCCACTAAAGATTTATTCGCCACATAGGCAGCAAGTAAGCCGTGAGCGTTCATGTCCTGTTGGTTTCGCTGCTCGAGATCTGCAATTTTTGAGTAGATATAGTGCGGATAATTTCGAGTCGAGTTGACAAAGTTACCCTCAACTAGAGAAAAAACCATTGGCGGTGCCACTGAGCCGGCATAGCTAGAAAACTTTGCGAGAAAGTCACTATCAATCGTGACAAATTCAAACGAACCATCACCATCGATATCCTCAAATTCTCCACTGAGCGTCTCGTCTAGGCTGAGTTTGTTAAAGCCATCACCACGCCAGCTGTAAACAGTGGTCGATACGCAACAGTGTGCACCCCCAGTAAATCCTTGAATAGCGACTTCCATACCGCCGTCTTGGTCAAAATCTCCAATTGAGACATTGCCACTGCCAAGCGCGATCGCATAGTCCTTTACACTCAGCTCACCCTGATAAAAAATCTCATATCTTAACAGCGGACGATTCTTTGCGGTAATGTCTTCGCGAGCAGTATAAGAAACTTTGACCTCTATGGGACCGCTAGCAAGGGTAGCATTATCTAAGCTAGGTGTGTCGTATCGAATCTCCAGCTCAGTCAGTGACCCTATGCTATGAGCCGTTTCAGCTTTAGCTGCGCTAGAGACAGATAGAAAAGCGCCTTGCTGGGACTGAGGCTCATTCTGCTCAACGTCAGCGTCGCCTGGGGTGATTTCGGCGTCGCTTTCAGCGCCAGTCGGATCAACAGGTGGTGCCAAAATCAATGGGTTGCTAGTCTGTGGATCGCCACAGCTTATCGTTACTAAACCAAACGCACAGAGTGCCCAAAGCCAGTTTTTCACTATTTTTCCCTACCGTGCAAACGTCTTTGTGTGAACACTTAGATCTACTTCCACCACGTACTCTCTTATTCCGTGTGCTGGTGTACTTCGTTAGGTAACAAACGCGCTATAGAAAAGCCGCAACCCTGCTAGAGCAGGTCACGGCCATGGTGTGGGGATTAAGTTTGGTGTGAGGAAAGAAAGCTATTGCTCAATAGCCCGCTCAATAGCTGTTTCTGTTGATCAACAAAAAGGCTAACTCTGGGCAGGCAGCGGCTGCGGGCGCAACGATAGTGTCCTATTATCACCGTTGCGATCAATATTTAAGCGCAACTCTCTGTCTAGACCGTTATCTTCGACCGCTTGCTGAACCTCTTGGCCAGTCGAAATAGATTCGCCGTTCACTTGACTAACGACATCGCCAGATCTTACGCCTGCTCTAGCCGCGGGTGAACCAGGAACTACTTCGGCGACTAACACGCCGCTATCAGCAGCAACGCTAAAGCCATTATTAGGATCTTGATTAATCGAGTCACGCACCTCAGGAGTCAGGTTCACCATCCTAATCCCGATAAAGGGATGATCTACCTTGCCATCCGCAACTAGCTGGGTAGAGATGCGCTGTACTGCATCGATTGGAATCGCGAACCCAATGCCATTTGCCCCCTGAATGATAGCTGTGTTCATCCCAATTACTTCGCCACGAGCGTTGAGCAATGGCCCACCGGAGTTCCCAGGATTGATGGCTGCGTCTGTTTGGATAAAGTCTACGCGCTTATCAGGGATGCCTACTTGACCGCTGGTGCGTCCGGTGGCGCTGACGATGCCGACAGTTACTGTATTGTCTAGGCCAAGTGGATTACCAATGGCGATCGCAACTTCTCCAGGCAGCAGTTCTGCCTCACTGACAGCCAGCGTAGGCAAATCATTTGCATCAAGATCAATCACTGCCACATCTGTCACTGGATCGCTGCCTAGTACCGTGCCTTCAAACGTACGACCGTCCTTCAGCGTTACCTGCACAGTATCTGCACCTTCTACCACATGAGCGTTAGTCAAGATCTGACCATCTTCACTGACAATGAAACCAGAGCCAACGCCGTTTCGCGTTCTTTCTCGAGGCATCTGCGAGGGAAACTGGTCACCAAAGAAACGACGAAAACTCTCAGGGACATTAGGCGCATTCTGAGTAACTGTCCGAGAAGCATTGATTCGGACAACCGCTGGTCCTACAGCCTGAACAACCTCAGCAACTGAGGTGGCTTCGGCCGGTACTGTTAAGCTAACTGGCATAGGCTCGGGATGGTCAGATGACTCGACGATAGCGGCCTTATTTGCAGTTTGGTTCAGTGGACCCATCGCGGCATAGGTGCCTGCCGTAGCTGTGCCTGCACCTAATAGAACCAGTGCCAAAGAAGTTGCAATGCTACGTTTAGAAGAATGCTTGCTTGGAACGTGTTCAGAATGATTGGCTGTCATAGCTTACGGCTTGATTTTCTAGGGAACATTCTCAAGATATCTAGCGATTTTGACAACGGAGTGACAATGATGTGGCAATTGTATGAAGCTCGTAAATCTTGCCGACGACTGAGGGCAAAGAGCCAGAAGTGACACAAATTCACTTAGACATCACCGCTAAGATACCGAGCGAGAGTCAGGAGGCCTTTGAGAAAGCCGCAAGCGCAAAGGGAAATTGCCCTATCTCCTAGGCTGATGAATGCAGATATCTCACTGAAGACTCACATCGAGAGCTAATTTTCCCCGACTTTTCCTGTCACTGGCACAATAGAGGGGTTCCCTTACTCTAAATGCCTTCGTGTTAGCGCCTGAAACCCTATTTCCTTTTCGGTTAGACGACTTCCAAATAGATGCGATCGCAGCTTTAAACCAAGGTCAGTCTATTATCGTCTGCGCACCTACCGGTTCTGGCAAAACCCTTATAGGTGAATATGCTATTCACCGTGCCCTAGAGATGGGGCGTCGCGTCTTCTACACAACGCCTCTAAAGGCACTTTCTAATCAGAAACTACGAGATTTTCAGCAAGCGTTTGGTGAAGAAAGTGTGGGTCTGCTCACAGGCGATAGCTCTGTTAACCGAGAGGCGCCTGTAGTCGTCATGACTACGGAGATTTTTCGTAATATGCTCTACGGCACCACTATTGGTGAAGTAGGCACATCCCTGCGAGATGTGCAGGCAGTCATATTAGACGAGTGTCACTACATGAACGACCGCCAACGGGGCACTGTCTGGGAAGAATCGGTTATCTACTGTCCTCCAGAAATTCAGCTAGTAGGCCTCTCTGCCACCATCGAAAATGGCGGCCAGCTCACTGATTGGATCAACGAAGTCCATGGGCCTACCCGGCTAATCTATTCGGACTATCGTCCGGTTCCGCTAAACTTTCACTTTGCAGTAGAAAAGGGCATTTTCCCGCTCCTCAATAATCAGAAGACGAGCATTCATCCTCGGCTAAAGAACTATCGCAAACCCCCTCGCCGACAGCGTGGTCAAAAGAAAAAGGCGGGTGCGACGCTTCCAGGGGTGGTGAGTCAGCTCCAAGCCAAAGATATGCTACCTGCTATTTACTTTATCTTCAGCCGCAAGGGATGCGATAAGGCGGTACAGGCTGTAGCTAGTATGAACTTAGTGAGCGCCGCTGAAGCTGAGTTGTTGAAACGGCGAATTGATCGCTTTGTTGAACGCAACCCGGAAGCGATTCGCACCAATCAGCTAGAACCGTTGTATCGTGGCGTCGCCGCCCATCATGCTGGAATATTACCGGCTTGGAAGAGCCTGGTAGAAGAACTCTTTCAAGCAGGACTCATTAAGGTTGTCTTTGCAACTGAGACGCTAGCAGCAGGTATCAACATGCCGGCAAGGACAACTGTGATTGCGAGCCTCTCTAAGCGCACTGATAGCGGTCACCGATTGCTGCACGCATCCGAGTTTTTGCAAATGTCGGGGCGAGCAGGACGACGGGGCATGGATGTAGAAGGCCATGTGGTAACTGTAGAATCTCCTTTTGAAGGCGCAAAGGAAGCTGCGAGCCTAGCCCTAGCGCCACCAGATCCGCTAGTAAGTCAGTTCACACCAAGCTATGGCATGGTGCTAAATCTGCTGCAAGTTCACACAGCCGAAGAAGCTCAAGAGCTCATTGAAAGGAGTTTTGGGCAGTATCTAGCAACGCTACACTTAGCGCCTCAGAAAAAGGCGATCGCCAAGCTAGAACAAGATATTGCCGTCCTACAAGATCAGCTAGCTTATATCGATGAGGCAGCGCTGGCTGAGTATGAAAAACTACGAGGTTGGCTACGAGAAGAAGAAAGGTTGTTGAAAATTCTACAGCAGCAGGCAGAAGAAAGCATTGGTACTCTAGAGCCAGTCGCTATTTCCTTCGCGATGGCAGGTACAGTTCTTTCTTTAAAAGGCAAGAATATTAAAGTAGCGACGCCACTACCGGCTGTATTAGTGAGTAAAGTACCCGGGCCAGGGCAGTTTCCCTTCTTGGTCTGCTTAGGAGCGAATAACCGCTGGTATGTAGCGACCGTAAAAGATGTGGCGGCACTCCCTGAGAGGTCCGCTGGTACAGCAGGAAGTCGCCTTCGCGCAGCAGACGACCTCACTCCGCCTGTAGATCTAATCTATTCACCCGGAAAATCGCGTAAAGGGAACGAAGTATCCGCGGCTGTAGCCGCGAAAATACCTGAGATCACGGCAATAGAAACGCAGGCACCTGAAGTCAAAGAACAACAAGAGAAAGCTGCAGCTGTCGCTCAAAAGCTGGCGCAGAATCCGGTGGCACAATTAGAGAATCCAAAGGCAGTTGTCAAGCAACAGAAACGACTGCTCAAACTGGAAGAAGAAAGACGCGATCGTCTGCAAAAATACGAAAACTACACGCATCACTATTGGCTAGAATTCGTCAGCCTGATGCAGGTGCTCGAAGACTTTGAGTGTTTAGAAGAAAATACTCCGACTGAGATGGGTCAGCTATGCGCCGCCATTCGTGGCGATAACGAACTCTGGCTGGGCATGGCTCTTGCTTCTGGAGAGTTTGACGCCCTAGAGCCACAGCAGTTTGCTGCTGCTTGCGCTGGTATCTTGATGGAAAACAATAGATCTGACACTTGGATTCGCTATCACGCTACTCGGCCAGTATTAGAAGCGCTTGGCGGTTTACGCAGTCTTAGACGACGTATCTTTCAAGCACAAAGAAGACAAGATATTCAAATTCCAGTCTGGCTAGAAGAAGACTTAATTGCTCTTGTAGAACAGTGGGCGCTCGAAACAGAATGGCAAGTACTCTGTGACAATACCAGCCTCGACGAAGGCGATGTTGTCAGGCTATTGCGCCGGACCCTAGACTTTCTTTCCCAGATTCCTCATGTCCCCTATCTTTCTGAATCCGTTCGCAGTAATGCTAGGCAGGCTGCCTATCTAATCAACCGATTTCCAGTTAATGAAACGCCTGATTAACTATCTACTGAGCTACTCTTCAAAACGCACAGCCCTTGGGCCAAGGACTGGATTCAGCTAGTTCTGCCGCAAAATCAGCTGGGAGGGTGATTTGACGAAACGTTTCACCAACCGTGCCAGACATAGCGCGATCGCTATAGCCATCTGGATGCATATGAACTCGTACAATCACAGGCTGAGCGGTCACAAGATCAGATTCAATTGGCCCGCCTGATCGCGTAAAGGGCTGCTCTTCAATATGGCTGTGAGCGAGCGTGCGTCTGTAGATCAAGTCGCCCTCTTCAGTGATGACTTCCCACCAGTTTGCATAGCGGTCACATCCCGTATCAGGACTACGCACCGTCACCGAAAAAAGATAGCCTGAGGCTTCTTCTGTAGTTTCTACAGCGATAACGCTAGCAGGCGTCTCATCTACTGACGATTCTGTGACCGCTGAACTTCCTTTGGTCACAGATTGAGTGCCACAGCTCGCCAAACCCACTATCAGGAAAGTAAGACCTACCGAGGTGAGCTTGACCTTTAAGGAACTGTTCATTGTTATAGATACCTTGTTATAGATGCCTTCAGTGTGGGTATAAGTTGGATCAATTATCTTCGCGCCAATGGTTGGCAAGCTGCTTGATTTCAGATAGTTCTTCTGCTGTCATTCGATCTAGGTTCTTTAAGATAAAGTTCATTCGTCCCTGAGAACTCAGTTTCTCTCTATGACGATCTAAGAAATCCCAATAGAAGAAGTTGAATGGACAAGCGTTCTCGCCTATTCGAGCTTTGTTGTCATAGCTGCACCCTTTACAATAGTCGCTCATCTTATTCACGTAGTTTGCACTAGATGCATAGGGCTTCGTCGCTAGCATGCCCCCATCCGCAAAAAGGCCCATGCCAATCACGTTGGTTTGCATCACCCAGTCATAGCCGTCAATGAAGGCAGCATGAAACCAATCTTCTACTTGTTGAGGGGAAAGGCCCGAGATCAAAGAAAAGTTGGCAAGGATCATTAGCCGCTGAATATGGTGGGCATAGCCAGTGCGTTTGAGCGTGTTGATGGTCTGGTGGAGACAGTTTAGCTTGGTGTCACCAGTCCAAAAAAAATCGGGTAGAGAATGAATATGCTCAAAATAATTGCGCGAAGGATAGTCAGCATCTACGTGGTTGTAGATGCCGCGCATGTATTCGCGCCAGCCGAGAACCTGACGAATAAAGCCCTCCACGCTGTTAAGTGGAATAGGATGGTCTGAATTAGCAGCAGATTCGTAGGCAGCAATGACTGCATCAATTACCTCCATCGGCTGCAATAGTCCAATGTTTAGATAGGGTGATAGCATCGCATGCCACATTGTATCTTCGCCAGTGACCATCGCATCTTGATACGGTCCAAAGGTAGTAAGACGATCGCGCACAAAATTGTCTAGCACCTGCAACGCCTGCTCTCTTGTCACCGCCCAACCAAAACTATCAGACTCGCCGAACGTTGAATAGTCAGCCGTTTTCACCGTTTTCATCACGGTTTGCGTAATCTCATCTGGTTCAAACGTCAGTGGCTTTGGCGGTGAAATCGTTCCTTTCGGCGGTCTCCGATTTTCCTTATCGAAGTTCCACTGACCCCCTACTGGCTTTTTGCCATCCATCAAAATATCAAACCGCCTTCGCCCTTCTCGATAAAACGACTCCATTAAAAGGCTTTTACGAGATGTAGCCCACGATTCAAACTCTGCTGTAGACCATAGAAAATGATTGTTCTGTGTTTGAACAATCTCGCAGTCTAGCGACATCGCATCTAACCACTCTGCAAACGGACGATCTGCGGGTTCCATTACCCGCAATTCGTCGATGTTGTTTTGCTCGATCCATTCTTCGAGCGGTGCTTGAAAGGTCGTGGCTATCTTGTAGGTTACTTGCCAGCCTTCTGCCTTTAATTCCTCGGCAAAGTGGCGCATTGCTGACCAAATTAGCACTAGCTTCTGCTGATGGTATCGCCTCTTTATTACATAGTCGATTGATTCGATCAAGATAATTGGCGTATCAGATTTGTTTGCTTCACAGCTAGCGATCGCCGACTGAGCACACCAAAGCTGATCGCCTAACACCCAAATACCAACCGTCATAAAATCTCTATAATTTGAGTTCAGTTCTAGTGTAACGCGAGCTATCTATCAGCCTTACGCGCTTGGACTATCTGCCTTTGCCCACCGTAAAAGATGACGCTGAATCCAGCGAATTTCTTGATAGCTGCCAACCACACAAAGGCAGGGGCTAGGGGCATCGTGATTATAGAAAGTGAACGTTAGCTTGGCACCCAATAAGTTCCAGTCGTTGAGGAAGAAGAAAAAAGCAGGGGCGACTGTGACCGCTTTCACTGACAGACGAGAATAGTGAAGTTGACTCTCAAGTAGCGGTGCATTCTCCTTCCTCACTCCATTCAGCTTCGGCATCAAGGCAGTTGTGAGGCTCAAGAAGGTACGCCCGCTAGATTTGCGACTAAGTCTAATGATCGCCTGCCTCCGTACTGTTCTTTGCTTGTGCTCTAGAGTAATGATGCACTCAAACAAAAGCGGAAGTAGCACGGCGACAAAAACACCTATGGCAATAGAGCCAGTCATGGCAACGGCACCGCCAACAAAGGTAACAGTACCGACAACCGCCAATAGCCAATTTTTTAAGCTTTCGCCTGCGTCCTCAGCAACGATGCCTGTACAGATGCGAGACTCTAAACATCGAATAGATAGGCTATCTGAAACAGCGCTCACTTTAAAGTCTGCATAGGCTGTTTGTGGTACAGGAAATGCCTGATGCGAGGACAGGGCAGCTTTGCGGCGTTTTCTTGTAGATATAGATTGCTCCGTGGTCTGAACGTATGGTTTGACCAGTGGTTTGACTAAGGCTAATGCTGGCCCTAATGCTGTTTCTACTTCAAAGGATTCTATATAGGGAAGTGTTGCTGGTAACTGATAAGGCTGTAAACCCGCTTCTTGCAACTGTAATAACGTCTCTTCTATCTCCTTCTTTTGGGGGTCTGGGTAATATAAAAGCAGCTTGACAATCGTTTGTAAGTTTGAATGAATATCTGTTGCCAGAAAAGTTCTCTTACCGACTTCTTGGCTTAGGCATTTTTCTAGGCGGTAACAAGATGTTTTTTGGTTTAGTCGCGCTGTTAGCGATCGCTCAGTTGCCTGAAGCGATTCTGTCTTGAGACTTCTTGGCTTAATCAAGTGACCGATCATCTGGCTGCTTGTCTGATGAATGATGTCGTAGCGCTTCATAAAGACTAAGGGGTTCTATGGTGAATCTACCGTAGCTGTATGTATCCAGACTAGAATGAACACCTTCTTTTTTCGGGATAAACCCCATAGAAAATAGAAAACTACCAAACGAAGCGGTGAAACGTGAAGAGTTAGTATGTTTGGACTCACTCTTGGAACTCAACAACAACTTTTGAAATGCGTTGGCCAAACACGGATTGCTGACTACAAAGAATCAACTGTGCAGCTTAGCTAATAGCAATGTGCGGATGCATTCGTATATTGCGAGTCACTTAGCCTGTTGAAACACAGGGGCTGTAGCCAATGACTATGCTGTAAGCTAAGTGACCAAAGCGATAAGTACTCAATTCAACCAACACTCAATCAGTCGAGTCGTAATTGTACTGTTTTCCGTCAAGTTGATTTACGTCAAGTTGAACAGCTAGGGTATGAAGCTTATTTGCCTAGCTTTCTTTGCCTGCTCAACCATCGCCAGGACTAGGGCGGTTGTTGCTAAGAAGGGACTAAAGACAACAGTCTCTAGGTAAGGCTATGTAGAAAGACTCATTTGTCTGCTTTGGCGAAACCAAGCAGCGCTTCTCCAGCAAGCCGACATCCTGTCCATTCTTCCATAAGTACTGCGCCTATCTTTTTGTAGAAACTAATTGCGTCTTCATTCCAGTCTAAAACGCTCCACTCCAGGCGGCCGCATCCCTGTTCTACCGCGTGGTTGGCTAGATAGTTTAACAGTCCTGTTGCAATTCCTTGACGGCGATAGTCGGGCGATACAAAAAGATCTTCTAGATAGATTCCTGGCTTCATTAAGAAGGTAGAAAAGTTGTAGAAGTAAAGCGCAAATCCTACCGTCTTTCCATCGGACTCGGCAACAATAGCTTCGGCAACAGGCTTTTTCCCGAACAACCCTTGATGCAAATCTTCTGGCGTCCCGACCATTTCATGAGCTAGCTTTTCATACTCGCTAAGCGCAGTGACCAGCTCAAAAATAGCCATGACATCCCTGGGCGTAGCTAGTCTAATTTTGTATGCCGACATCATCTTCTCCCTAAATTAATCGACTAGTCACTCTGCCGATAACTAACTCACGAGCAACTACGCCAAAAGAGCGACTGTCGCTACCTTCAGATTTATTGTCACTAAGCACATAGCAGCTGCCATCATAGAAAGCTTCCGTTACCCGCTTTACCAACCTAATGCTAGGCCTTTGTGGATGACGACAGATAATGATGTCTCCTGGGAAGAGCCTAACCGTTCTAGAAAGAGGATGTACCAGTACGTCTTCACCAGA
This sequence comes from Synechococcus sp. PCC 7335, assembly GCF_000155595.1. Taxonomy (NCBI): domain Bacteria; kingdom Bacillati; phylum Cyanobacteriota; class Cyanophyceae; order Synechococcales; family Synechococcaceae; genus Synechococcus; species Synechococcus sp. PCC 7335. Next base: position 2,068,273 of record NZ_DS989904.1, on the reverse strand, counting down.
ATGGAGAGTGGGTAACATCGAATTTCCTGTGACTCGAAACCGCCACCGCTTGCCCAATGTCCAAAATCCAATCTCCTTCCAATCGCGCCTAAGTTTCATGAGCGTAAAACTTTATGACTACAAAATTCCATAGCCGCGAACTATAGAAGCTATCGCTATTGAAGCAGTTATTGACTGAATTATCCTACCTGAGAGATCGAACAACCTGTTGTATGTTGTTTAGAACCCTTACAAAAAAAGTTCTGCAACATCGTTTAATCGATTGCAGAACCTCTTTGTCTATTGTTACAGATGTATGCTTACTGACTCACTAACTAGCGGTATACCAAGATACATCACGGCTCTTAGTCTCCCAAAAGATGTTATGGATCTTCTGAACCGCGTCCATGAGTTCTTGACAGTGCTGAGTGCTAACTTCCACTTTGCATGCAGAGCAGAGCTTCGCAGCTTTCCAGAAAGTATCATGTAGATCAGGATATTTCTCTAAATGAACGGGCTTAAAATAGTCAGTCCATAGAATCAACAGCTCATCTTTGGTAATTTGAGCCTGTTCTTCTTTGATAGCGATAAACCGAGACATGGTGTTTTGGTAAGATGCCATGGCTTGAGTATCACCACCTTCAGGGTGCTCTAGGTCTAATATCTTCTTTGTCATAGAAACGACTGCTTCTGCAGCAATGCGAGCAGAAGACGGATCGTACACACCGCAGGGGCCATCGCAATGAGCTTGAACTTCAGGGGCCGGGAACAAAGCCTTTAGCGCGGAAATAACTGTACTGAGCATAGGTGAAATCTAAAAAACTGTACGGATTTAGTATACCGCTCAAGCTTTTGCGTGGATGAACTATTAAGGAAGCCGTTAAGCCTTTTGATTAATTACTGTTTGTGATCGGGCATTGTTTGGTAGAGCCAGTCATAATCACCGAATGCGCTTGTAGTACAAAAGAAAAATGGTTCAAATATACTGTTTTCGGTTGTGGGTTAGTGGTGGATAAGGCTGTTATATCGAGGGGTTGATTGGGTGAAGAGATTACTAAAAAGCGCATTCATACTGCTTGCCATTAGTTTATCTAGCTGCGACCAGTTTGATAAACCAGACATTTACGCTAGCTTGCCCCCTTGTGTTGATAGCTACTGTGATTGTGGAGATTTCAAAAATCAACAGCTTGCTCAAACCGTTCTATCATCTTTTCCATCTGATTACTATGGCCTAGATAGAGACGGAAATGGACTAGCTTGCGAACAGCTACCTCAAACCGATGTAAGCTTGGGTCCAGCGACTTATTTCTCAAACAATGAGCATTTAAGTCTCGGTAATCCAAGTAACGCTGGACAAGAAGATCCTAACAACTTGTTGATTGAGCGAGATCAGTATGTGCTCTCTTACAGTCGCGATCGCAATCTCTTGAATTGGGCTAGCTGGTGGGTCGCCCCCCGCTGGTTAGGCAAAAGCAGCCGGCAAGATGATTTTCGCGTGGATGGTGGGTTGCCTCAAGGATTCTATCAGGTGACCCCTACCGAGTATAAACGTAGCGGCTACGATCGGGGCCATATGGTCGCATCAGGCGATCGCACCTCAACATCAAAAGACAACTCAATCACTTTCTTGATGAGCAATATTTTTCCGCAGGCCCAGGAAAACAATCGGGGACCATGGCGCGCCTTAGAAGAATATGGACGCGACCTAGTTCATCAACAAGGCAAGTCGCTATACGTGATTGGTGGAGTCTATGGTGATAAAGGATCGGTCGGTAAAGCAACTATTCCAGGTCGGCTATGGAAGGTAATGGTAGTGATGGATTCCACCGAAGATGAGGTGACCCGGCGCACGCAGGTGATCGCTGTCGACATGCCAAATAGCGATCGCATCGAAGATAATTGGCTGCCCTATCGTACTACGGTTGATCGCATTGAAATTGCCACTGGCTATGATCTCCTTTCGGATATTCCTACGACTATTCAAGCCAAGATTGAATCCAAGATGAACGAGGTAACGCTGCGCTAAAACACTGCACTAGAAGATGGTTAATGGTTGCGCTTTATGCCTAAGTAGAGAGGGTTAGCAGATAGCACTGTCGTACTATGAGATCCAGCATATCGCTGATGTATTAGCGGCTTGCTATGGGCTTAGCGCTTTACGGGATAAGGGTTACCGCTTCTAGTAATGGGTTGAGCTAAGTTGCAGATTGCTATAGCTACAAAACTCGTCTATTTCACTTCAAATGCGCATCCTTCTCTGGCTTCGTAACGATCTTCGGCTTCACGATCACGAGCCTCTTCATCGGGCTACAGAGCAAGGCGCAGATATTATCCCTGTCTACTGTTTCGATCCTAGACAGTTTCAAGCAACCTCGTTTGGTTTTCCGAAGACAGGCTCTTATCGGGCTCAGTTTTTGATTGAGACAGTGGCGGCTTTGAAAGCAGAATTGCGATCGCGTGGTAGTAACCTAGTTATTCTTCAAGGGAAGCCAGAAGAAGAGATTCCAGCTTTAGTTAAAGCTTTTGACATCGCCGCTGTCTATTGGCACGAAGAAGTCACTCCAGAAGAAATAGAAGTAGAACAGCGCCTCGAAACTGTTCTAAACCAGCTCAAAGTCACTTCAGAGGTCTATTGGGGTGCAACGCTATATCATCCTGATGACCTGCCGTTTGAAGTGAGTCAGCTACCTGAGGTGTTCACGCAGTTTCGCAAAGCCATAGAAAAGAACACTCAGGTTTTCCCAACCTTTCCAACCCCAGAAAAACTACCCTCTCTTCCTAATGAAATAGAACCTGGAGAGCTTCCTAGCCTGTCCGATCTCGGATTAGAACGGACTCCGATTGACGAGAAAGGCGTTCTTCCGTTCAAAGGAGGAGAGAGTAAAGGACTTGATAGACTACAGCACTACTTCTGGAACGCTGATAGACTTCAGCGGTACAAAGAGACTCGTAACGGGATGTTGGGCGCGGATTACTCTTCCAAATTTTCTCCTTGGCTCGCTAATGGAAGTCTTTCTCCTCGCAGAGTTTACGAAGAAGTCCAGCGCTACGAAAGAGAGAGAAAGAAAAACAATTCAACTTACTGGATGATATTTGAGCTAATGTGGCGAGACTACTTCCGGTTTGTCTGTGTGAAGTATGGTCGCAAGATATTTCGTAAGGGAGGAATTCGTGGATTACCGATCGAATGGCAGCAAGATTGGAAGCGATTTGATCTATGGCGCGAAGGAAAAACTGGCTATCCGCTGATCGACGCTAATATGAGAGAACTAGCGGCAACTGGATTTATGTCTAATCGCGGGCGTCAGAATGTAGCTAGCTTTCTAACTAAGAATCTAGGAATCGATTGGCGCATGGGTGCAGAGTGGTTTGAGTCTCTACTAATCGACTACGATGTCTGCAGCAACTGGGGAAACTGGAACTATACAGCCGGCGTTGGGAACGATGCGCGTGGTTTCCGCTACTTCAACATTCCCAAACAGTCTAAAGACTATGATTCAGAAGGCAAATACGTTAAGCATTGGTTACCAGAATTAAAAACGCTGCCAGCGAAAAAGGTACATACGCCTTGGACACTACAGACAGTCGAGCAAAAGCAATTCAATGTCAGACTAGGGGTAGACTATCCAAACCCAGTAGTAGATTTGCAGAAATCAGTTAGTGTAAACGAACGTCGATACGAAGATGCCTGGCAACAGAAAAAACATAGACGGTAGGGGCAGTTAGAGAAAGTTCAGTCAACGCTCATAGTCTGTTCACTTCTGATCTTTTGTAGCTTAAGCCTCACTTGTTGAAGCCTCACTTGGGCTGGAGGGACCATCATCCCCCAAATATAAGTACCTACTACTCAACTTATCCCTTCCGTTATGATTCTGATAGCGGCAAAGGCATAGGTATCCTAACAAAGCTCCCTATCAAAGCTCATAGAACCCGTTGATATCAGGTCGATAGGACTTAGTTTCGAGTCAACCACTTCTGACCGTTTAGTCGCTGTAGCGTATACAGCACCATCAGATCTAATGTGATTCGCCGCTCATCTCCCATAAATTGCTCAACCGTGCTAGGGACTGCGCCATTAGAAGTCAGTGTGAATACTTTTTGGCCTGAAATATCTTCATCAATAAAAGCGATATTGAATTGGCGATCGCCTTCACCCGCTTCTGTCCACTGCCCTTGAACCTGCCAATAGGGATCACCACCACTTTGGCCCATCACCTCTAGCTTACGCTTAGCAAATTCTAGGTTCAGCTCTTCAATGCCTTCCTTCGCCATGGCTTCTTTCAAGCTAGGCAAGTAGTGCTGCTCCATAAATTCATTAAATGGCTTATCTTCCAGTTTGGGAGGTTTTTTCTTCTTCGCTGCTGGCTTTTTATCTCCAGACTTTGCCTCAGATTTAGCCGCTGGCTTCTTCGCTGAACCACCGGAGCCAACTGTCTTGCCGGCTGGCTGGTTACCAGCCTTAGCAGTCTCTCCAGAATCTTCTTTTACCTTAGCAACCGGTTCACCTGACTTCTTATCGTCCGACTGCTCTAAGTTCTTCGCATCGGCATCAGGCTTTGCAGTCTCTGCAACCGTATCTTTAGGTTTCGCACCCTCCACAATGTTCTCAGCGTTCTGGTTCTCAGCGTTCTGGTTCGATGGGGTTTGCTCTTCTGCCATACTATTTTGCGGCTAATTCGCTAGGGGCACTGCGCCATAATTATAGAAGTTTTCAAAGACTTGTTTCTATTTTTTATGAACTTAAGCGAGCTGAAGTGTTTGTGCATGCTGACGATACCACTCGACCGTTTTTCTCAATCCTTCACGGAAATCGGTTTGTGCTTCGAATCCAAAGGCTTGCTTAGCCCGCTCTACATCTAAGCAGCGACGAGGCTGACCATTCGGTTTGTCAGTTTGCCAAATAAGTTTACCTTCAAAATCCATCACCTCGCAGATCAACTCTGCAAGATCTTTGATAGAGATTTCGCTGTTAGTACCTAAGTTAACTGCCGCTGCATCAGAATAGTGCTGAGTCGCCATTACAATGCCACGAGCGGCATCTGTAGAATAGAGAAATTCGCGTGTAGGACTGCCATCACCCCAAACAGGCAGCGTTTTGTCTCCGTTGATCTGAGCTTCGTGAATTTTATGAATAAGCGCTGGAATAACGTGCGAGCTGCGCGGGTCAAAGTTATCTTCGGGGCCATAAAGGTTAACAGGAAGTAGATAAATACCGTCGAAGCCGTACTGCTGACGATAGGCTTCAAGCTGTACAAGCAGAGCTTTTTTAGCGATGCCATAAGGGGCATTTGTCTCTTCAGGGTAACCGGCCCAAAGATCGTCCTCTTTGAAAGGAACAGGGGTAAATTTTGGATAGGCGCAGATGGTGCCAACGCAGACAAATTTTTCTACCCCCGCCTGATAAGCTGCGTGAATTAGCTGAGCACCCATCATCAGATTGTCGTAAAAAAGCTCTGCAGGCTTTTCTCGATTGAGACCAATACCGCCTACATGAGCAGCTAGGTGAATGACCACATCTTGACCAATGACGGCGCGTTTACAAGCATCCATCTCAGTCAGATCATAATCGCGCGAACGAATGACCAGAATATCGTCGGGGTTAGCCCCAGCTTGCTGCAGTTGGTCTACTACCTGTTTTCCTAAAAAACCGGCTCCACCTGTGACGAGTATCTTCTTATTGGCTAGTTCCATCTATCCCTACCGCTATTAAACGAACAAAATACTATTTTTCTATATCTGCAGCCTATGCTATGAGTAGACCCAGCGAGGTTCGCCACATCACCTAATGTACCGTTATGTATCTGCTATGTCTGCAAGCTCAGTTTGCTCACATCAGTGTGATCACATTAGTCTACTTTTCCACAAGTCCCGTTAGTCTTTTAAGAACTAAGACCCTACTAGCTTTGCGGAAACTACGAGGCGGAGACTAAGATATAGAGCCGAGAATTTGACGACGGATAGTAGCGTTTAAGCTACCGTTAGTGCTAGTGACTGGCTGTTCGCTCACAACTTCCAAATCGGCGTCTACCATTAGTTTTACCAGCTCTTCAAAACTAACTTCCGGTTGCCAGCCTAAGATCCTTTTTGCCTTGCTTGGATCACCGATGAGCAAATCTACCTCAGCTGGTCTGAGGTAGCGCTCGTCAAAAGCGACAAAATCGGTCCAATCAAGATTGACGTGCTGAAAGGCAATATCTAGAAACTGACGAATGGAGTAGGTCTCACCTGTGGCTATGACAAAGTCGTCTGGCTGGTCGTGCTGGAGCATCAACCACATCGCCTTGACATAATCTTTGGCATAGCCCCAGTCTCGCTTAGCATCCAAATTGCCAAGGTAGAGCTTCTTTTGCTGTCCGGTAACGATACGAGCGATCGCGCGGGTAATCTTGCGAGTGACAAACGTTTCACCACGACGAGGAGACTCATGGTTAAACAAGATGCCGTTGGTGGCAAACATGTCGTAAGATTCGCGGTAATTGATGGTTTGCCAATGGGCGTAGACTTTGGCGCAGGAGTAAGGACTACGGGGATAGAAAGGGGTTTCTTCTGACTGGGGAACATGCTGGACTTTGCCATACATTTCGGAAGAACCAGCTTGGTAGAAACGGACTTCGCTGCGGGTTCGCTGTTGGTAGTCGCGAATGGCCTCTAACAGTCTCAGCGCACCCATTGCTACGGTATCTACCGTATATTCAGGCGAGTCGAAGCTAACCCGAACGTGAGACTGTGCTCCAAGGTTGTAGACTTCGTTTGGCTGGACTTGCTCTAAAATGCGGCGGAGCATGGTGCCATCATTAAGATCACCATAGTGCAAGAAGAGTTTGGCGTCTTCTTTATGAGGATCTTCATAGATATGATCGATCCGGTCAGTATTAAAAGTAGAAGTGCGGCGGATGATGCCGTGGACTTCGTATCCCTTACTCAGCAACAGTTCGGCCAGATAAGAACCGTCTTGCCCGGTGATGCCGGTAATTAGTGCTCGCTTCGGTTGCGTCATCGTTAGGATATTCCTCTATTTTCTATTTTCAGATAAACAGTAGACATATAGCAAGGCGCGGATGCATTCGTGCCTTGCGAGTCACTTAGCCTGTTGAAACACAAGGGTTATAGCCAGTAACTATGCCGTAAGCTAAGTGACCAAAGCTATAGTACTAAGTTTCGGACACTGCGAAGTTTCCGACGCTATTTAGAATCTACAAGTTAGGATCTACAAACGCTTTGCTGTAAGTATGCCCAACAGAAGAGTGAATAAAGAAAACCTGATAATATGGGCTTTCTTGTTCTTAAGACTACCCGAGTTCGTCGTCGAGATTAGGTGCTTTCTATTAAGAGAACATGAATTAAAAGGACATCGCTTATAGGCTACCTGCAATAGCTTTATGAAACTAGTTCTAAGCTCTGCGATCGCGCTCAATATCGTAGATAGCTTTCTCCCAGCACCATTGTTCCGGCCGACCGGGATTGCGATCTCTAACGTCGCGCACTAGACGCTGTGCGACTGAGGCATTCCCGCCAACCAGTCTTAATAGCTGCTTACGGGTACTTCTAGAGACACCTCTTTCTCGAGGAATACTATTAGTGCGGTGACCACTAGCACTGCGCCCCTGGATAGGGAGTCGATAGCCTGTCAACCAGCAATAGATAGCTAGCAGTAGGACAACTGCAATCACAATGGAAAGAATAGACATACAACGTGAGTTGAAATATATGGCTTAGGGTAAGTCAAAAAACGTACAACTGACATCGTTTTTCACACGGACGTGATTTTCTGTGATGTTTCTTTCCTAGTACAACCCAGTTCCTAGTACCACCTAAGTAGGAAAGCTTTCTTGACCTGGTCAAACTTTCGCGTAACCATGTTACCGATTGTTTAATCAGGCTTTTAACGAAATGTCAGTGGCTTGCAATCTGTCAGAAGCTATTGTTTCTAAAATGAGATCTAGAATCGTCGAGACGATTATCACTTAGGAGGCTGGCATCTAAAATGGTTGGGTTTGATGGGTCTCAATCGCGGGTTGAAGCTATTCTTTCTTTTTGGTTTGGTGATTCTACCGCCTCAGACTACGGCCACTATCGCAAGGCCTGGTTTATCAAAGATCTGACCTTTGATGAACAGATCCGTAATCAATTTCTAACTGATACCCAAAAAGCCGCCGAAGGTGTCTACGAGAATTGGAAAGCACTGCCATCCTCAGCAGTGGCGCTGATACTACTGCTCGATCAGTTCCCACGAAATATATATAGAGGTCAACCACGCAGTTTTGCAACTGATGCTCAGGCGCTAGAAGTGGCTCAGTATCTAGTTGATACTGGCCTTGATCGAAACCTGATACCCGCATACCGCTTCTTTGTGTACTTACCCTTCGAGCACAGCGAAGACATGAACTACCAAGATCACTGCGTCGAACTCATGCAGCGCTTGATCGAAGATGTTCCCGACTTAGATAAGGGACTCAAAGGCGGATTAGACTATGCAAAGCGGCACCGAGACGTGATTAAACAATTCGGACGATTTCCCCATCGCAATGAAATTCTAGGTCGCGAGAGCACGCCAGCAGAACTGGCCTTTCTACAGCAGCCTGGATCGCGCTTTTAGCACTTCGTAACATCAGCTACACATCATATAGCTATTGATAGCTACTGACGGTTGGTGACATACTCTAGCCAGATCGAAGCGCACAGACCGACGTAGTGCGCGAAAATAGCATTAATCACTGAGAAGACGACGGCGATATCGGCGGCATTGATAAAAGCTGACGAATCCTGACTAAGCGCACCAAAAGTAGCCACCTGCCGCAGCGATCGGGTCCACAGATCGGCAATGACAACTTCAGCCCCAAAGATAGTAATCAACATCCCAATCAGGCTGATAGAAATACCAATACGAATTGCTCTGATGGCATCCTTCGGCTTGGGTCGTAAGTCGGGGTTAGTAGTGCTGAGTTTACGGCCCAAAAGAACGTAGCGAAAACCCCAAAATGCACTGACAAAGATAGTTAATAGTCCGATCGTAGTAAACAGATCAGCAGAGGCGCTAGAAAAACCAGTGTTAGGCTCTAACGCGTTGAATACGAACAAGATGCTGGCAATCACGCCGATGACAGTCTGCACCCACACACTTGCCCAACCAACTCGCTTGAAGTTCGCAGCGATGCGCCGAATAGCGGGAGGTAGGGAGTAGCCAAGTTCACCAGTCATAGGTGCATTCCTCTCGTAAGAAGGGGATAAGCTTTATGTTAATACGAATAATGAGTGGTAGGGGAGATAGAGAGGTGCAGAAGAATGCTGCGGTAAATATCGGCAACAGATAAAGTTAATCGACATCCGATTCAGTATAAGAGGGTTGAGTATGGAGAGCTTTAAGGATCAAGTGAGTGATTTGATTGCTCGACATCGGCACCGGGTGGACTACTTGGCGGTGCGTTTGGAAAAGTCACAGGGTTGCGAGATTCGGCTACGAGCAGAGGCATTGGAGGCGCTAAGTGAGGGAGTTGCTGTCGGCGGACAGGTTCGCGCTTGCTATAGAGGCGGTTGGGGATTTGCGAGCTTTAACCGACTGAGTGATTTATCAGCCCGGATGGAAGATGCGATCGCAGCTGCCCGATTGGTTGGAGGAGATACCACTCAGCTAGCCCCTATCGATATCATTCAGACCACCTGCAGGCTGCCGCTAACAGGAACAGATCCAAGAGATATTTCACTAGCTGATAAAAAAACACTATGCCATCACTATATTGACGTCCTACAGGGAGAGCATCCTGAGATTATTTCAACGGCCGTACGCTACGAAGACAGCTATCAGCAGGTTTTAATCGCCACTTCAGAAGGCACGTTAATCGAACAAAGCTGGACCGATCTAGAGATGCGGTTTTCAGCAACGGCTAGACAGGGTGAGAAAGTACAAACTGGTCGGGAAACGGTAGGATCTCGGCGTGCCTATGAAGATGTATTAGGGCTAGAGGACCAGGTAAAAGCAGCAGGTGATCGCGCCGTCAATGCCCTGACGCTGCCTCCAGCTAAAGGGGGCATCTACACCATCGTCATTGACCCTATACTTAGCGGGTTATTCGTCCATGAAGCCTTTGGCCATCTGTCTGAAGCCGACATGATCTATGAGAATCCAGAGCTACTAGAAACGATGTCTCTCGGACGAAGATTTGGTCCGCAGAACCTACAAATTTTTGATGGTGCGGCCCCTTTAGGGCATCGCGGGAGCTACTTATACGATGACGAAGGCACACCCGCTACAACCACTCAGCTAATCAAAGACGGTGTGTTAACCGGTCGACTACATTCTCGCGAAACTGCCGGGGAGCTAGGTGAAGCACCAACAGGAAATGCTCGCTGCTTAAGCTATCACTATTCACCGCTAGTCCGGATGACAAATACCTGGATTGAGCGCGGCGAAACACCTGTCACCGATCTATTCTCTGGAATCGACGAAGGGATCTACGCGCGTAACTGGATTGGCGGACAGACCAACGGTGAGCTATTTACCTTTACTGCTGGTGAAGCCTGGATGATTCGCAAAGGCGAAGTCGCTGAACCTATACAGGACGTGACGCTATCAGGCAATGTTTTTAGCACACTGGCTAACATTGAGGCGATCGGCGATGACTTTTACTGGGATGAGTCAGGCGGCTGTGGTAAAGGCGGACAGAGTGGGTTGGCCGTCGGCTGCGGAGGTCCGAGCTTGAGGATAAAAGACGTTGTCATTGGAGGAGAGAGTGAATGAGGCCTTTAAATACTTCAGAAATGAGCCCTTCAAAAACCAACACTTCAAGTGCAAGCACTTTAGGAGCAAGCACTTTAGAAAATGGTGAGATAGATAGCTTACCTAATCTGCGTCTTTATCTAGATACCGCCGATACAGCGGCGTGGGAGAGGTGGCTGCCAACCGGAATGTTCTATGGAGTGACTTGTAATCCACTGCTTTTAGAAAGAGCAGGCGTTGACTGTACGCCTAGCACATTAAAATCGCTAGCCCAGCGGGCCTTCGATTTAGGTATGCAAGAAGTTCATCTGCAAGCCTGGGGCGAGTCTACGGCGACGCTGCTGAATATTGGTAATTTACTTAGCAGCTTCGATCAGCGAATCGTGGTTAAGCTGCCTGCTACTCGAGAGGGCACTATAGCGGCCAAGCTGCTAGTTCGTTCCGGTATCCCGGTCACGCTGACGGCTGTCTACTCCATTCGTCAGGTCTTGATCGCAGCAGCGATCGGAGCTAGCTATGTGGCGCCGTATTTAGGACGGATTGACGACAGTGGTCGAGATGGCTTTGCTGAAGTAGCGACGATGCAGCAGGTGCTAAAGGGCGTGAAGTCTACCACTCGGGTGTTGACTGCAAGTATTCGCAATATAGAAGATATCCCTGAGCTGGCAGAACATGGCCTAGATACGTTCACTTTCTCCGATGCGATCGCCCAGGCTTTCTTCGACGTACCTGAGACAATTGAGGCGACTGCTGAGTTTGAAAGAGCTGCTAACAGCGCTGTGATTATTACTGCCGATGATACTGGGTAATTATCTGTCAGCTTTGTCTTCGGAGAGCTGCTATGTTTTTGGAGGGGCGATCGCTGTGACTGTCTACGAGCAATCTATCTTTATCCGAGCGAATTCCACAACTGTGGAACGTTGTTTTACAGAGCAACGCCTGATGCATCAGTGGCTAAATCCAGCCTTGGTCTGTGAGCCAGTGGGTGAGTGGCAAATGACCCTAGGTAGCGAATTTGAATTCAAGCTGAAGATTCCAGTGCTAACACCCTCACTGCATAGCACCGTAATCGAACGTCAACCGGGACTAGTCGTGTGGGGATTTGACGGATTTTTTGAAGGATGCGATCGTTGGGAGTGCCAGCCCGAAGCCAATGGAACAACGCTGCTAAATCGATTTGAATTTACGATTCCTAATCCACTAGTAAGCTTTGGATTCAACCAGTTTGCAGCTACCTGGACCAAGCAGGATATGGAAGCTCAGCTACAGCGGTTGAAGCAGATTGCCGAGCGCCTATAAGCAGCCACCAAGCGAGAATTAGCTATACAGATTCCCTTATACAGAAGCTAGGCCGAAGCCAACGCCGAGCTATCAGACGGCTGGCCTTCGCTCTTATCAATCATCTTGGAAGGAGAAGGTGGAATCTTTTGATCTTCAAAGATGCTTTTGATCGAGCTAGCGACTGGCACAGCCACAATCAGCCCTAGCACGCCTGCAATTTTAGTCCCTAGCAAAAGTGAGACAAGAATCCAGACAGGATTGAGACCGACAAAGCCGCCGATGAGCTGAGGGGCGATCGCATTTTCCACCACTTGATCGATCACCGCCGCTACCGTTACCACCCGTACCCCCAGCCAAATACTCTTCAAGGCAGTTAAGAAGCTAATAATCGTAATGCTCAGCGCCGGGCCAAAGGGGAAGATTGCCATCACACCAACGGCAATCCCAAAAAGCAGACCGAACGGCACCTGAATCACCACAAAGGCGATCGTCATCGCGGTGCCCATCAGCATCGCAACCGTAAATTGTCCCAAAAAATAATTCTGAAAGTTCTGTTTGATCAGAGGCCGAGCCCTAGCATTCCAGGAATCTGGTAGCCATTGATAGAGCCCATCCCAAAGCCTTTCACCGTGCAGCAGCAAGTAGAAAGTGAGCACCACCGTCAAACCCAAATCGACAACGCTACTGATGGCATCTGGCAACAGCCCCAAAATGCTGGCACTGATGGTCTGAACCTGGGTAGTGATTCTGGTTTGAAGCTGGGTCGATAGCCGAGAAAGATCAATTGGCAGGTTGAGGCTAACTGCCCAATTCTGAAAAGCAGTCACTTGGGACGTACTAGAGTCTATCCAAGACGGTAACCGTCCAGACAGCTCATTGAGTTGCTCAACTAGCGGTGGTGCCAGAATAACCCCTAGCACCCCCAGCACAGAGACAGTAATTAGCAATACTAGCAAAATAGCTAGCGATCGCCTCAGTCGAAATCGTGATAGCCACTGAACAGGATAGTTCAGCACAAAAGAGAGCAGCGTTGCTGTCAAGAAGATAGTGAACTGAGTTCGAAAATAGGCAAAGATCTGTAGTGCTACCCATCCATTTAGCGTCAAGAGCGGCAAGGCTAAACCCCAGACCATCCAGCGCGGCAGTCGATTGAACCAGTCCATTAATAATGTATGACCTATTTTGCGGTGACTTGCGGCAGATCCGTGTCGCTACGCAACTTCGCTATGCAACAGCGCACTGAAACTTTAACTAGGATAGCGGATTGCCTATAGCGATTTCTTCTCTCTAAGGTAACCCTATCTAGGTCAGCCCTAGATAGGGTTACCCAAAGCCACCCTTGCTAAACGTAGCGCCTAAGGTAGCTAAACTATCTATCCGCTAGCCGCCTACCGACATATACCAGTAGTAAGTAGCCATAGGAATGACCGTAGCTGCAATCAATAATACAATCACGACTGTCGTTGAAGAACCTCGAGTTGCCTCTGTTTCCTCAGCAGTAGCATAGGTTCGATCGACATCAACGGTATCGTCATACGCTTCAGGAGGTCCCGGATCAGGCTCTCCTGAGAGCACAGCCACGAGCCGATCGGTTGCACCTAAAAAAGATTGATTGTACTGGTTTCCTTTGAGCAAAGGTATTTTCATCGTCTCGCCAACAATGCTCTGCGCTAGATCTTCATCTACAATCTTCGCCGCACTTTCACCAACGCTAATGCCAATGTTATTAGTGACATCGTCTAATACAATCACAGTCTGATTACTCCGCGCTTCGGGCGTAGGAAACCAGCGCTCAGCTAAACCGTCGGCAAAATCCTGAACCGTTTCGCCATAGTCAAGCCGGTGAATCGTAACAAAACGAACCTCATTACCCGTTTCCTCAGCTAGCTGCTTGAGTGAACTTTCAATCTTGCCCTCATTCAACCGTGAGACCTGTGAGGCTTCATCGATGAACCACTTCCCATCAGGGCTTTGCGGCATACTGTACAAGCTAGTCGCTAAGGCAGGGGCACTGAGCAGTTGGAAAGCGAGCAAGACGGTTGCGCTAAAGCACACAAACTGACGGAACCAGCAGAGGAGTCGTCTAGACATGGGTATGTAGGGTTAGGCTGCGTTAATCTCTTTCGGTGTTTCTCAATAATAGATGAAATTGGGATAGAGGAAGTTGGTATGGCAAACATCAACTTCCAAGGGTGATCTCAAGATTGATAGCTAAAGCCCTTTGCGTTAGGAAGAAACTGATGAGTCTGTAAGATTTCTGCTAAATCAGTTTTGCTCTCGATCAAACAGGCGTGGCCGCTTTCTGGCAGCAGGGTCTTTTTTGCATTGGGAAATCGTGCCACTAAGCTATTCGCTTCGCGCTTAGAAGGGAGTAGTCGATCGTTGCCGCCTGCAATTATCAAGACCGGATGAGTCATCCGCTCCAACGGCAGCCGCTCTATATCGAATTTACCTAGCAAACTCATGCGCCATGCAGCGGTTTTGGCTGGGACCGAGCCCATTGCATTGACAAGCGCGGTGCGATCGCGGTTACTCACTCGAAAAGGTTCTATCAAAAAAGGAATTAGACCCTGCGCGCCATAGCGATAGATCAGATTAGGCATCTGATGAGTGATTAGCGATCCTAGCTGCATCCAGGGCAATCGCCGAAAAGAAGACGCTGGATTAACCAGCACCACCTTCTCGAACAGGTACGGCGAGTCCGTCAGCACCTGCATTGCTAGACAGCCTCCGAAGGATTCACCACACAAATAAACCGCTCTTCTCCTGCCTGAAGGAGTGCTATCTTTTCCTAGCTCATTATCAATTAGTTGACTAACCTGGCGAGTTAATGTCGGCCAGTCGGCTAGCTCGCTAGGTGGCAGTGATAGGCAACGTAGGTCAAACCAATGGGATAGTTTATCGGCTTGGGAGTGAAATAGCTTTCCTGTACCATCCATCCCCGGTAAGTAGATAAAGAGGGGCTGTAAGGGCGATCGCGCCGACTCTTTTTCTAGTCCTACGTGAGGTTTTATAAATTTAATGGTATCCAATCTTCCTTGTCTAATCGAGCTTTGAACCCGATCTCTCTACAGATATCTTTTTAATCTACCTGCTGCTAGCGGCTCTTCAGTAGCGTTTGGATCTCATCTTGACAGGTATTGGTTAACGTAGTGGCCACTTGCGAGGCTTGCTTTCCGTGGTAGTGCGCTTGTAGATTTGTGGTTGAGATTGGCTTTCCTATCACGACAGCTACATCCTGATAGATCACAGCCGGGTGGCGTCCTGCTTGCTGAAACAAAGGCTCACTAGGATCAAACCAACTTAGCAAACGCAAGGGAACGGTATCTTGTTGCTTTTCCTTTAGAGCAATAATAGCAGCCGGGACAATCATTAAGTCCTCAACGGGTGCGCGCAAAGCGAGGTGAGCAAAGCCCCGATGAAAGTCGCTGATTCGATCAGGTGGGGGGATTTCAACCATAGGGTTGGTGCCTTCAGGGAAGACCCCAATAGATTGATGTGAGCGTAAAAAATGAGTAGCCTGCTTAAAAAAAGTTCGTCCTCGTTGCTTAGGACCATCGAGCGGAAAACAGCCTAGCGCATCGACGATATCACTCATCACCGGGACCTGAGACATGTAGTGATGACAAGCGAAATGGACTGGCTGAGCAGTCGCAGCCATCAGGAGTGGTGCATCCAAAAAGCTGCGATGATTGGAAATCACCAAAAAAGGCGATCGCGGCAAGGAAAATAGCTGATGTACACGAATACGGATGCCCATAGAAAAAAGCATCCATCTAGAAAGTTCAAGAGAATTAGTCAAGGGCATTGTGCGTAGCGCACTAAGATGTTGGACAAGGACTTAGCTTAGAAGGACCTAGCTTAGTTAGAAGGACTTAGCTTAGATAGAAAACAGTTAGTCGAGAACCGTTGAGCAAAAGCTCGAACACAAAAGCGAAGATAGTAGAACCAAGATATGGAAAAGTCAGCTCAAAAGACGAAAGGCTAGCGGAATCTTTTTGAGGTCACTAGCCAGTTATCCTATACAAGTTCAATCTTTAGCATCACCGAAAGGGATGAACTAGTTTTTTTGGTACTAGTTCGCTAGGTAAAGAATCCTACAAGATGAAACTACCCTTGAGGGCAGTTCACTTCTAGAGTGATTCTTACATCTCAATTCCAGCAAACTAGCTTGCAACGTGACTCTTCGTATGACGTGACACCAACCCTATGTCAGTCAAGAGGCCAGTCAAAAGGTCAATCAAAAGTTGTGTCATCAACGCTACTATCACTTAGCTTCTCTCAGCCAATTGATTTAGGTTAACCAGGCTCAGTTTATCAAAGGTACCTAGTCAAAGGAACCTCTAGTCAAAGGGACCTATAAGTTAATCGTTATGAGTCCATTGACCAGACTGCCCAGCGGCAAGCGCAATTGCGCGCGGAAAGATTAGGTGCTCTTGAACTTGAATTCGAGCTTGCAACGTTTCTACGGTGTCATCAGCGAGTACGGGCACAGCAGCTTGCATGATAATCGGTCCGCTATCGACCACAAGCTCCACATAGTGAACAGTGCAGCCCGCGATCTTAACATTAGCCTTGAGCGCCTGCTCTACAGCATGGGCCCCTGGAAAACTAGGCAGCAGGCTAGGGTGAATATTTAGAATCTGGCCTGGGAAGGCAGAAATTAGTCGCTGTGTAACCCGGCGCATCCAGCCTGCCATCACTACCCAGTTCACATCGAACTGACTAAAAGTGTTAATAATCGCCTCATCCAATTGCTCTCGACTCTCGAAAGTACGATGGTCAAGCAGCTTGGCGGGGATGCCCAGGCGCTGAGCCCTTTCAACAACTTTGGCGGTCGGATTGTTGTAAATGACAACTTCAATAGTGGCGCTGAGCGTACCAGCAGTGATAGCAGCGGCGATCGCTTCAAAGTTGCTACCGCTACCAGAAGCCATAATACCCAGTCTAAGTGGCGCCGACTCAACAGCAAGATCGGCCGTCGTCTCAGGGGAAATCAATGCTGAACCATAGGGCTGAGTTGAAGGCTGGAGAAGCGGCATAGCTTTAGAGCAGTAGAGATAATACGAAGACAATAGGGGCTATGTGAATACACTGAAATATGCTAAGGCAGCATTCAACAAATCAAGAATGATTTATATTTTGAGAGTTCAATCGGACAATCCTATCAGTACTTGACACCTGTCAAATTGCGTAATGAACTTATCAACTGGTCCGTCTGAATCGATAGCTGTGTGGAAACTGTTGGATGCGATCGCTCAGCCTGTCTATGTAAAAACGGCTAACCACAAATGGCTCTATGTGAACGAACCTGGCGCAGCGCTAATCGGTCTGCCCGCGGAGGCGATCATCGGTCGCAGTGAAGCCGACTTTTTGCCCCAGCAGCTAGCAAGGCAGCTCACTCAGCAAGATAAGCTATTCTTCGACAGCGCTCGGCAGAGCGAAACACCGCTGTTGTTCGAGACCACCGATGGTACGCAGCATCTGGTGGGACATCGCCGACTGTTCAGTACAGCCGACTTGGGCATTCAGTCTGGAGGCGAAACCACTGTTGCATTGGTTAATACGCTACAAGATATGACAGCGCTAGCCTGTATACGTGAAAATAACAATCTTCTTCATAAACGGCTAGAGTCGAATCAAGCCAAGCTACGTAAGGCTCAACAGCTAGAATCTACGCTGAAGCGAATTACTGATCGCGTTCGAGAAAGCCTTGATGAGCAGCAGATTCTGCAAACAGCAGTTAATGAACTAGTAGAAGTGCTGAATGCAAAAGCTGCTAACACAGCGCTTTACGATTTAGAGCAGGGCACCTCAACGGTATTACATGAATGCGCAGCAGGATTAGCACCCATGCGCGGTCGAGTATCGTCTCTAGAGGCTTACCCCGAGGTTTATCAACTATTACTAGCAGGTCAGTATTTGCAGTTTTGCTCTATTTTTCCTAACCCGGAGCGGGGGCGAGTGTCGATGTTTGCCGCGCCGATTGAGGATGATAGAGTTGTGCTAGGTGACCTGTGGTTGATTAACGATAAGGACAGATGGTTCTCTGAATCAGAGATTCGGTTGGTGCAGCAGGTGACCAACCAGTGCGGAATAGCCATTCGCCAAGCCAGACTCTACCAAGAATCTCAATCGCAAGTCCGCGAGCTAGAACACGTCAATACGCTAAAAGATGACTTTCTAAGCACCGTTTCTCATGAGCTACGTACGCCTGTGACCAGTATGAGAGTCGCCATACAAATGCTGGGTATCACCTTGAAGCAGGAATACGGCATGGACGAAGAAGAGCTAAAAAAACCGTTGGCTAAGAGGGGACGACTAGCCCGCTATTACAGCGTTTTGAACGAAGAATGCGAACGTGAAATTAGCCTCGTCAATGACCTGCTCGACCTTCAGCGTTTAGATGTTGGTAATCATCCCATGATGATCCAGCCTATCAAAATCTCTAGTTGGTTGCCCGGCATAGTTAACGGCTTCAAACCTAGAACGAATAGCCGCAAACAGGAACTTACCCTCACAATCAAAGAAGATCTGCCCGAGCTGATTTCTGATTTGGCCAGCGTTGAACGAATTATCACAGAGCTCATCAACAATGCCTGCAAATATACGCCGCCTGAGCATTCTATTCAAGTTGAGATAACCGGTGAGCCCCATTCGATGAAAATCTGCGTGACCAACACGGGAGTAGAGATTGCAGAGGAGGAGCGCGATCTCATTTTTGACAAATTTTATCGAGTCCCTAGCGCCGATCCTTGGAAGCAAGGCGGTACAGGACTAGGGTTAGCTTTGATCGAGAAGCTAGTAGAGCATCTAGAAGGTACTATCACTGTCGATAGCGGTATGAATCAGACAGTTTTCATCGTTGAGCTGCCTCTGCTTCATTCAGCGGCTTGAATTTAGAAGCTTCGAACAACTTCAATATCGTTCACTTTGCTACTCATGCAGCACTGGTGCCCGAAGATGCAATCGACACTGACACTGGTGAGCCCCAGAGATGAATGGGTTGTAACCGATCAGCTATCGTCAGCTATCAGAGTTAGTTAAATCTAATAGGTTGGGTAAGTCTAATAGGCGAGTGGCCTCGTCAATAGCACGCATGGTATCTTCTAAGGCTGGCGGGTTGCTGAGCTGATCTACCTCGACGCCTGTTCCAGGATTTGTCTCGGGGTCTGTTTCTACTGAATCTTGATTCGTAGGAACGGCTTCTGTACCGAAGCTGCTGCATAGCGCAGTGAGATCATGTTGCCGACCGTCAGCCCCGTGAAGGTAGCAAACAGGATCGGCAGTATAGACTTGGGCTAGGGCGGCGGGCTCAGTGATTAGCCAGCTAGCTACGCTTGTGGATACGCCTACTGATAGACCAAGCGCACCGAGCCGAAACCCAGATATGCAAGTTTGGGCAGCATGAAGGTTCATAATCTCTCAAAGTGAAGATGCTGGTATTTAGGACGATTGAAACGCTTAGGTGCAGCTATCAGATGAGTTAGGACAATAGAGACCGTAACCGCCAGCGAGCGTAAACCCGCCTGACGAACCCACCTAACTGACAGAATAGGCATACAGCCCCACTTGACTATGCGCTCAACTTTGTCTCGGTAGGCTTACTATGCCCGCTTTTTGTGAG
The DNA here is from genome assembly GCF_000155595.1 of Synechococcus sp. PCC 7335. Taxonomy (NCBI): domain Bacteria; kingdom Bacillati; phylum Cyanobacteriota; class Cyanophyceae; order Synechococcales; family Synechococcaceae; genus Synechococcus; species Synechococcus sp. PCC 7335. The sequence continues at coordinate 2,048,672 of NZ_DS989904.1, read as the reverse complement.
CTGATTTCAACAGATGCTTAGCAGATCGTCAAAAGATCGCTGTAGGTCCCTTCGCGAGAAATCTCACATATTCAAGCGATAGGGATATACTTTCTTAATCAAACGTGCTACTCAAAGAGCACACTTGTAGAGTCTTCACTCATGGTTTCGTCAATTCTGGCCATTCTTTCTTTTCTGATCGCTGGATACACTGTTAGTTCAGTACGAATCATTAAAGAAGGCAATGCAGCCCTAGTAGAACGATTGGGCAAATACAATCGTAAGCTTGGCCCTGGGGTGAATATAATTGTGCCGGTAGTAGAATCTGTGGTGCTAGAAGATTCTCTGCGAGAACAGACCCTTGATATTGAGCCACAAAGGGCCATCACTAAAGACAGCGTAAACCTAGAAGTCGATGCCATTATCTACTGGCGAATCTATGACCTAGAGCGGACTTACTATGCGATCGAGGATGTCGAGTTCGCGATGAGCGAGCTAGTCACCACAACGCTGCGCTCTGAAGTCGGTAAGATGGATTTTCAAAGCCTATTCTCATCTCGCGATAGGATCAACCGTGCCTTGCTAAGGGAACTCGATCAAGCAACCGAGCCTTGGGGTTTGAAAGTCAATCGGGTCGAGATTCAAAAGCTAGATCCGCCGCAGAACGTGCTCGATGCCATGCAAAAAGAGCGAGCAGCTATCTACGAGAAGAATGCCAAGATCTCTGAAGCACAGGCGGACGTTGAGTCGATGCGTTTGCTCTCTGAGGCGATCGCCAACACTGGTAACGGTAAAGAAGTCTTGCACTATCTATTAGCTCAACGCTACGTCGCAGCTAACCAAAAGATTGGGGAAAGTGACAATTCCAAAGTGCTATTTATGGACCCCAGGGCGCTGACTGAAGGGCTAGTCGATCTAATGAATGACGGCGACGTTAGAATCAAAGAATAAAAGCAAGATAGGAACCCAATGTTAGCAGCGACTACAGAGCCTCAGCTTGAATCAAAATCTGATAATGCAAGATCGGATGATGACTCGCCCCAAGAGATAGCCGTAGTACCGCTGTTGGGCCGCTCTATTGAAGCTTTAACTGAATGGGTGATACAGCATGGGCAGCCTGCATACCGGGGCAAACAGTTACATCAGTGGATTTATCAGAAGGGAATTCGCTCATTAGACGAGGTAACGGTCTTTTCAAAAAAATGGCGCGCTGAGGTAAGCGGCTTTCCAGTAGGGCGATCACATATTCACCACCGCTCCGAATCGCCTGATGGCACTATCAAATACCTGCTTAGGCTTAGAGATGGGCTGATTATAGAAGCGGTCGGCATCCCGTCTGATAAGCGTCTGACTGTCTGCGTCTCTTCGCAGATCGGCTGTCCGATGGGCTGTGACTTTTGCGCGACGGGAAAAGGTGGCTTTACACGCAACCTAGAAACCTATGAGATTGTCGATCAGGTACTAACGGTTCAAGAAGACTTCCAGCGGCGGGTGAGCAACATTGTCTTTATGGGCATGGGTGAGCCTTTGCTGAATACGGAGGCGGTGATCGGTGCGGTGCGATCACTCAACCAAGATATCGGCATCGGTCAGCGGATGATGACTGTATCGACGGTAGGCATTCCAGGCCATATTCGCAGGTTAGCCGAACAGCAAATGCAGATTACCCTCGCCGTCAGTTTGCACGCTAGCAACCAGGCACTACGCACTCGGCTAATTCCTAGCGCTAAGCAGTATCCCCTTTCAGCGCTGCTAGACGAGTGCCGAGACTATGTCAAGATGACGGGTCGCCGAGTCACGTTTGAGTATATTTTGCTAGCTGATTTGAACGATCGCTCAGAACACGCCGCAGAGCTGGCCTCAGAACTACGCGGCTTTCAAAGTCATGTGAATCTGATTCCGTACAACCCAATCAGCGAAGTGGACTACCAGCGCCCTAGCAGAGCAAGAGTCGAAGGCTTTACCCAGCAGCTCAAAGATAAAGGAATTGCCGTTAGCGTTCGCTATTCTCGTGGCTTAGAAAAAGACGCCGCTTGTGGTCAGTTGCGAGCATCAAAAGCCGCAGAGACGATTTCGACTGCTTCTTAGTCTCTAGCTCTATTTCCTAGTCCTGACCGCCAGCGCTATCTAGGGCGTGATCCAAACGAAATCGGTAAAGTTAGGCGTCGTGGGTTGATCAACCGTACTTAGCCGAACGCTAGCCTGATCAATCTCGGGAAGGCGACGCTCTACGCGGCTAGGAATGCCGTAATCAAAGGCGATATGGCCTTCACCTGCTAAGACAACCATCTGCCGCTCAGGCTCTTTTTCTAGCTGCATGACGACACTCTCAGCCATTGTTTCATCCCACAGTACTTGCGCTGCAAAAAAATTCTCAAAGTTGAGACTGCTGCCATGACCATGAGCGCCAAAGACCTGGGCAACAGAAGCTCGATACGCTTCATTAGTGGTATCGAGCTCAGCAATCGGTGGAACGTACTTCAGCAGATTTTCATCTAAACTTTCTAACCCTTCGCGGGCAACTTGTCTAGTCGCTTCTGTCGGTGTGTTTAATGCAATCACCGGAATTTGGTTATCTTTGGCATAGCGAACAATCGGCGCATAGAACTCCCAATCAAAGCCCCAACGGGTTTCGTATTCGCTCTGCTCTACTAGCTCTGCTTCAGTAATGTCGCCAGCTAGGTAGTCATCTAGAGCGGACTGGAAAGGGCGCTGAAACATTTCTAGACCGATAGCGATCGCATTCGTTTGATCTAGCGCTTGGATGATGTTGAGTTGAGCGATGTGATCGGCCCTGCTATCGTGGGTTTCTGCAAGGTAGATGACTTGGGAAGAGGCGATCGCCTCTAATACATCAGCGTTAGCAGAGTCTGTCTCAATACCCGGTTCATTTTGAGTGATCGCCTCTTCCTGTGAAAGCGGTGAAGCATTCTCTTCCATTCCACTTCCCAGCGCAGTAGCGTTCTGCCCATTCGTACAGGCTAAAGACAAAGCTGCTAGCGTCAGCCCCAACCGCAGGCAGACTTTGGAGGGCCAGTGTGCAGAGAGATTGGAAAGAGTGGAATTCTTTGATGCGGAATTCTTTGATACAGATGACATAGAAGGCTACAAGCAGACTGCTCTAAAGAGCAACTTTCTGAAATTACACATGTGCTTTTTGAGGTATATCCATCCTATATCAAGCAATTAGGTGTGGTGTGTGAAGCCTCTAATAGAAAATGCGTGCCCGGCAATAAGAAACTATAGCCATCCTAGATGATTTGTGAAAACGAGCCGTACATGTGCATCTTGGGAAAGTCGAAGACTTCCAGCGACAAGAATTGCTCGAACAAGAACTTGACGCCTTTGAATGATGGCTTCAGTCCTGCCAATCGTCGCACACTGTTCTTTGCCTGTAGCCAAACATCTTCAATCGGATTCTGAGTCGGGTCGTTGGGCGCAAACTGAATGCAGTGAATCGGCCACTGCGACGCTGGTAGGCCGTCGTTGGTCCGTGCTAGGAAGTCTCGAATCTCATGAGCTCTATGGTAGCTCGCCCCATCCCATAGCAACAGTAGTCTTTGCTGTGGGAACTGCACTTGTAAGTACCGCAAGTAGGCGATGGTGTTAGCCGTGTTGCCAGCGCCGTAAGCCCCAAACAACACGCGCTTGCTCAGCAAGTCGAGCGCACCGTAGTAAGTTTGCCGGTCGCGTTCGTTCACAATCGGCACCTCGACGCGCTGACCTCTAGTACCCCAAACGTAGCCTTCCAGGTCAGCACTCATCAGGTGACATTCATCCATGAACAGCACTCTGAGCTGCCCACGCCCTATCTCGTCTCGGTAGTGCGCCAAGCAGCGCTCGATGTCGGCTTTTTTGCCGCCACCGCCTCAGCATCGCCCTTCGGGTTGACTTTGCTTGTCTTCTTCCAGGTGATACCCGCTGACTCGAACAGGTCGTAGTAGCTCTGTTTCGAGGCATAGACCACATCGTAGTCTTCTGCCAGATGACTCTCTAGCTCGCCGAGCGTCCAGATACGTTTGCTACCTAGCCAAGCCAGCACCGCTGCTTTCTCAGCACCACTTAGAAAGCTCTTCTTGCCCTTGTGCTGGGGAACAAACCCAGCTAGCCCGGACGCTTCGTACAACTGCTTCCATTCGCTGATAGCGCCGAGCGATACATTCAGAACATCGACGACGCCTTGATAGCCGTGCCCTTCGTACAACAGTTTGACCGCCAGCGCCTTCTTCACCTGACGCGCATCTCGTTCCTTACGGATGAACGCTTTGAGCTCGGCTATCTGCTCAACTTTATCAACAGCCGCAGTCTCTCGAACAAACGCCTTATCCATCGCTGTAACCACGCATTAGAGCATTGCTAACCCTATTCTATTTCTCCTTGTTCGGGTTAGTTCGACCGCTAGTGCAGCTTTTCGCTTTTTATACCGGATGGCTATATCAATCTAAATCGTCAAGCTAACCAAACTATCTCTTACCAGCGATTCCGCAAGGGCCAGTTGAGCATCTCTCTGAGTAGTGAGCATGCCGTCAAGTAGCAGCATGGCAATGCCATGAACTAACGACCACTTTCCCAAGGCCAGAAACTCAGCGTCTTGATCCATGCGGATAATTTGCGCACTCTGTCCAGCCGCGATGATATCTACCAGAATTTGAAAGGTGCTAGTAGATACCTCATACAGCGAACTATCGATCGGTTGGTTAGGCGGGTAATGACTGAACATTATCCGAAAATGAATCGGATGATCTAGCGCGTAGCGGACATAGGCTACGCCTGTTGCCAGCAAGCTTTCAACAGGTTGATTAGGGGTCTGGTCAACTGCATTTTGTAGATACTCACCAAATTTGGTAAAGCCTTCCGCTGCGATCGCCGCCAACAGCGCCGCCTTATCTTCAAAGTGTCGATATGGCGCCGCATGCGAGACCCCGGCTTCACGAGCGACCTCACGCAGCGAAAGACTTTGCACATCCTTTTTTTGCAAAAGTGCCAAGGCAGCGCTCACCAATGCCTGCCGCAAGTCTCCGTGATGATAGGACTGCTTCTTTGCCATGGCATCTCTAACTCCCATCGTAGGCTCATTATCATACAGATGTTGACATCATAAACATAGGTGCGCTAATCTTGGATCAATTCAATGTTGACGATGTAAACAAAGTTATCAAACATGACGTTCCTTGGCTTGAAGTAACTTTATAGAGCCAGGATCAAAATCAAACAAAAACGGCTAAACAAAGGTAGGTAAATATGGACCACATCTTTCCCGGTCGCTACACGGCAAACGTTTCAGAGCCTTGTGT
>NZ_DS989904.1:1803174-2043154 GCF_000155595.1 Synechococcus sp. PCC 7335 | reverse complement strand
GGCTTTCTGTTGCAACTGCGATGGGGCCAATGATGACAACCCTCTCCAACCACCCAGAAAAAGGAATGCTAGGCTCACACATGTTCTTTCGAATGTGGCCGTTAGAAACCTGTATGGTTTCCTACTGGCGTTCGTTCGAAGATTTGACGCGCTTTGCCCGCAATGATAGCGATCCACACTGGCAGTCTTGGCAGCAATTCAGGAAGGAAGTGGGTGATGACGGCAGCGTCGGCATTTGGCACGAAACCTACAAAATAGATCCTGCCGATTGTGAATGCATCTACGGCAATATGCCTGCTTATGGACTTGCCGCCGCAACAGAGCATATTCCAATTTCCGAAAAGACTCGCAGCGCCGCGCAGCGGATAGCAACTTCTACCTAACGTATCCAAACAATAGTACGCCTTGGAGGACAGTGATATGAGTACTAAAAACGAGCTGAGAACATTCTCCTCAGAAGATGTACAGCAGATCCTAACAATTGCAATGAGACGAGATATGTCTTCAGAAGCACAGTTAAATGAGATGGCTAAAGAGCTATCTATCGATGAAGCAACGCTGAATTATGCCGTCGAATCTTGGACCGTGCAAAAAGCGCAGCAGCAGAAAAAGCAGCAGCGCCGTCAGCGATTCTATCGGTTCGAGCTATTGCCGTATTTGTCTACCAACACCTTCCTACTGATCTTGAACGTTTGGATAGCAGGAGCTGTTACCTGGGCTATCTACCCGTTGCTAGGCTGGGGGCTGGCTCTGGCAATAAGGATGACGGGTACGACAATGTGCGGCGGCTGCAGAAACAAAGAGGACAAGCGTAGTACTAGAGTATAAAGCTCGCAGGCAATAACACTTACAGTGTATTCATGTCGTTGCTAGCTATCTACGGCTTAACTATTCAATGACATCAGCCTTCGAGGTCATGAGGATTTGCTGCGCGCAACTGAATGGACAAGACTTGAAGATAGATAAAACAGCGAGAAGCCGACTAAAGGATGAAGCACTTCTAGATGGAAAGGTGTTCTGAGGTGAATGCTACAGAACTGTAGCCCAAGTAAGACAACTAAGCCCATTGAAAGCGAGCGAATTTTGCTAGGAAGTGGAACAAACCACGTTCCTGCCCAGAGCAGCAGAGGCAGTCCGCTGTATCCACGTACTAGCCAGACATGAACATTCCACCAAACCGGATTGTTAAAGTAGGCAACACCAACTGTCATCACCTGAGCTACTAGGCATAGATTAAAGGCAATTGTCATTCCATAGAAAACGTGCTGCTTCCACCCAGTGGGGTCATCACCTGAGTGAAGTAACATCGTTGTGGAATCAATTTCTGTGGTGGTTTTCATATCTCAACTCCCTTCGCTTTCACTTGATCAAAGCTACCTGATACAAAAGAAATCGCCTTCTCGACTACCGCAGGACCCGCTTTCTCAGGAGAACCTGCATCAAAAGGAGGGGCTGGATCGTACTCCATGAGGAGCTGCGCAATCTTTGCAGTATCCTCATCGTAGAGCGCCGCGGCGACAGTAAGGCCAAAGTCGATGCCTGCAGTTACACCACCGCCAGTCATACGGTTGCGGTCTACCACAACTCGCTCTGTGCCAACGGCAACGCCTAGGCTGGCTAATTTCTCTCGTGCCGCCCAGTGAGTTGCCGCGCGATAGCCGTTTAGTAATCCTGCTCTCGCTAGAAATTCGGACCCACCGCACACCGAGGTCACAAACTTAGCGTCTTTGCCCTGCCTCGATAGAAAGTCTAGTATCTCTGCATCATCTACGACTGCGTTTTGGCCCAAGCCACCGCCGATGCAGATAACGTCTAGAGGCGGGCTTTCTGCGAAGGTCGTATCGGGTGTGATGACCATACCGTCATCTGTAGTAATTGGGTTTAGTGTCTTCCAAAGGCGATGAATCTGAACGCCGGGAAGCGAGCTGAACACGGTCTGTGGCCCGATAACGTCGAGGGCGGTCATGCCAGGGTAGAAAACAAGACCGATCGCGTAGCTGGGCATTTCTGGCATGTGCATATATTGCTCCTTGCTGATAATCGTGTTTAGGAACGGTGTAATAGGACTTTTGTCCTGTCCCTATACTAGAAAGAGCAGTTGGCTGGGCAAAGACCTCGATCGAGTACTCTTTGACCAGAGCAAAGGCCAGCGCAATGGCCAGCAGAACAGCTAGAGTAATGGGTAGAGCAATGACCTCCTTGCAGCTTCTATTTGAAGCAATTCAACAGGTTAATGATAGGGCCGAGATGCGATCGCACCTCACACCTGCACTAATGGAGTACTTTGAAGCTAGTCGCGCTGGTATCTTTTTCTTTGACCAGTGGAAGCAGGCCAGTCCTAAACTGCGCAGGGTGCTAGATGTAGCTCTTTCTGTTGATCGCAATCCGCTGGCTGGATACATGACAGAACACCACACGCCAGTCCACGAGGAAATGGTGACTACACCAAAAGCCTGGAAGATTATTTGTCCTCGTCCGGATCATTGGCACGTCATGGTAGGCCCCCTTATTCAAGCAGGACAGATAGTCGGCTCAGTAGGCTGCACTCGCAACAAGACTATGCCTGCCTTCAACGCTCAAGATGTCACGGATCTAAGCGCTATCTGTTTGCATCTATCGGAGCGTACGGCCGTATTACGCTACACGCTACCCCTAAACTCCAAGACCTCCATCCTAGTGAGCGATCAGCTGACGCCGCGTGAGCTAGAGATTGCTAACCTAGTGGCTTTGGGTAGAACTAATGCGGAGATCGGTAGTGAGCTATGGATTACGGAGAATTCTGTTAAGCAGGCGCTAAAGCGAATGTATCGCAAGCTTAAGGTACGATCTCGAACGCAGATGGTGACACAGATCTCTAGAGCACAAAGGAACTCGTAGGAGAATGTTTACGAACCCATCTCTTCTCTACGTCTTAGAACTAGAGCTTCCGTGACATATTACTCCGTGACATATTAGTTAGTGAAGGGTGTCACGCAACGGGGCTAGTTTAGCTGTTCTAGCAGCGTAGGAATCAGCTCGCTCTTCGTCAAAAACAAATGAGAAAATCTCGATTAGCAAAAGCCTACAAAGTTATCACGCTTTAGTAGAAACGGTTCTAGGTCGTGACGTTGTTCTTTCCAGAAGCCACCTTTCTCTATAATTCTCTGACTTTTGAATCTGAGCAAAAGCTATAGTGAGAGCTAAGCGCAAATTGCTGTAGTTTGAAGCTTTAGTCACTATTTCTGATGCGAGATTTTCAACTACCTGGGCGCTCTCCTGCCTATGCTCAAAAGGGGATGGCCGCAACTTCTCATTCACTGGCGACACTAACGGCAGTTGATATGCTGCGATCTGGTGGGAATGCGGTGGATGCAGCGATCACAGCTTCAGCCGTCTTATGTATTGTCGAGCCTCAAGCCACAGGCATCGGTGGCGACTGCTTTGTGCTCTACGCCCCAGCTGATTCTAATCAAGTGATCGCACTCAATGGCTCGGGCAAAGCACCTGCTGCGGCTGAGTTGAGCTGGTTTCTAAATCAGGGGATGAAACAGATATCTCTACAGAGCCCGCATTCGGTGACGGTGCCAGGCGCGGTAGATGCCTGGTGCAAGCTACACAGTGACTATGGCCGCATAGACTTTCCTCAACTGCTTGCGCCTGCGATTAGGCTAGCGACAGAAGGATACACGGTTCATCCTAGAGTGGCCTATGACTGGGCCCATCTGAAGAAAAAGCTACGGGCAACAGATAATGCAGCGCGAATGCTGTTGGTAAACGGAGAAGCCCCTAAAGCAGGCGATCACCATCAGCAGCCAGAACTTGGTCACACTTTGCAGCTAATTGCTGACAATGGGCGAGAGGCCTTCTACACAGGAGAAGTGGCCGAAGATATCGTCGCCTATCTGCAATCGCTAGGCGGACTCCACACCTTAGAAGATTTTGCCGCAGCCCAGGCTGAATACGTCACGCCGATCTCCACGCAGTACAGGGGATACGACGTATTCGAGTGTCCGCCGAATGGCCAGGGACTGACCGCGCTGATTATGTTGAATATTCTCTCGGACTGTTCTTTGACAGACTACGCACCGATGAGCGCTGAGCGACTGCATTTGGAATGCGAGGCAGCAAAACTGGCTTATGGGGTGCGCGATCGCTACGTAGCCGATCCAGCTCAAGCCGATATTCCTCTAGAGTGGCTCCTATCTAAAGAGTATGCCGCTGAGCTACGAGCCAAGATCAGTATAGATAGCGTCATGCCGCCGTTAGAAGAGTCAGATTTTCCAACGCATCCCGACACAGTTTATCTGTGCGTTGTAGATGAGGACGGGAACGCGGTGAGCTTTATCAACTCTGTTTTTCACGGGTTTGGCAGTGGGCTGGTGAGTCCAAAGACAGGAGTGGTGTTGCAGAACCGAGGGGCAGGGTTTGTACTAGAAGAAGGTCACCGAAATGCGATCGCGCCCTACAAACGCCCGCTGCACACCATTATCCCTGGCATGCTCAAAAAAGCAGGTCGCACTATCATGCCCTTTGGCGTCATGGGCGGAGCGTATCAACCCACTGGTCATGCCCACTTCCTGACCAACCTGTTGGACTATCGCATGGATATACAGTCAGCACTAGACTTCCCGCGAGTCTTCCACGATGGCAAAACGTGTGAAATTGAACGTGGCATTCCAACTATAGTCACAGACAAACTTACCCAGCTTGGACACAAAGTTGTTCCCACCGTTCTACCTCACGGCGGCGGACAAGCCATCTGGATCGACGAATCGGGTGGTCTAGTCGGCGGATCTGACCCACGCAAAGACGGCTGTGCGCTGGGCTATGAGTAATTCAGGCTGCCTTTGCCTAGGCGAGTACTGCACTTCGCAGTATCAACTATGATTCAAGAAACAACGATACAAATTGTCTGCAATGGAATTTCTGCTTGCTTCCGCACTACTTATCGTAACGCCCGTTAATATCTCTCAAGAAGATTCGCCGCCATCACTTCCACCCGTTCAGGTACCGATAGACGTTCTAGAGCAAGGAACTGATACTGATCAAATGCCTGTGACTTGCGCGCCTGGGCAGTTTCCGTCTGCTTTTGCTGATGTCTTTCCTACGGATTGGGCGTACCAGGCCGTGATTCGGCTGTCTAGTTGGCCTGTCGAATGCTTTGACTTTCCTACTGAGCGCCTTGAGCCTGAAACAGTCGGCTAGTATTACAGACTGCTGAAGCAGTCGGATATTATCAGTGCAGAAAATCATGATTAGTCAGCCTAGACTAGGCTAATACGATTCAGCCTAGTCCCAGTATCTTCGTTGCTAGGCAACTACTGGAAACCTATTTTTACGATCATCAAAGATCGAGCACGTCGATGCCTTGCTTGCGGTAGTAGATACGCAGCTTAATACCTAGCGTTATCTGTTTCATAATCCAGTAGAGCACCGTCAGAATCACAAAAGTAACAAATACCACAGCCGCCGGGCGCCTGGTTGTCAGCGTGTTGAGTGTGATCATCAGTACGCTGGTTGGGTCGGTAGCAATATCCCAGCTATTGAGACGTACAAACCGACCTAGATAGATACCAATAGCGCTTAGTGCATGGATTAAAAGCTCAGAAGGCAGGATGAACCGCTCATTTCCTCTTTTCTTGAGATAGTAGGCTTGGTTGAGAATAGAAAGGACATAAGCCTCGAAGCCTAAGAGAATAGCTACCGTATGCAGAGGAATAAAAACTAAAGCAATCAGCCAGACCTGAATACCGCTACCCCTAGTGCCCTTGATCAGGTGAATGATATCGGTTAGTACGTAGGGTGCATTGGGTAAAAACGCAATAAAGCCAACTAGCCCAAGCCACCACAAAAAAGTCCGAGCGCTCCTAGGTCGATTGAATAGGAAATAGCTCATGCCTATAGAAATAAGCAATAGCGCAATCCACCAAACTACCTTGAGCTGCGCTGAGGTCTCACCAGCCATCAGCGCACTCATCAGCCGCATCTGGGCCCTTACTATTCTAGGTAGCCGAGGTTGAACGCCAACAATACCGACCAAGCTAATTAGGACAACCGAGCCCCAAAGCTTAGCCCTTGATAGCGCTTCTCGCCGAAACAGCACGAAGCTAAGAAACAAGGGAACGAGTGCTAAGAACAAATTCCATAGAATCCAGCCGCTGTAGACGCTTGAAAAGGCAGCGGAGATATCTGTGAAGAGCGATCGCAAAGACATAGAGGAAAAGCATGACTTGTCAGCACCAATCTAACCTGACAAAACTGAACTGCTGCTGAGAAGAGCCAATCCAACATACCTTCTATGGCTTTTCCTGACTTGTACGCCTGCAGTCAGTAGTTCCAAGTATGAACTCGAAGTGATAGGACTATCAAAGCAAAGGAGAGCTTGGAGCAAAAGACATAAAGCTATCACGCCCCAAGCTCTCTGGACAAAGGCTTCTAGTATATCCATTCTCTCAACTAAAAAAAACAACATGTGCTCTCTGGTTTTGTCAGAGTACCGTCGACGCAAGGCCTAAATGCAAAAGCGTTACCCAAAGATGTGAACAAGACTTTCAGTTCAAGTGACTTTCACTCGGTTAAAGCGTTAATCAATTAGCTGGGTTACAAGTTTGCTAGCTAAGAGCTTGGTAAAGCATGGGGTAAGTGTCATGTTCTTCTTGGGCGTAGCCTTTCCTGTAAGTATGCATCCGAGAAACGCTACACTGCTCTTCAATGCCTCACGAGGAAAAGAAGACTGGTAAGAAGCTGTGCCCTATGTCAGCGATGGTATCACTGCAAACTGCTAGCCCTACAGTCAGATTCATCAATGAGTATTACGAAAGCTAACAAGACCTGGCGTCGAAGTCAGAAGCTACGAGATGGCTGAAAGTCTTTTCAGTTCCCACGTTGGAGCAAGGCTTTGAAACGCTCTTCTCACTAATGAACCTGCTTCAAAATGCTACTTTTCAGTTTTCTTCTGCCTAAATTCATTGAAGAGTAATATATCTAGGACAACCATTATCCTGACACGAGTGTCCTAAAGTCGGTGAGTTTATCCCAAATCTGCTGAGGAAATAGCTTAGACTTTGATGCAATAGCCTGATTTCCAGCCCTAACGGAACTGCTTCTTAGACTTGACAGGCTGAGGCCGCATACTTTCCCTACACCGCCCAGTCAAAACCCAAAGATATATAAACAGAATACCGGAAATAACAGCACCCACCGACCATTTCAAAGCATCCGAAAGTAAATCTCGATGTCGCTGGGCCTTGGCTGATTCAAACTGGCTCTTCGCCTGCTGCCTATCCAATGCAAGTTCGCTCAAAACAGTCTCTTTGACCTCGTTTGGCGTTCTGCCCTCAGTCGGCTGACCTTGACTTGCCAAAAAACTGGCGAGTTCGCTAGGCTCAGCCTCATTGAGCCGCTGCTCTATGACAGCAGCTTGTTCCTGTTGCTGAGCGTACTGAGCAGTGGCCTGCTCTACATTGGCGATATTAATTCGATTGGCATTGCTCACCGCAATAGGAATGAGTAATATGAACCCAATTCCCGTGATCAAGGTAGTCCAAGAAAGTACCTTCAGAAAACGTCGTTCGAGGGCTGAGCGCAACATATTTTCTTCATAAAAGATCATTGCTAGCCCGATTAGAGGAACAGCTGACCTTTCGACCAGTTCTCCAAAGCGCTGAAACTCCCAAACGGGGTTTTTGAAGTCAAAAGGGAAGATCATAGCCACCAGGTCTAGCAAAAATAGCAGCAGTAAGCCATACCCAACCAGTCGAATGATTTTAATAGTGGCCGTATGTGGCGCGCTAAGAGATGAATAGCCTATCTGATTATCGCTAGGTGTTACGTGAGAGAATGTTCTAGGATGGCTCATAAGATTAGTTGGCTAGTTATTTCAGTTGGGCTCGCCTTCAGCAGATGGGTATTGAATCAACAACCACACAACACCCATCAGCAGCACGATGCTAGCAATGGAAAAGAGCTGAGAAGTGCTGCCTCCATGCAATGAGTCGAAGGCGGCTGGGCGATTGGTCGCCTTTAGAATTGCTAACAAAGCCACCCTTATGCTGTTTGATAAAAAGGCAATAACGATGCTAATAACAGGCAGCATTACAACCTGACCCAAAGTCCAGCGTCGAGGTAAGCACAGCAGCGCTAACACGGCCATACCTAGTAACCGCGTCATCGCCCGTAGCCCAGAGCATGCCTGGTTTACTTCGACACTTCCACCCGGAAGATGCAGCCAAACGCCATCTAGAACAACATCATACCCTGTATACCAAAGGATGATGTCGGCAAAGCGAGCCGTTAGCGGCGCAGGATTAATCAAAGCAAACATCAAAATCTCAGGAACCCCCAAGACAAATAGAAGCGTCAAAGGTTTCCAATACTTACCAGAACCAGACAGGCCTGCAAGCGTTATCACCGAGCCTATCCCTACCAAGAAGGGGTACAGATAAAGAAAGTCTCCTTTCACTAGTACTCCACTTACTAGAGTGGTCAATAGTATTCCCACACCCAGATACACCCACCCACTTGACGGAGCTCGAGGCGGATCTACTTCCTTACATAGCACGAATGCGGCGGGCCAAAAGATCAGGCTGTTAAACAGTAGATTGGTATCATCAGCTGCCCATGCTAGGCTGACGTGAACAAACGCTAGGCTAGCAGCGATAGACAATATCAAGAACTGACGGCTTTTTGTGAGGGAGATGAATGCTCGCATAGAAATATTATTCCCCTAATTATTCCCCGGAAACATGGTGATATAAGAAAAGCCGTTCAATACACTTACTGAGCGGCTTCCTAGGGTTTGTGGCAGCTTCGACAGTGCATTAGCTATTAGCAGAACTATCAGAGGGTGATAGCTTCTTCCGCATGCCTAGTACTGCACTACCGCCTATTACTGTTGCAAGGATTGTTAGAGGTTCAGGAACCGCAGTACCGTCTGCATAGTTGTAAACCTCAACGCCTCTTAGACGAAAGTTATCGTTGTAGTCCGTTGCTCCAAAATCGAAGCTAATACCGTCGTTGTCCGCGAATGAAACCAGTCCATTTAGTGGCAAGTTGCTGTTAAATAGGGTAGTTCCGTCTACTCGAATAACGGCTTCATCTCGCCTATCTACTAATGTGAAGAAGGCCGAAGAAAGCTGAACGGACCTAGAAAATGCAAGATTCAAGACATCCCGACCGAATGCCCCATCAATCTTACCACCGTCGAAAAGGCCAAAATCTACGCCTAGCCCTTTTTGGGTCTGCGAAACGTAGGCATCTATAGTCCCAAATATGCCAGCATCTGTACTTGCTGTCGCGGTCACAGAGACGTTTCCCTTAGTGAAAACGTAGGACGGTTGATTGCCCCCATTACCTGAGAAATCAAACTTAAAAGAATTGATAGTCGCAGCTTCGGAAGAACTCGCTGCTATTACTGAAAGTGTGACAGCACCAACAGCGGCGGTGGCGGCACGATACAATAATGAACCTAATGAACCAAAAGCCATCTATATATTGCTCCGTGTAACTAATGACTGAGTTTTGAGATATGCACCTTTATCGATCGTTCAGAAGCCCAAGCGGCTCATATGGAACCCATCTTGTTATCTATGTAACCAATACTAAGGCAGATCACACGGTTTCTTTCTAAAGACACGTAGCTTCTTCCTAAAGAATCGGTGAAGGGAACTGTATAATAAAAGGCTATGTGAGCATCCTCGAACTGTTGGTTCCTCGGTCTATAACCTCCGGCTAAACTTAGCTGTATTTTACGGGCTTAACTGACTGTGGTGGTTATCTTTTCTTGTTGCACACCCGCTTCTACGCTATCGGCCTCAGACGGTGGCACCACCTGCCAGAATTTCGATAGATAGGTCTGCCAATTGGCCAAAATCCGCTGAGCTTTCTCACTGTTAGTTCGCTCTGCATGTGCTTCGATTAGCGACTTGAGCTGCTGCTCACCTGCTTTGCTTTGCACTCGCTGAACCTGAACAATCTCGGGATTCACTCGCGTTTGAAAATCACCGGATTCGTCCAGGAAGTAGCCAAGTCCCCCAGTCATTCCCGCACCGACATTGCGTCCAACACCACCCAGCACCACGACCACACCACCAGTCATATATTCGCAGCAGTGATCGCCTGCACCTTCTAATACGGCCACGCCTTTAGAGTTACGAACAGCAAATCGCTCGCCGGCAATTCCGTTAACGTAGAGCGTTCCACCACTAGCACCATATATACAGGTGTTACCGACGATGACGTTCTCTTCTGCCTTATAGGTAGCTTTCTCAAACGGTTTAATGACGATCTCGCCGCCGTTCATGCCTTTACCGACATAGTCGTTAGCCTCGCCAGTAAGGGTCATGGTCATACCTGTAATATTAAAGGCACCAAAGCTTTGACCAACACTACCGTTGAAGTTGAGATTAAGCTTGCCTTTGAATCCAGTGTTGCCATATTGTTTGGCGATCGCACCTGACACTCTTGCGCCTACCGCTCGGTCAGTATTGACCACATCCCAAGCTTTGGTGATTGAAGTATGATTTGCGATTGCATTCGCCACTGCCGCATCCGCTAAGA
Source organism: Synechococcus sp. PCC 7335 (assembly GCF_000155595.1). Classification (NCBI taxonomy): domain Bacteria; kingdom Bacillati; phylum Cyanobacteriota; class Cyanophyceae; order Synechococcales; family Synechococcaceae; genus Synechococcus; species Synechococcus sp. PCC 7335. The sequence continues at coordinate 2,032,618 of NZ_DS989904.1, read as the reverse complement.
TCTCATCATCGAGCACGTTACCGTTACTATTTACACCACCGTGATCAAGCCAGCCGCGATCGCTCTTCACATCCGGCAGTTTTACTATTGCAGAGAGATCTAGCGCCTTAGTCTTTGCGAGGAAAACATCGTCACGAGGCACAAGTAAATCAGCGCGTCCGATAATCTCGTTAAGCGAGCGGTAGCCTAGCTTAGCCAATAAAGATCGCACTTCTTCAGCAATGAAGTAGAAAAAGTTCACTACTTTGCCTGGAGTTCCAGAAAAGCGCTTTCTCAACGCCTCTTGTTGAGTCGCCACACCGACTGGGCACTGATTGGTATGACAAACGCGAGCCATAATGCAGCCTTCGGCAATCATCGCAATTGAGCCAAAGCCGTATTCTTCTGCGCCCATCAGCGCCCCCATAATCACATCCCAGCCTGTTTTTAGGCCACCGTCTACACGGAGTAAGACGCGATCGCGCAAACCATTTTCCATCAGAGACCGATGCACCTCAGTCAGTCCTAGCTCCCACGGCATCCCCGCGTGCTTAATCGAACTGAGCGGCGACGCTCCTGTGCCACCATCATGGCCAGAAATCTGAATCACATCGGCATTTGCTTTAGCCACACCCGCCGCAATCGTGCCGATACCCACTTCTGCCACCAGCTTCACCGAGACGCCCGCTTTGGGATTGATCTGATGCAAATCAAAAATTAGCTGAGCGAGATCCTCAATCGAATAGATATCGTGATGCGGCGGCGGAGAAATCAGGGTTACACCTGGCTTTGACTTCCGCAGTGAGGCGATATATTCGCTCACCTTCTTGCCCGGTAGCTGCCCGCCTTCACCCGGCTTAGCGCCCTGAGCCATCTTGATTTCGATCTGCTTAGCGCTCATCAGGTACTCAGGCGTGACGCCAAAGCGCCCCGAGGCAACCTGCTTGATGGCAGAAGAAGCCGTATCGCCGTTTTCTAAACCCTTGAGATGAGGCAGCGTGTCAGAAAATCCTTCGCCGTCCACGTCATCTAATATCTTGAATCGAACTGCGTCTTCGCCGCCTTCGCCTGAGTTAGACTTGCCACCGATTCTATTCATAGCGATGCCCAACGTCTCGTGAGCTTCGCGGGATAAAGAGCCTAGTGACATGCCGCCTGTGCAGAACCGCTGCATAATTGATTCAACGGGTTCGACTTCGCTAAGGTCAATCGAGTCGCGATCGCCCGTAAAGTCCAACAGGTCGCGCAGCGCCGCAATCGGTCTACCTTTTAGCTGTTCGCGGTAGATCTCGTAGTGGTCGTACTGCTTCGTCTCCACCGCCTTGTGCAGCAGCTTCGTCATCGCCGGGTTGTTCATGTGATATTCACCCGATGGCCGCGACTGAATGAAGCCCATATTCTCCAGACGTTTGCGCGTCAGCTCAGGAAATGCCTTCTCATGGAACGACATCGTCTCTTGCGCTAGCTCTTCAATTCTCAATCCGCCCAAGCGAGATACACTGCCTCTAAAAGCCAACTCTTTTAGATCTGCACCAATGCCGACGGCCTCAAAGATTTGAGCGCCGCGATAGCTACTCAGCAACGAGATTCCCATCTTCGAGAGAATCTTCAGCAGGCCGTTATCGACCGCTTTTCGATAATTGGCCTGCGCGCCGTTAAGCGTAGAAACCGGCAGCTTGCCGCTCTCCATCTGCTTTTGCGTCTTCTTATCCGCCCACCAGTGACGAACGCTTTCCAAGGTTAGATAAGGACAAATTGCCGTTGCGCCGTAGCCCAGCAGACAGGCGAAATGGTGGGTACTCCAGCACTGTGCGGTGTCCACAATAAGGGAGGTTCTCATCCGCAGGCCGCTAGCAATCAGCGAATGATGCACTGCGCCGACGGCAACCAAAGGCGGAATGTAGGTCTGTTCTGGAGAAAGGGTGGTTTCGTTTTGATCGTTTTGGCTGTCGATGCGATCGCTCAAGATCAACACCTGACTACCCGACTTCACCGCCTCAGCCGCCCGGTCACACAGCACTTTCACAGCCGCTTCTAGTCCAGTAGGGCCACCCTCAATCCGGTAAAGCGTTGAAAGCGAACTCACCTCAAAGCCTGATTCTTTGATTATGGTCAGTTCAGTATCATTGATGACCGGTGACTCCAGCTTCAGAATATTGGCCAGCTCAGGATGCTCCTCTAGCAGATTACCTTGAGCGCCCAACTGCGTCGTCAAAGACATCACCAGCCGCTCGCGTAGCGGGTCAATCGGTGGATTGGTTACTTGAGCAAACCGCTGTTTGAAATAGTCATAGAGCAAATGGGGCTTATCGGAGAGCACCGCTAACGGCGTATCGTTTCCCATACAGAACGTAGGCTCTTTGGCCTGAGCCGCCATATCCTGAATGATCATATCCACATCTTCAGCAGTAAAGCCAAAGGCAGTCTGCTGCGTCAGCAAAGTCTGCGGATCCAACCGCATCTCTTCACTAAATAGCTGAGGAGACACTTCTTGGCGTCGCTCTGCTAACCACTGACCATAAGGTTGAGCCTTAGCAATTCGCTGCTTGATCTCCCAGTTGTGCAGAATCTCGTGACCATCTTCAAAGTTCACAGCCAGCATCTGACCGGGGCCCAGCCTGCCTTTCTCGACAATGTCTTCCACAGGCAGATCGACGACGCCCGCTTCAGATGAAACGACGACATAGCCGTTTTTAGTCACAACATATCTAGCAGGTCTTAGGCCGTTCCTGTCTAGCGTTGCGCCTATCTGCTTACCGTCGCAAAAAACAATCAGCGCTGGGCCATCCCAAGGCTCTTGAATGCTGCTGTAGTACTCGTAGTAGTCAACAATCTCTGGATAGTCGGCCAGCTCAGGCTGGTTCTGATAGGCTTCTGGAACCAGGATAGTCAGCGCTTGAGCCGGCTCCCGGCCCGATCTCACCAACAGCTCCATGGCGTTATCTAGGTTTGCAGAATCACTGTTTTCCGCATTTACCACTGGCTTTAGCAGCGCTAGCTCTTCTCCCCAGATCGGATGAGAAAGCTCTGCCTGCCTAGCGGTCATCCAGTTGATATTGCCAATCAGCGTGTTGATTTCGCCATTGTGACCCAGCAGCCTCATCGGGTGGGCCAGTGGCCACTTGGGTAAGGTGTTAGTGCTAAATCTTCTGTGGTAAACCGCGAAAGCACTTTCGTAGCTTGGGTCTTGTAGGTCTTTGTAGAATTGGCCTAGTACTTCAGAGCGCACCATGCCCTTGTAAACAATGGTGCGCGTAGAGATAGAGCAGACATAGGTTTCTAACAGCGATTGGGCATCAGCCTCGTTCTTTTCTTTAGCAAGCTGAACAATGGCCTTTTCAAAACGGCGGCGGACAAGGAACAGCGATCGCTCTAAGTCATCCCATTCCTGATCGTTAGAGGTCACTACCGCCTGGGCGATCTTCGGCTGAAATTCTTTCGCCAAAGGGCCTAGCTTCTCTGGCTCAACAGGGACTTCTCGCCAGCCGACAAAGGCTAAGCCGGTTGCTTCGACGGCTTCTTGAAATTGTGATCGCGCTACCTCTTCTTCTGCTGTCTGCTGCGGCAAAAACACCATTGCTACCCCAGTTTTTCCAGGCACCAGGGACTCTGTAGCATTTCCTTTGGCCCAACCTTGCAACAACTGCCAAGGAATTGCTGTCATTACGCCAGCACCGTCACCAGAATACTTATCCGCACAGCAACCACCTCTGTGCTCCATACAAGTTAGTGCAGCGAGCGTATCTTCAATCAGCTGATGACTAGCTCTTCCCTGCTGATCGGCAATGAACCCAACCCCGCAGGCATCTCGCTCTTCCACAAGCCAGCTTGGGCCCAAAGGTTCTAATACATCGGTCTGAAAAGTGGTTGGATTAACGATCACGCGCGTACTACCTGCTGATGAAATGAAGAACTGACGGAATGAAGAAGAGTGATAAAAACTAGACAGGAAACGAATAAACCAATGTAGGTATGACGTACGGAGCAGTCACGCGGCTTAGCCAAGTTCTATCTAGCTTTCAAAGCAAAAACTTCCAGGCCAGTTTTGTAATGCTTAAAAGGCCTCATACCGAATTATATAGAAGCATTAAGCGATAGTGAAGTTCACAGGTAACTCTTTTGTCTCCAAAACCTTTGTGCTCTATATAGCAGGAATAACCGCCTGAGCCATCTTGATATCTGTGGAATAATCCCAAGCATCATTGCGCTTCTTGTGTACTTCTACCTTCACAGGGTTTCAATCAGGTGCGAGCTAGACAGTCCGAACACTGGCAAACTAAGCATGTTGTCTAGATCGTCCTCTCGCTAGACTTTTCTGTGTAGGGACACTTATCAGCAGCTTACCAAGATCTTTAGGAGCAGCAGAAGTTCAGTTAAGGTTCAAGTAACTTTCTGAAAAGTTCCTTTTGTTCAGTCTCGGTTTTAGGTAACCCTAAAGAACAGCTTAGATGCTAATGCTTAAACCGCGGTTAGCTCTAGTTACTGAATTTCCGAGCACACCACTAACAGATCGCCTGCGATCGCCCATTGAGCTGATGCACCCAAAGCCATCTAAATTCAACGCTATCTACCGATTTTCGGCCCGGTTTCCGCCCAGCCACAGGCTGCGGTGCTCCGCGAAGCGGGTAGTTTCATTTGGCTTTCTAACGGCAATGGGCTGGGCCGTTGTTACTTCCTTTGGCACTGAGTTTCCTCTCTCTGTGTCTTCTCTATCCGGTCTTTTTGAAGCTAAAACCGTTGGACCACAAGCTACAGAATCGGGTAGGCAGCTATCTCATCTCACTCCTTTTAAGTCTTTTCAACTGTCATCGTTTAGTCCAACTGCCCAAGCCAACATTACTAGAGGACGCTCAGGTAGAAGGCTATCCGGAAACCGGATTAGATTGAATGGCCATACGCTAACCGGTTTTTGGCAGCAAAAAGACGGGCGTATCGGAATTTCTAGCCAGACGATGGCTAGTCTGCTTGGGGTAGAGCTGATGAGTACAACGGTGGCATCACAACAGCCGATCCGCTGGTTTCCCATCGCCCAAGATAGCGTCATCAATCTACCCGCCTGGTGGGACACCACCGATCGCTATCTGGACATCACTAACTTGGCCGTCGCAGGGGGTTGGACCCAGCAAATAGCAGGCAATACCCTACAGCTATCTATGCCGCAGAGCCAAACCACGGGCATCCGGCAAGGGAAACAGCCCTGGGGCGATCGCATCGTTGTCGATCTCTCCGGTCCTGCCAGCTGGCGTGTGGATGCTTCTAGCGGCTATACCATCACTGTTGCGGGCAATCTCTCACAAGATTTGGTCAAATCTTTCAAAGCAAGCCCTGGCAACCTAGTTACCCAACTAGATTTGGCTCCGCTCAACGGCCAAACTGTTCTGAAAATCAAAACTAAGGACGGTGCGTCTCCTCAAATTTGGACGACTGGCAACCCAGCTAGGGTCGTGATTGATATTCGTCGTGATTCTTTAATCGAGCGTGATGTTGCTTGGGCACCAGGGCTTCGCTGGCGGCAGCAATACATCAACGTAAACCAGCACCGCTTTCCGGTGTACATGTTTATCGTTCGACCCAATCCCGACGCGCTCACGCTTAGACCTATTCATGCGGCTTCTAATACAGCTATCGGGATTGAACCGATTGTGACAACTGCAAAACGCGCTCAGGCAATTGGCGCAGTCAATGCTGGCTTTTTTAACCGCAATAATCAGTTGCCTCTAGGGGCAGTCCGCAGCGCTGGGCAGTGGATATCAGGGCCAATCTTAGGCAGAGGTGCAATGGCCTGGAATGATAGCGGCGAGCTAGTGATAGATCGATTTGCGCTGTCTGAATCTGTGACAACAGGTGTGGGTGAAGCTTTCCCTATCCTGGCGGTTAACAGCGGCTATGTAAAAGCGGGTATTGGCCGGTATACCGAAGGCTGGGGCTCAACCTACACGCCGATTGTGGATAACGAAATCATTGTCACCGTTCAGAATCACGAAGTGATTGCTCAAAAGAGCATGGGCAAGGCAGGTTCGAGCAGCGTACCTATTCCTAGAGACGGCGGCTATCTGTTAGCCCTGAGAAGCTATCGGAGCGCTGGGCAAAGCTTTCAGCCGGGTACACCTGTTTTGCTTAGTAGCCAAAGTCAGCCTGCAGTTTTTGAGCAGTATCCCAACATGATCGGCGGTGGGCCCTTATTAGTGCGCGATCGCAATATTGTTCTTAATCCACAGCTTGAAGGGTTTAGCACCAACTTCATACAAGGGGCGGCGCCACGCACAGCCGTCGGTAAAACCTCAGATGGAACTTGGATCATCGCCACTATGCATGATCGAGTAGGTGGAAGAGGTCCTACCCTTACTGAAACCGCTTATATCATGAAGCAGCTCGGCGCAGTCGATGCTCTAAATCTAGACGGCGGTAGTTCTTCTAGCCTATATCTAGGCGGGCAACTCCTTAATCGGCATCCGCGCACCGCGGCAAGAGTCAACAACGGTATTGGGTTATTTCTCTTAGGAGAAAACTAAGCCAAGGAAGGGAGCGGCCAAGAAATGAGCTTTGAGACTAGCTAGATTGGTAGGCTACGGCACGGTTAGTCAAATCAACATTAGTTAACCTCAGCCAAGAAGCGAACTTCAATATCAGTTAATAAGGATAAAGACTTGATAGAGAAGGGGCAATTGTGCCGCCTATCACTTTACGAACCAGGGGAGAGCATTGTTAGAATCAGCGCAAAGCTATGAAACTTTGCGGGATGGCTTCCATGTGCTTTCTAGACCTTTTGTTCGCAGCTTGCATGTAAAAGGTCTGGAGTATTTCGGAGCTCGTCCAGTTAATCTCCAATAGACACCCTGTTCGCAGGACACAGGTCAAGCTCGCAGTTCATAGATGCCTATTCGCAGACGTTCCATTCATACAGATATTAGGAGACCGACAAGATGGTGCAGGTTCAAGAGATTCCACAGATAGACAACTCTTCTAAAGCAAATAGTTTTGAAGGCGTCGCCGCCACCGAGCTACGGCCATGGGGCTCCTTTACTGTGCTAGAAGAAGCGACCGGATACAAAATCAAGCGCATTGAAGTTAAGCCTGGTCACCGCCTAAGCTTACAAATGCACCACCACCGCAGCGAGCATTGGATCGTTGTCTCTGGGACTGCCAAAGTCACTTGCGGCGACAAAGAGACCATGCTCTCAACTAATCAATCTACTTATGTACCGGCTTGCACTACCCACAGACTTGAAAACTCAGGGGTTATCCCTTTGATCTTAATTGAAGTTCAAAACGGTGAGTATTTAGGAGAAGATGACATCACTCGCTATGAAGACGACTATGCTCGTCAGAGCAAATGAAGGTAGTCGTAGAAGATGAACGAAGAACAGCCCTCTACCTCTAACGGATGAGCGAAAGGCTTTCAAAGCTTGTCTTCTAAAACCTAGTAGCACCTAACACTAGGCAACAAAAAAGTAGGGAACCTGTAGGTTCCCTACTTTTTTTGTTCATCAGTTTCTTTGAGTTCTAGCTAGCATCAGTCAGACATAGGGCCGTACAATGATCCTAACGACTCCAGCACCTAAGACCAAAGCTACATGATTCAGCTCACGGCGGCCGCCTGCCAAGAAATAGACCGATTGCGTCGAAGACAGAATCAGCCTGATGCAATTTGCAGATTGGACTTGCAGCCCAGCAGCTGTGCCAAGTGGGCCTATGCATTGAGTTTGGAATCAGCAATAGGTGCACAAGATAATGTCTATAATTTCTCAGGGATACAGTTAGTGGTAGAACGCAGTCTTTTGAGCCATATTCAGGGGCTAGTCATCGACTTCGCCGAAGATCTAATTGGCGGCGCATTCCGCTTCGACAATCCTTGTGCTACCGAGAGCTGTCGCTGTGGCGCTGCGTTTGCGATTCGGCAACGTTCCAGCTAGGCGCTATACAACGCTATACAAACTAACTATCAAATATCGACATAAAATCAGCTAGAATAGTAGGCCCTGATTGACAAGGTGAAAATTTCCTTGATACTATCGGACTCTATGAAAACTTTTTTGCGGAGTTACAACCCCCCGCCTTATGCCTACGATTCAGCAGCTCATTCGCACTGAGCGTTCAAAAGCAACCAAAAAAACCAAATCTCCTGCGCTAAAGAGTTGCCCTCAGCGTCGTGGTGTTTGTACTCGCGTCTATACAACTACGCCGAAGAAGCCTAACTCAGCTTTGAGAAAAGTTGCTAGGGTTCGTCTGACGTCTGGTTTTGAAGTAACGGCTTATATTCCAGGTATTGGCCATAACTTGCAAGAGCACTCTGTAGTTATGATTCGCGGCGGTCGTGTCAAGGACCTTCCTGGCGTTCGCTATCACATCATCCGTGGCACTCTAGATACAGCCGGTGTCAAAGACCGTCGCCAGAGTCGTTCCAAGTATGGTGCTAAGAAACCAAAAGAATAAGCTTTCCTCTTGATGGAGTGTCTCACTATTTACTGTGGGCCTCTTAGGTGTAGTCGGGCTGGATAATGCTGAGATCCGCTTGTATTGATCCTGAAAGGTTCGTTGCGTTCCGCATTAAGTTGATGAGGCTCCATTTGTTCGCAGTCGATACTTAAAATAGCCAAGAATACTCATTCCTCTTTTCGTTAGCTAGGATTAAAACTTCATGTCTCGTCGTTCAGCAGCTCAAAAACGCACCGTTCCTCCAGATTCTGTTTACAACAGTCGCCTTGTTAGCATGATGTCTCGTCGAATCATGCTCAGTGGAAAAAAGTCTGTGGCTAACAAGATCCTCTATGGAGCCTTTAAAATTATTGAAGAGCGTACTGGAAACGACCCACTAGAGACGTTCGAGCAGGCAGTCCGTAATACAACGCCTCTAGTAGAAGTCAAGGCTCGCCGAGTCGGTGGTGCTACTTACCAGGTACCCATGGAAGTTCGTTCTGAGCGAGGTACCGCACTTTCCCTGCGTTGGATTACCCAATTCTCTCGATCCCGTGGCGGTCGGACGATGGCAATGAAGCTGGCAAATGAGCTGATTGATGCGGCTAATGAGACTGGCGGTGCCGTTCGTAAGCGTGAAGAGACTCACCGGATGGCAGAAGCGAATAAAGCGTTTGCCCACTACCGTTATTAAACGCTTTCTATTTTCTATATCTAGGTCTAAAGGTCTAGGTCCCTCTAGCTGTGCCCTATAGGTCGAGGAGGCATAGCTACGAACAGCTGCTGAACCACTAATAACCATTTCGCTGTTCTATAATTATCTAGCTATGGATTTAGCTAGTGATAGACCTGTGGTATTGCATATCTATAGTGAGTATTCACAGCTATTCATAGCAGATCGATCGGAGGTTCGGTGTGGCACGCACTATTTCGCTAAAAGACGTTAGAAACATCGGCATCGCTGCACATATTGACGCAGGTAAGACGACAACGACTGAGAGAATTTTGTTTTACTCAGGTGTGGTCCATAAGATCGGTGAGGTTCACGACGGTAACGCAGTTACTGACTGGATGGAGCAGGAAAAGGAGCGTGGTATCACTATCACCGCCGCGGCTATCTCTACGACCTGGCGCGAGCATCAAATCAACATTATTGACACCCCTGGTCACGTCGATTTCACGATTGAAGTTGAACGTTCTATGCGGGTCTTAGATGGCGTTGTAGCCGTATTTTGTTCAGTTGGTGGCGTACAACCCCAGTCAGAGACGGTTTGGCGACAGGCAGATCGCTATAAAGTCCCCCGAATTGCCTTTGTCAACAAAATGGACCGAACAGGTGCTGATTTCTTCAAGGTTTACGAGCAGGTCAAAGACCGCCTGAAAGCTAAAGCAATCCCTATTCAAATTCCTATTGGTGCTGAGGACCAGTTTAGAGGCGTTGTCGATCTAGTCCAGATGAAGGCTCATATTTATGAGAATGATTTAGGCACTGACATTCAGGTGACAGATATTCCTGAAGAGATGCGATCGCAAGCGGAAGAATACCGTACCCTGCTCGTCGAAGCGATCGCTGAAACAAATGACGATCTGATGGAGCGCTATCTAGAAGGTGAAGAGTTCTCTGCAGACGTGCTAATGAAGGGCATTCGACAGGCCACTATCAAAGATAATCTGGTACCGATGCTTTGTGGATCTGCCTTTAAAAATAAAGGCGTTCAGCTACTGCTTGATGGCGTTGTAGACTATCTACCCTCACCCCCCGAGGTGCCTGCTATCGAAGGCATCTTACCCAATGGTGAAACAGGGGTTAGACCCGCTAGCGATGAAACGCCAGCAGCTGCTTTGGCATTCAAGATCATGGCCGATCCCTATGGTCGGTTGACCTTCATTAGAGTTTACTCAGGTGTACTTAAAAAAGGCAGCTATGTTTACAACGCTACGAAGGATAAAAAGGAGCGAATTTCACGTTTAATTATCCTCAAGGCCGATGAGCGGACCGAGGTAGAAGAGATGAGAGCAGGCGATTTGGGCGCTGCGCTAGGGCTCAAAGATACGTTTACAGGAGATACAATCTGTGATCCTGATGCTCCAATTGTTTTAGAGTCTCTCTATATTCCCGAACCGGTAATCTCAGTTGCAGTAGAGCCGAAAACCAAGCAAGATATGGAAAAGCTCTCAAAGGCACTTCAGTCTTTATCAGAAGAAGATCCTACCTTCAAAGTAAGTATCGATTCTGAAACTAACCAGACTGTGATTGCCGGCATGGGCGAGCTTCACCTAGATATTCTGGTCAATCGGATGCTTAGAGAGTTCAAGGTAGAGGCCAACATCGGCGCACCGCAGGTAGCCTACCGAGAAACTGTGCTAAAGCCTTCGACAGCCGAGTCAAAGTTTATTCGTCAAAGTGGAGGGAAGGGGCAGTACGGTCATGTCGTGATTGAGCTTGAACCTGGAGAGCAAGGCTCTGGGTTTGAGTTTATTAGTAAAATTGTCGGAGGAACCATTCCGCGAGAATTTATCGGACCTGCTGAGCAAGGGATGAAAGAGGCTTGCGGATCTGGTATTCTAGCCGGATATCCATTAATCGATGTCAAGGTCACTTTGGTGGATGGTTCTTATCACGACGTTGACTCCTCGGAGATGGCATTTAAGATTGCTGGCTCCATGGCAGTCAAAGAGGCAGTGATGAAGGCTTCTCCGGTTCTTTTGGAACCCATGATGAAGGTCGAAGTGGAAGCTCCAGAAGATTTCCTTGGAGACGTGATGGGAGATTTAAACTCTCGTCGTGGTCAGATTGAGGGAATGGGCTCGGAGAGCGGCGTGACGAAGGTTACCTCTCGGGTGCCTTTGGCTGAGATGTTCGGTTATGCGACCGATATTCGCTCCAAGACCCAGGGAAGAGGCTCCTTTTCTATGGAGTTCAGCCAGTACGAGGAAGTTCCGCGTAATGTGGCTGAAGCGATCATCGCTAGAAACAAAGGGAACGCATAGTTAGTTTTAGGAACACACAGAGAAATTCATGGCACGCGCAAAATTTGAAAGAAGTAAACCCCACGTTAATATTGGCACAATTGGCCACGTTGACCACGGCAAGACCACGCTAACTGCAGCAATCACAATGGCACTGGCAGCTGGCGGTGGTGCCAAAGCTCAGAAGTATGATGAAATTGACGCGGCTCCTGAAGAGAAAGCGCGTGGTATCACTATCAATACTGCTCACGTTGAGTACGAGACTGAAAATCGTCACTACGCTCACGTAGACTGCCCTGGCCACGCTGACTATGTGAAGAACATGATCACTGGCGCGGCGCAAATGGACGGCGCAATCTTGGTAGTGTCCGCAGCTGATGGCCCTATGCCTCAAACTCGGGAGCACATCCTGCTAGCAGGTCAAGTTGGCGTGCCCAACATTGTTGTATTTTTGAATAAGCAAGACCAGGTAGACGACGAAGAACTACTTGAGCTAGTTGAGCTAGAGGTGCGTGAGCTACTCAGTTCCTACGATTTTCCTGGCGATGATATCCCCATCGCCACCGGTTCCGCGCTGAAAGCCGTTGAGAAGCTGATTGCTGATCCAACGACTGCTCGTGGTTCTGATGAGTGGGTAGATAAGATTCACACTCTAATGGACGAAGTGGATGCCTATATTCCTACCCCGGAGCGCGAGGTTGATAAGCCCTTCTTGATGGCGGTTGAGGACGTTTTCTCGATTACAGGTCGTGGTACGGTGGCCACCGGTCGGATCGAGCGCGGCGTGGTCAAAGTCGGTGAGACTGTCGAGCTAGTGGGTATTCGTGATACGCGCAACACTACTGTGACTGGCGTAGAGATGTTCCAGAAGACGTTGGATTCTGGCATGGCAGGCGACAACGTAGGCGTTCTACTGCGTGGTGTGCAAAAAGAAGACATCGAACGGGGCATGGTGCTAGCTAAGCCAGGTTCGATTACACCTCATACTGAGTTCGAGTCTGAGGTCTATGTATTGAACAAAGAAGAGGGCGGTCGCCATACACCGTTCTTCCCAGGTTATAAGCCGCAGTTCTACGTGCGGACAACTGATGTAACAGGTTCTATTGAAAGCTTTACTGCTGACGATGGCAGTGCTGCTGAAATGGTAATGCCTGGTGATCGCATCAAAATGAATGTAAAGCTCATCAACCCAATCGCGATTGAGCAAGGCATGCGGTTCGCGATTCGTGAAGGTGGCCGAACTGTCGGTGCAGGCGTCGTTTCTAAAATCACCAAGTAACCTAGTCAGCGCATCGCTGTAATATGACTATAGGGACATAGCACGCTATGTCCCTACGATTGTCGTGGGTCAGAATACAATTTTGACCCACGAAAAATAGACTAACTGAACCTAGAAAACTAAACACTAGCGCACACTTCGGCGCTCAATTATCTATGGCCGCTACTATTCAACAGCAGAAGATCCGTATCCGTCTGAAAGCTTTCGACCGCCGACTGCTAGATACTTCTTGTGAAAAGATTGTCGAGACCGCTAACCGCACCAATGCAACCGCTGTTGGCCCTATCCCACTACCAACAAAGCGCAAGATCTACTGCGTTTTAAGATCTCCTCACGTAGATAAGGACTCTCGGGAGCACTTCGAAACCCGTACTCATCGGCGTATTATTGATATCTATCAACCCTCTTCTAGAACGATTGATGCCCTAATGAAGCTAGACTTACCTGCGGGTGTGGATATTGAGGTGAAGCTGTAGCTTCGATAATATTGAAAATATCGAGACGTCGAGTAATTCTCAATTCTGCCTTTTGAGGGCATCTGCATAAGATGCCCTTCTTTTATAGGACACCTACCTCTGCGTGGCGTGCTGTTTGAGCCTACGTTAAACTAGCTGTTAGCCGCACTCAATTTAGTATCCTAGCGGCGCTGTTCTCATTTATACACAATGGATTTTTCCTCCTCAGTTGCCGTCCGAGAATTACCGCTCTTTCCGTTACCTGAGATGGTTCTATTTCCCGGTAGGCGGTTGCCCTTACATATTTTTGAGTTTCGCTATCGGATGCTGATGAACACCATTCTCCAAGGCGATCGCCGTTTTGGTGTACTGATGGTCGATCCGGCGACTGGAGAGATCGCCAAGGTAGGCTGTTGCGCAGAGGTAATTCATTATCAGCGCATGCCAGATGATCGTATGAAGATTATGACCCTAGGGCAACAGCGGTTTCGAGTGCTTGACTATGTACGAGAAACCCCCTATAGAGTTGGTCTGGTTGAATGGATAGAAGATGAGCCAGTAGAAGAGAATTTAGAGCCTTTAGCAGAACAAGTAGATCGACTTCTGCGAGACGTTGTTCACCTATCAGCAAAACTAACCAGCCAAGATATTGATTTTCCAGAAGATGTTCCAGACTTACCCTTAGAGCTTTCCTATTGGGTGGCAAGCACGCTCTATGGCGTCTCTCTAGAGCAGCAGTCTCTGTTAGAGATGCAAAATACGTTAGCTCGCTTAGAGCGTGAAGCTGAGATCCTAACCTCAACTCGCAATAACTTAGCGGCGCGCACAGCACTAAAGGACGTTCTAGAATAGCGACCCATTAAGACTTCTACTACGTCTATCGCACCCCTTATGGCATCTCACGTATGGCATTTCACCAAGTGTGTGTTTGCTCCGACAAAGCTACTTGGGCTGTGCTAACTTTTTTAGATTGTAACTACCAAAGACCTTTAGCTGAGCGGTGTGCAGCTTTAGAACTTCTAAGGCCGTTTGCATCGTCTGAGCTTTAGCATTAGCTTCTACGTCGACAAAGAATATGTAATCACCAAGTGAGCGCTTGGTTGGACGCGATTCAATTCGGCTCATGTTGATATTGAGCGCTGAGAAAAGCTGTAAAGGCTTGAGTAAAGCGCCAGGTTCATTGCTAAGTAAGCTGAAAGCCAGTGAAGTGAACTCTCCTCCAGTCCAAGGCTGTCTGCCTAAAATCCAGAAACGGGTGTAGTTGTCAGTGAAGTCGTTGATCGGATGAGCTAGGACAGGTAGATTGTAGATCTTCGCGCCCCAAGGGGATGCGATCGCGCCCACACTCGGGTCTTCCTTTAGTTTTGGTAAAGGCTCAGCCGTCGAGCTTGCTCTGACCAGATTCACCTTCGGTAAATGCTTTGCTAGCCAATCACGGCATTGTGCCAATGCTTGAGGGTGTGAGTAAACTGTTTGAATATTATCGACGCTGCTTGCCTCTGATATCAGTGCATGTTGTACGGGTAATGTAAACGCCTGTTGTACATGAATATCGTCAACTTCCCAAAGGGTATCAAGCGTAATGGTGACACCACCGCCGATAGAGTTCTCGATCGGTACTACACAGTACTGAGTTTCACCTGCAACCGTGGCATAAATAGCCTGTGCGATAGTGGAATAGGCCTTCAAGGTGGCAGTCTCAGGGGCAAAGTCGTTGGCAAAGGCCATCGCCGCCATCTCCGAGAAAGTACCCGCTGGTCCAAGGTGTGCAATGAAAATCATCTGAAGGAAGTATCGTGGGTAAGTGTGTAAATGTTAGTGTTGACTTGCAGGCTTTTTCGGGCTTCTGTGATTTTTGTCTCATTACTGATAAACCACTAATAAACCATGGTTCGCTTCACTGCTTGTCAGGCAGTTACTATTTCAGTACCGGAGCAGCCGCTTCCTATAGAGACCTATCTAAGTGAACCACAGCGACTAGTCACAGCGCTGGTTGATAAGACACAGGTAGAAGTACTAGGTCCCAACTTGTTCCGGCTCAAGATCCGTCCGTTGAAGTTTGTTGGACTTACCATACAACCTGTGTGTGACATCGAAATTTGGCTAGAAGAACAAACCGTGCGGCTACGCTCAAATCAGTGTCATATTGAAGGATACGAATCATTCAACCAAAAGTTTTCAATGGATATGCAGGGCTACTTAGTCAGCCAATCGACAAGCACAGGTAAAAAGCTGCGCGGTCAGGCTAACCTGCGTGTGAGTGTTGATCTTCCTTCTGTGGCCACGCTGATGCCCCGTCCTATTCTTGTAAGAACAGGTAACGGTCTACTCAACAGTATCTTGATTACACTTAAACAGCGTCTAATGCGTCAGCTGATAACAGACTACTGCAACTGGGCAACGGCTGATGTGACTTCACAGTCGCCAGGCTCTCCCAAACATAGTTTTTCTTGATACTACTTTTAGATCTATCTTTTCCTGGCATTTCTATTTGCTGTTTGGGCAAAATCATCTATTTGCTATGCGGGCAAAATCATTAGAACTCAGCTATTGAAACTCAGTTCTTCAAGCTGGATTCTAAGGACCGACTCCTTAGTGCCCTATCTCCTGATGCCCTATCTTCAAACGCTTTCTGTCGGATGCCTTATGCTGACAGCCTTTAAATGATTGGCGGTGCTGTCTACATATCCCATACCGAGCAATGCCTGCTCGGTGGTTAGCGCTACCGTATCCTTTATTAGATACAAGATCGTAACCAGGATAATGTCGATCCAATCGACTGACTAGATCATCTCTCCAAACTTTTGCCAAGATACTGGCCGCTGCGATCGCCAGCACAGACTGATCGCCTCTGACAATAGTTTCTTGCTCTATTGGTAAATCAAAGATTCGCTGATTACCATCGATGAGGCACTTATCAGGCATCCACGGTAGCTGGAAAATAGCGCGACGCATTGCTAAGAGTGAGGCCTGTAGAATATTTATCCGATCGATTTCGTAGACAGTGGATAGACCAATACCAAAAGCTGTCAGGGATCTAATTTCGACAGCAAGCTGAGTTCTTCTCTTAGCAGAGAGGGCTTTACTATCAGTGACACCCGCTGATACCAAAGAAGCGATCGCACTATCTGGAACAATCACCGCTGCAGCAACTACCGGGCCAAACAAAGCGCCTCTACCCACTTCGTCCACCCCTGCATATCTACCTGAAAAGGCCTCATTCACTAGCAGAAGATCGTCGTCGCCGTCGACGGCGAACTACTTTTACCGGTTCATCTTCTCCCAAGGCTTCTTCCTCTGTCCTTCCTCCATCAGTCGAGTCTCCATCTGCCGCCAGTTGATCAGAGTAGTCCACCTCTAGGCTCTCTTCATCAGCCAAGTGATCAGAAGATTTTAAAACGGGCAGTTCTTTCGTAGTCTCTTCTTTGATAACAGGCTTAGCTGAACGACGACGTTTCCTGACGGATGTACTTTTATCAGATGGGTTGTCATTAGCATCATCGTCGAAAGACTGTCCGCCACCAGAGGTTGCGCTATCGTCTAGCTCATCTCCTATGGTAGCTTGTTCATCAGGTTGTACGATCTCGTCTTGGGCTGAATTGCTCGCACTTATATGGTTTGGCGTTTCAATGACTCGCTTATTAGATCTCGCTGTTTCTGCAGCAGCCTTGGCTTTAGCCAAAAAATCTTCAGCTTCCCCAGGAAGAACGACAGAGACTACTGAATTTTGCTGATTTTCGATTACCTGTTGGCTGTACACCAATGGCGAAAGGCCCATGACAGCGTATACCCTCTGCTCTTCTAGCGGCATTTCTACTGCAACAATTTCCGGTAGGTCCTCCGACTTGCGGCGATCGTTACGAACGCGCTTGTTTCTGCTACCAACCTCTGCATTGGCCGGCTTACCGTTTTGCTCTTCTCGCTGGTCACTTAGCTGAGCTTCTTGTGATCTATCCTGCTGAGCTTCCCGCCCAGTCCGTTCAAGCTCAACTCTTTCTGATCCTCGGCTACTGCCACGTCGTCGTCGGCGTTCATCGCCGTTCCTATCAGCGCCTTTATCAACCGTCACTGGCAGCGGTGAGCCTGAACGACTGAGCCGATTTGAGGAAGCTCCTTCCGCCCCACGACGACGGCGACGACGTCCCCCTCGACCATTCTTATCGTTGTAGCTAGGGTGATTTAAGAGCTCTAGCTCCTGGAATTCAGACTGGGGTGAAGATGAGCTGCTTGATCTAAGCTCGCGCGCAGTGGGGCGATTAGAGAAGCTCTGTGATGGCGAGCTATATCCAGCTGATCTAGGAGAAGAAACACTCTCCAACTGACTACTCTTTTCAGGGTCTTCACCAGGAAGATGAGCTAAATGGCCCAGGCCACCACAGGTGCTACATGGCTGACCAAACAGCTCGTAGATGTTCTGTCCTTGTCGCTTACGAGTAAGTTCGACTAAGCCTAACTCAGTTAGCTGAGAAATTTGCGGACGAGATTTGTCTGCTCTAATGGCCTTACCAAACTGCTCCAACACCTGCATTTTGTCTTTGAGAGAGTCCATGTCGATAAAGTCGACAACGATGACGCCCGCTATATTGCGCAATCTGAGCTGCCGGGCAATTTCAACAGCTGCCTCACAGTTAGTCCACAAGACTGTTTCTCTAGAGGTTGCAGAACGCGTAAAAGAGCCAGAGTTAACATCGATAACAGTCAATGCTTCGGTAGGCTCAATGATGATGTATCCTCCCGAAGGCAGATCGACCCTGGGTTTGAGGGCCTCGCGAATGGCTGCGTTGACTCTGAAGTATTCAAGAACGTGAGTTGGTTCGTTGTGATAGTCAACCAGGACGTTGCTTGGGATGCGTCCATTATTCCAGCTAGTCAGATGCTTCTTAGTTCTTTGCAGACCGCTTTCTGTATCGGTAACGATTCGATTAACATCGTCGTTGTAGCCATCGCGCAATACTTTTTGGATAAAATCATCATCGCGGTTAAGTAAAGAAGGAGGGCGTGTTGCCATCGCTTCTTGCTGAATGTCTTCCCAGCTTCGCTGTAAAGACTCTAAATCTTCGATGATGGCATCTTCTGGAACACCTTCTGCTTCTGTTCTAATTAGCAGTCCCATCCCCGCAGGCTTCACCAAAATGCCTAGGGCTCGCAGGCGATTACGTTCAGCCTCATTACGGATACGACGAGAAAGATTCACTCCTTTTCCATAAGGCATTAGAACCAGATAGCGTCCCGGTAGGGTGACTTTTCCCGTAAGTCTTGGACCTTTGTTTCCCGTCGGCTCCTTCATGATCTGGACAAGCACTTTTTGCTGAGGCGCTAGCAGTTCAGTAATAGAACCTGCCATTCGTTTAAGCTTCAAAGGACCCAAATCAGAAACGTGCATGAAGCCGTTCTTATCACTATCGCCAATATTAATAAAGGCTGCATCAATACTAGGTAGAATATTTTCTACCGTTCCAAGATAAATATCTCCGACCTGATGGCTACCAGTCGCTACGATAATTTCTTGAATTTGATCTTCTGAGAAAACAGCAGCAATACGATGCTGTTCGGCAATCACGATTTGCTTGGACATTCAATATTCCTTTGAAACCTATCAGCGTGTCCTATGGCTTGAGGACTCACACCTGATGGCTGCTTGAGTTGTAAAAAAATAGATCTCTAGAAAGACACGGGTCTTCTAGATTTAGACATGTTTGAAGGCGTGAATAAGACTGTGATACTTGCTTAACTGCGCTCTAGGCTGAAGCAACACTGTCGATATTCAATAAGATACAATGAGAGCTTCCTCTTTCTACAGAAGCGAGCAACTCGGCTGATGGCAGGCCTCTTTAGACTTTATTATAGAGAAGTGTCTGCAACTACGAAAAAGGATGTTTTCAAGGTTATCTCAATGTCTGAACAACGTAATCTCGCTCTAACAAGATATGTGCCCAAACAATGACTACCGACTCGGCCGTAACCTAAAGCATTTTGCTAGCTACAAGCCTGCCCACTATTGAAACTACCCTTTGTCTGCAGCTATTGTGGCTGTATTATAGCGCTCGCGATGCTTTTGTAAGCTTTTGCTATACAAAAAATTAATGTAATTTCGTGAGATAAAAATACGAACTGATGAAAGGCTATGGCGAGAGCTATCCAGGCCACTTGTTTTTTGATAACTTTATACGAAACTTAGCTATCGTAGTTAGCCTATATGATTCGCTACAGTAGCTGTTCACAAATATAGAGCATCTGCTTTCGTAGAGTGACTCTCTACCGCTAAGGTGTGACCTGCCATAGCATTCTGATTCCACTCTACGAAGCCTGCCTGGGGCGGGAAAGCTGTATTTATGAATTTCCAGCAGCTCTAGGCCCCATCAGCAGAGTCAATAGAAGCTTTAATACTTAGCCAGTGATAAGCTCTATGTTCTATAGCTAATCACCCAGGCTACTTCCAAGTGATTAGCGACTACTTCTAGCGACTAAGCAGAGGCAGTGGATAAAGAGCGGCGACGTCTGCCCGGCTGCGCAGAACCATTATCATCGTCAGAACCAGCGCTGATAGTGGGATTACTCGCCACATCAAAGTGCTGAAGCATAAGCACGGTTACTGGGTATTGTTTGGGAAGTTCGCGACGAACAAATCGACGAGTATCTTCTTCTATACGCGATCGCAATCCATCCCAGTTCACCCGAGGACGTTCACCGTTTGAATCGTCTAGAACTTCCTTCCACCGAGTCCGAACTGATTTAGTGACCACCGGAATGATGATGCTTTCCCACTGCGCTTGCGATCGCGTCGTGACAACCCCGCGTAAGTTAATAGTCGGCTCGCCCAGCAGCTTGCCAGTGCCATCTACCGTGGCTGAAACTGTGATGATGCCATCTTCAGCCAACTGCTGACGCTCTTTTAGAACAGTGCGCTCTACAATACCTGTTCGAGAAGCATCTACCAGCTCAATACCAGCAGTGACTTTGCCATCTACACGGATGTTTTCAGGTGTAACTTTAACCACATCGCCGTTGTTCACAATGGCGATATTCTGCGGCTCAACGCCTAGCTGCTGTGCCATCTCAGCGTGCTTAACTAGCATTCTGTGCTCACCATGCACCGGAATGAAAAACTTAGGTCGAGTCAGCGCCAGCATCAGCTTGTGATCTTCCTGGTAACCATGCCCTGATACGTGTAACCCTTTGCCTTTTCCATAGATAACACGCGCCCCTTGCTGCATCAGCTTGTCGATAGTACCGACCACGCTGATAGTATTACCTGGAATAGGATTAGACGAAAAAATAACCGTATCGCCTTGCTCTATGCGGATTTGTCGATGAGAACGATTAGCGATTCTAGTCAAGGCTGCCATCGGTTCGCCCTGTGAGCCAGTGGTAAGAATCATGGTCTGGTCATTTGGACATTGCTTCAGCTGATTCAAAGGCTTGAACAAGCTATCAGGACATTTAATGTAGCCCAAGTTACGAGCATGTGAAATGACGTTTAGCATAGAGCGGCCTACGACAAAGACTGAACGCTTATGCTTTTGAGCAAGTTCTAGCAGCATGCTTACGCGATGCACAGAAGAAGCAAAAGTGGTAACGAACAGACGGCCTTTGGCATCGCTAAATTCCCTATCTAGATTAGGGAATACAGACCGTTCTGAAGGTGTATTACCAGGAATCTCTGCATTGGTAGAGTCGCTAATAAGGCACAGCACGCCTTCTTCGCCGTATTCAGCAATCTTTTGAAAATCAAAGAATTCGCCATCCACAGGCGTATGGTCAACTTTGAAGTCACCGCTGTGAATAATAGTCCCTACTGGCGTCTTGATCGCCATTGTGAAACTATCCGCCATAGAGTGGGTGTTGCGGATGTACTGGGCGCTAAAGTGTTTGCCAAACTGGACAGTATCTCTCGGTCCGACCGTATGAAGTTCGGTGCTATTCAGAACGCCTGCTTCTTCAAGCTTCCCTTGCAAAAGAGCCATTGCTAAACGCGGGCCATGAATAACCGGAATGTTGAACTGCTTGAGATGAAAAGCAATCCCACCGATATGATCCTCATGACCGTGAGTGACAATCATGCCTTTAATTTTGTGTTGGTTCTCCTTTAGATAGGTAATATCTGGAAGCACAATATTGACGCCATGCATGCCCTCTGTCGGAAAAGACAAGCCAGCATCTAGCAAAACAATCTCGTCACCATACTCAAAAACGCAGGTGTTCTTTCCAATCTCGTGTAGTCCACCGAGAGGAATAATCTTCAAGGCGCCGGCACCCTGTCTTTTGCCGGTCTCTTTCGAGCCATTTGACAATCGTGTGTTGGACTTTTGACTACTGATGGTTCTTCTACTCATGTAGTTTCCTTAGGGTGTAATGATAATTTGAATTTCTGAAAGGTTAGCCGTCGGTTTCGTGCTGGGTTGGAGCGAGGTGGCGAAGTTGCTAGCTGATGAAGGGCGATACTAGCTTCTTTGGATAAGTGATTACTTACTAACACCTTGCCGGGTTTGTTCGCATCGACGAGTCTGTTCGCATAGTCAATGTCAATGAAGGTGCCTAGGATTTTTGCTAGGCCAACTAAGCTGTCGTCTGTGTTTGGTTTACTGATTTTGCCTCTTATGGATTTTGCCTATGGGTTAGTTTTACCTGTGGTGAACGTCTTGGATTTCAATTAGCGCTTCAAGACTGATTAGCTTCGGTTTAGGTCTGGCTCGAGTAGTAGTAGTAGTAGTAGTAGTAGTAAAGCATCTGTAGCAAGAGACTGTCGCTGCATAACGTTAGACTCAACAGCCTTGTACAGACATGACTAGGGCAAACTGCCTTCGATAGAAATAGTTTTGATCTGACAATTTTGTTTTCTAGAGTTATCTAGTTTTTCTAATCTCTTGAGAGTCTCAAACTATAGTCTTTGAACCTAACTCACTTCTTCCCCAACTCACTTCTTCATCGACAGCATTACTTTTTGAGTTGTTACATTCAGCTTATTTCGCTATCTACTTCGCTTCTGATAGTTAGACCTATGCAATGGGCTGTAGTAAGCTCATTTGGGTCAAAGTGTCTGCGAGATCTCGACGCAGTTCGGCTGAGCCTGACGAAAGCGGTAAACGACAGTTCCCAATTGCCCAACCTTGCAAATCTAGAGCTACTTTCAATGGAATTGGGCTAGTGGTCGCAAACAACGCCTTGAACAGCGGAAAGAGCTTTAGATGAATAGCAGCTGCTTGACTAACCTGTCCCGATTCAAATGCCTTAACCATTTCTTGCAAGGCATCTCCAACAAGATGACTTGCAACACTCACCACGCCCACAGCACCTACAGAGAGCATTGGCAACGTTAGAGAGTCATCTCCAGAGTAGATTTCAAATTCAGCGGAACTCAGTCGACTGAGCTGACTGACTTGATCAAGGTTCCCACTAGCTTCTTTGATCGCGATGATGTTGGGAAGCTTTGACAGTTTGATAGCTGTTTCGGGGAGCAAATTGCAGCTTGTGCGTCCAGGCACATTGTAGAGCATGATCGGCAGATCAGGGGCCGCTTGGGCGATCGCTTCGAAGTGGCCATACAGGCCCTCCTGTGGTGGCTTGTTGTAGTAGGGAACCACTTGCAATGAACCATCTAGTCCCAGCTTTTCGGCCTTTCGAGTGGCTTCTATCGCTTCTTGCGTACTATTCGAGCCCGTACCTGCTAGTACTTTAGCTCTACTACCCACAGCTTGCTTAACCGTTTGAAACAGAGCGTATTCCTCATCCCAAGTCAGTGAGGGCGACTCGCCAGTTGTTCCACAGACTAAAACCGTATCTGTGCCATGATCTACCAGATGGTTGGCCAGCTTTTCCGTGAGCGGATAGTTGACTTCACCACTGTCATGAAAGGGCGTTACCATCGCGGTTACGACTCTTCCAAAAAAAGGAACTCTTTTGGATGAAGAGGCTAGTGTATCAACTGAGGTATCAGCCATACTTATCATCATTCAATTTACGTACATGTTCACTTAATACCCTAGCTATCTGCTCATCTACTACCTCCAGTCAGATGCAGTCTTTCTTCAAGCTCTACTTAGACTGTACATAGGCAATTCAAACCACTACAGGTGATCGCATCCATTGCTTTGCAACGACTAGCTCTGCTATTTGAACAGCATTTAGCGCCGCTCCTTTGCGAATTTGATCACCACTTAGCCAAAGCTCCAAACCCTGTGGATTAGAAATATCTTGACGGATACGACCGACTAACACATCGTCTACGCCACTAGCATCGATCGGCATAGGAAAGTAGTTAGCCTGCCAGTCTTCTACTAACTTTACCCCGGATGAGGACTGAATAGCTTTTCTAGCCCTTTCAAGATCAAATGGCTGTTCAAACTCTAAGTTAACAGCTTCTGAGTGAGCTCTAAGGACGGGTACCCGAATACAGGTAGCTGAAACTCTAAGTTCAGGCATACTGAAGATCTTGCGTGTTTCATTGACCATCTTCATCTCTTCTTCACAATATCCCTGCTCATTGAGCGGTGTATTGTGCGGAAAAAGATTAAAAGCAAGTGGATAAGGAAAGCTCTCAGTAGGTGGGGTGTCTCCAGCTAGAATCGCCTTGGCTTGCTGCTTTACCTCTTCCATGGCTCTAGCACCTGCACCACTGGCTGATTGGTAGGTAGCAACTACAATACGCCGGATAGCTTGAATTTGGTGGAGAGGCCAGATAGCTACACTCATCAAAATCGTAGTGCAGTTAGGATTAGCAATAATACCCTGATGGGCTGCTGCAGCCTCTGGATTAACTTCTGGAACAACTAACGGAACAGTATCGTCCATCCGAAAGGCACTAGAATTATCAATCATCAATGCACCTGCGTTGACGATATCTTTGGCCCAACGCTTTGAGATAGCACCACCCGCAGAAGCAAGCACAATATCTACACCATCAAAAGCTTCTTTGCTAACCGCTTCGACAGTGATAGCCTCACCTTTAAAGATAACTTGGCGACCTGCTGAACGTGCTGAAGCTAATAGCTTCAATGATTTGATTGGGAAACTACGTTCTTCTAGCAGCTGAAGTAGCTCGCTTCCAACTGCGCCAGTGGCGCCCAGAATAGCAACGTTATAAGAATCAAACAAACCAGGTATTCTCCATTTTCAACTAAGCACATACATATAAGGCCGAATGAGCTTTTTCTAAGGAGTAGTGAGGTGGGCATCCATCAAAAAAGCATACGTATAATACATACATAGGGATAGGGAATATATAGGGAAGCGTAACTGAGCTATATATTTTTAACCCAACTAAAAAACTTACTGCCGGAACTCCGCATACCGAAGACTTAGTAAATCCCTTTCTGACCACTGCCTAGATAGACCAGACTAAACAGACCAAAGCTAAATATCTTTACGATGCAGTTGCATGTGCGGACAGACCTAATAGGCTTAATCTCAAGTCCACTATGAAGCAATGTTCTAACAATATACCTTGAAGGGAAGTGCCTCAGTAGAAATGGTCTGAAGTGCCTCAGTAGAAATGGTCTTCTATTCTGCTAGTCGATTACTATGCCACTTGTTTCAACCCTGCAAAAAAGTTAAGGCCGATAGGTTAGAGAACTGACCGGTCATAAAATCTATTCAAAAAATAAATAAAGTAAATCAGGTTATGATGTCTAACTGCGATGAATAGCCTGCATCTTACCCTGTTCACGTACGTCAGCTATATTGCACCAGTTACATCGCACCAGCTATTTCCATTATCCCCACCCAACGTATTTGTAAATGAAAGTTACCCAGGAAAATCTGCCCGATAGCCAAGTCGGACTAGAAATAGAAGTCCCCGCTGAGCTATCTAAGCAGGGATATGAAAAAGTGCTGCGCGACTATATGAAGTCAGCCAATATTCCTGGGTTTCGAAAAGGCAAAGTCCCTCGTCAAATTTTGATTCAACGAATTGGCGCTGTGCAGCTAAAAGCAGCTGCGCTAGAAGACATGCTCCAGACAGTCATTGAAAAAGCCATTAAGCAAGAAGAAATAGAGGCCTTAGGCAACTATCAACTGCAATCGGATTTTGAATCTCTAGTCAGTAGCTACACCCCTGGTGAGCCTTTTGTTATCAAAGCCTCTGTCGATGTACCGCCGCGAGTGGCTCTAAGTAAATACAAAGATCTTTCTGTGAAAGCCGAAGAAGTTAAACCGAAAGATAGTCGGGTCGATGAAACTATAGAGGGCTACCGTGAAAATCTGGCGACATTAGTTCCTGTCGAAGATAGAACTGCTAAAGAAGGGGATGTAACGGTCGTTGATTTTGTGGGAAAAGCTGCAAATGAATCAGGTGAACTAGAAGAATTTGAGGGGGGAAGCGCTCAAGATTTTCAAGTTGAGATCAAGGAAGGCCGCTTTATTCCTGGCTTTGTAGAGGGCATTGTCGGGATGAAACTAGAGGAGTCTAAGGAAGTAGAAGTCACCTTCCCAGAAGACTATCCTCAAGCAGAGCTGGCGGGCAAACCTGCAACCTTTGAAATCACACTTAAAGAACTCAAGGAAAAGGAGCTGCCTGATTTAGACGATGATTTCGCAGAGGAGGTCAGTGAATTTGAAACGCTCGAAGAATTACGTCAGTCTCTTGAAGAGCGCTATCAGGAAGAGGCGATCGCCACTACTGACAGGAATATTGAGGAAGCCCTTCTAAACGAGCTAGTTAAGCACGTTGAGGCCGAAATCCCTAAGTCTTTGGTCATGCGGGAGGTAGATTTCATTGTTACCCAAACCGTTATGCAGCTTAGCCGTCAGGGCATTGACATCAATCAGTTCTTAACGAAAGAGCTGGTTGATAACATGCGCGAGAGTTCCAAGCCAGAGGCAATCGAGCGCTTACGTCGAACCCTTGCACTCGGTGAGATTGCCAAGCAAGAATCAATTGCGGTGACTGACGAAGAAGTCACTGAGCGGACCGAAGAGATGATGGCTGAAGTAGATGATCCTAGTCAGGTTGATCCAGAGCGGTTGAATCAGGTTGTCAACGAAGATTTGCTAAAAGAAAAAATTCTAGCCTGGTTAAAGGAAAACTCAGAGATTGAATTGGTTCCTGAAGGTTCGCTAGCTCCGGAAGAAACGCCTGAAGACCCTTCAGAATCGGCTGATACTGATGCCGAAAGCGCCTCAGTATCAGCACCAGAAACAGAAGAAATAGATACAGAACCAATCGAAGCTCAAGCTGTAGAGGTTGAGGTAGTAGATGATTAGCTAGGTCAATTATGCTTTAGAGGTAAGATGCTATCCATGTCGAATGTACGATGACTTCGCTAGAGTGTTACCGCGTCTTAACTTCAGTTCTAGTTTAGATGCGGTACATTAGGCCTGTATGCAGGCAGCTGCTCACTTAAAATTTATATGGACAAATCGACTCAATTGTACGGGCTATCAAAACCTCAAGATCTCTACTGGGGAAGCCTCGTAAATAAGACGCCTAGTAAGAAGGCGATCACGGATCAAAGCATCGACCAAATGAAAAGTAACTATAGTCAATCGGCTAACTGTCAACCGGCTAACTTAGGAGCAGGGTTTTCTGGTTTTCATGCGTCCACCCGGAGCATGCTACCGATGGTGGTTGAGCAATCGGGGCGGGGCGAGCGTGCCTTCGATATTTACTCACGATTGCTCAGAGAACGGATCGTTTTTCTCGGAACGCCGGTCATGGATGATATTGCTGATTCGATTGTGGCTCAACTGTTGTTTTTGGACGCTGAAGATCCAGAAAAAGATGTACAGCTCTATATCAACTCTCCGGGTGGTTCGGTAACAGCAGGCATGGCTATCTACGACACCATGCAGCAGATTCGCCCAGATGTTGTAACGATTTGCTTTGGCTTAGCAGCTAGCATGGGTGCGTTTTTACTCTCAGGCGGAGCTAAAGGCAAGCGAATGTCCTTGCCAAGCGCCCGAATCATGATTCACCAGCCTTCAGGTGGCGCCCAGGGGCAATCGGCTGATATTGAAATTCAGGCGCGTGAGATCTTATATCTCAAAAAGCGTTTGAATGAGATGCTAGCTGACCATACAGGTCAAGATATTAGTCGAATTGAGGCAGATACTGAACGTGATTTCTTTATGTCTGCAGAAGAAGCAAAGGAATACGGTTTGATTGATCAAGTCGTTAGTAGGCAAATGCTCTCCGATACTAAGCTGAGCGCAGTAGGATAACGGTTATGTCAAAGTACGACTCCCATTTAAAGTGCTCCTTTTGTGGCAAATCGCAAGAGCAAGTACGTAAGCTGATTGCAGGCCCCGGGGTTTACGTTTGCGATGAGTGCGTAGACCTTTGCAATGAGATTTTGGATGAGGAGTTGTTTGACTCTAATTCGTCTGTTGCTTCGCCCGCTCCTCGCCGGGATCAGTCTCCTGAAAAGCGGCGAAAGTCATCTTCTAGGCTGTCTTTAGGCCAAATTCCGAAACCGCGGGAGATCAAGTCGTATCTAGATGAGCATGTCATCGGTCAAGACGAAGCCAAAAAAGTTCTCTCCGTTGCGGTTTATAACCACTACAAACGTCTAAGCGTTCAGGCGGAAGGGGAAGAAGCTGAAGATGATATTGAACTGCAAAAATCGAATATCTTGCTGATCGGTCCGACTGGGTGCGGTAAAACACTCTTGGCCCAAACGCTAGCAGCCATATTAGAAGTGCCGTTTGCGGTGGCTGATGCGACTACGCTTACCGAAGCGGGCTATGTAGGAGAAGATGTAGAGAACATCTTGCTAAGACTACTGCAGGTCGCAAATCTCGATGTAGAAGAAGCTCAGCGCGGCATCATCTACATTGATGAGATTGATAAGATTGCGCGTAAGAGTGAGAACCCTTCAATCACCCGCGATGTATCGGGAGAGGGGGTTCAACAGGCATTGCTCAAGATGTTGGAAGGTACGGTGGCGAATGTGCCGCCTCAGGGGGGGCGCAAGCATCCTTATCAGGACTGTATTCAGATCGACACGCGCAATATCTTGTTTGTGTGCGGCGGTGCGTTTGTAGGGCTCGACAAGATCGTAGAGCAGCGAATTGGGAAGAAGTCGATGGGCTTCGTGCAACCGGGCAGAGAAATTAACAGTGACGCAAAGTCTTCTTTGACACTGCAAGATCTAGAGCCGGACGATATTGTCAAGTTTGGGATAATTCCTGAGTTTATTGGACGAATTCCAGCGGTTTCGATTGTAGAGCCGCTAGATGAAAAGACGCTAGTGGCTATTTTGACAGAGCCCAAGAATGCGTTGGTAAAGCAGTTTAAAAAACTGATGCGGATGGATGATGTGGAGCTAGAGTTTGAGCCGGACGCGATTCGGGCGATCGCCAAAGAAGCCTTCAACCGCAAAACGGGTGCGCGGGCGCTGCGCAGCATTATTGAAGAAATTATGCTGGATGTGATGTACGAACTGCCCTCACGAGATGACGTCAAGACCTGCACAATCACCCGCGAAATGGTTGAGAATCGCTCCACGGCCGATTTACTGATGCATCCCTCTTCCTTACCAGAACCAGAATCTGCATAGTTATGTCTACATAGTGGGCTTGTCAGAGGTTGTGGCTATTAACTGGTGATTCTTGAAACAGAAAAGGCGAACATTAGCAGGTGAACAGTAGCGATGTCCTACGTCAGCGTCAACGGCGTCGATCATTATTACGAATGGATTTCTACTCAAGACCATCCTGGTAATCACGAAAAGCCAGTGATGGTCTTTTTGCATGGGTGGGCAGGGTCCGCCCGCTATTGGCACTCTACGGCTGAGGCCATCAAAGATAGGTTTGATTGTTTGCTATATGACCAGAGGGGGTTCGGGCGATCACAAGCCCCCTCGCCAGAACACCTGATTGCCAACCCAGAACTAACCACACTAGAAAGCTTTGCCGAAGACCTCAATGCTTTGCTAGACAAATTGAACCTCACAGCGCCTATCTACATAAATGCGCATTCGATGGGCGGCTCCATTGGTCTTTATTTCCTCGATCGATATCCAGAGCGCGTCAGAAAAGCCATCCTCACTTGTAATGGCAGTTTTCCCTATCAAAAATGGGCATTTGAAGCCTTCTATCTATTCGGCGGCTACGTGGTTGCCTTTCGTCCCAAATGGCTTGGCAAAGTTCCTTTTGCGCCCCAAATGTTCATGCAGCGCTTTCTAAAAGGCTCAATTCCGCTAGCGGAAAAGAAAGCTTTTCTAGAAGATTTCATCATGGCCGACGGCCCAACCTCGCTCGGTACGCTAAAAGCTGCCGTCAGCAAGCACGCAACGGAATCGATGCCCCTTGCCTTTTCCTCACTCAAAGTCCCCACGTTAATGGTTTCGGGGGAGTATGACAAAATTACCCCAGCGAAGCTAGGTAAAGAAGCTGCTGAAATGAGCGATCAAATCACATACGTGATGATGCCAAACACAGCTCACTTTCCCATGCTGGAAGATCCAGAAAGCTATCTACAGATCACAAATTCGTTTTTGACCGACACCGAACTTCCCTAAATTGGACTAACTGCTTAGATCCAAGTGCGGCTCGCTACAAGTGCCACTTGCTATAGGTTAGAGAGCCAAATGCTCAATCCAGGCCTAGTTCTCGCTTCAATAGCTCGATTGACTTCTCACCAATATAATTTTCGCAGCGGATGATCTCTGGAGGTCGAATAATATCGTTGCGAGCAGCGAGGAGGGCGTCTTTGATAGCCGGGTAGCTAGCGGTGTCAAGCGCAACGATAGTCTGGGTACTTCGGACGACAGCGCTAAGCTTTTGCTCGTCTTGGGTCTGAGCAGTCATTACGAGGATGTCGTCGCCGCGTAGGCTGTAAGAGAGCACTTCGGCAATACGGATGATACCAGTGCTAAGACTAACAAGACCCAGACAGGTGTCCTTAGGCAGTTTTTTGAGCATCTCGCGTTCTTTAGCGTAGTCGTAGATGTCGATAGGAATGACACGGACGGATTTGGGCGCGGCGATCGCCTCGGCCTCACTAATAAAGTATCGACTGGTCACCACCGTTCCAGACCGAGTCTGAGACAACACTTGGTCAAGCTCTTCTAAGGGCACAAGCTGTACCGGAATCTTCAGCGCTTGTTCTAGCTCTCGCACCATCAATTCGCCGGCACCGTCTTCTTTTTGAATCGTAACCAACACCCTGGCACTACAGCGAAGCCGCCAATCGACCTCGGTCATAAACAGTTCACGGGCCTGGTGCAAAGAACAGCCCTGACGCAAAAGTTCATCTAAGCTATTTTCTACTAGTTCTTGAGCCTTTGGAAACTTTTCAAGTAGCGGTGAACCAGGTTTGACAATTTCGGTAGTCCCTTCAGCGCGAACGTATATGCCCGAACCTGGCATGGCTTCGACAACACCCGCCTCTTCTAGCTGGCGATAAACCTTGCTGATGGTATTACGATGAAGCCCGGTTTGCATAGCCAGTTGGCGGGTGCTAGGTAGGCGATATTCAGGTGGATATTGTCGAGAGGCAATCGCAAACCAAATCTGATCGTAGAGCTGGGTGGATGCAGGTATTTCGCTATCGGTTTGAATATGGAACTGGACCACTATAACGCGCTCCCATGACGGCATCTGTTATTTGTAGCATCTGTCACTTTGGCAGAAACACATGTATCAGCTAAACCTAATTTAGAGCATCAGGCAAAGTGACACGCAAGTGACACGCAGCAGTGCGTTCCTATCTAGCTTTGCGCCGCTAGGGAACACCTACTAAGACAACCTAATGTATCAGGACATCTCTCTATCGACATCTACTCTAGCTTAGAGATTAATCAAGAATTTGCCCTTCACTGCGGACGATGCGACTTTGCAAGGGTATGCTCAACAATTCTTGACGATAGCAAGATAGACCAAGACCTGCGATATATTTGGAAAACCTATTTAATTTGACCTGGGAGATTTCTCCGTTGTTTTCAGCCGAAGATTTCGCAAAAGCTCTAGAGCAGCAAGACTATCAGTTTTCGCGGGGCAGCGTAATTACTGGTAAAGTTGAGACCCACGAATCTGATGGAGCTTATGTGGACATCGGTGGTAAGTCTGCAGCTTTTTTACCGACTAAAGAAGCCTCGATAGACTCTGATATTCTTCTTGAAGAGATTTTACCCATTGGAACAGAGCGAAAATTCTTGATCATTCGAGATCAAGATGCCAATGGACAACTGGTAATTTCTATTCGTGCAATGGAGATAAAAGAGCTATGGGAGCGTCTGCGCGAGCGCCAAGAGAACGGCGATGTGCTAGAGGTCACTATTTCTGGAAGTAATAAAGGCGGCGTTACTGCCGATGTCAGCGGATTGCGTGCATTTATTCCAAGATCTCACTTAGCACGCCGCGTCGAAGATCTCGATACCCTAATGGGCGCAACCATCAATGCCGCTTTCTTAGAGGTCGACGAAGAGAAAAACAAACTATTACTCTCTGAGCGAATAGCTGCTAGAGCAACTGCAATGAGCAGTTTGACAAAAGGCGAGCTAATCGAAGGAACGATTGCATCACTCAAGCCGTTTGGCGCATTTGTCGATTTTGGTGGAGCCTCCGGCTTGCTACATATCAAGCAGATTAGTAAAAGCTATATCTCTGCCTTAGGTGATGTGTTCAAGGTAGGCGATCCGATTAAGGCAGTCGTGCTGAACATCGATGAGCAGAGAGGGCGAATTGCGCTATCGACTCAGGTATTAGAGAAGTATCCAGGAGAGATACTAAAAGATCTATCAACGATGATGGCCGAGGCTGAGGAGCGAGCCAAGAACGCTGCTAAGGTGGTAGCTGATAGTGATCATTAGCTGAGGTGATCATTAAAACAGTAATTGGCTTTAGATACCTATGGGTACTGTTTGGGAGCTGGATTTTTATTCCAGACCAGTTTTAGACGAGCAAAATAAGAAACGTTGGGAGATCTTAATCTGCGAAGGGTTACAGTCGGTGGAGGACGACCCTGCAAACCTGTTTCGCTATAGCAAGTACGTGTCGAATAGCGAGGTGAATTCGGAGACGCTGCAGGCCGCGATTGAAGAGGCGATCGCCCAGTCTGCTTCAGAATCTGCTGACTCGCCTACTAAAGTGCGGTACTTTCGCTATCAGATGCAAAACATGATCAAAAGAGCTTGCGAAGAAGCGGGGTTGCTATCTTATCCCAGCCGCCGAACGCTAGCCTTGCAGCAGTGGCTAGAAGACCGTAAAGTCAACGTCTATCCAAATGAACCCAGATACAAGCCAAGTGCTTCTGCTTCAGTGGCTAAGCCAATCGATGTGGTGAATCCTTTGCCAGATGCCTTGATTGGCCAGCAGTGGGCGCTAGTTACCTTACCTGCGAAAGAGTTTGCTGATATGGGCGATTGGGATGTCGCCTTCAAAGAAGCTTTTCCGCTAGAGATTGCTGGCGTAGAACCTGATACGCCAATCCCAGGATTCATTATCTACTCGAACCGGGCCACGCCCCTAGCAGCCTGGATGTCTGGGTTAGAAATTGCCGGTGTTAGAGCCGGTAAAGAAGAATCCTCGAACTACGTTTCTAAAAATACGGACACTGCTCGGTTGCTGATGGATACCGGGACAATCGAGACTTGGCTGCTAGCAGATTTGGTAACACCAGAGACGCAGGCAGAAGGACTGCGGTTCGAGAACGCAAAAGCAGCAGCAAACAACGTACACTTCATTGCGGTGCAAGATAGCCCAGAATCTGAAACGTTTGCGGGGATGTGGCTGATGCAGACCAAAGCATTTGGGTAGAGGTACCCAGAAGGGATTTAGGTAAATGGCATAGGTTGATTAAATGGCACAGGTAGATACTAAGGGCTGGGGAAGCGCTGTTTTGATGTATGGGATTTTGGGTGCGATCGCCCTACTCATGCTTCTCCCGCTGCTTTGGCTAGTCAGTACCGCTTTCAAAGGTCCCACTGAAAACCTTTTCCAGTTTCCTCCACAGTTCCTCCCAACCTCTCCTACAGTCGACAACTTTATTAGAGTTTGGCAATCCAATCCCTTTGGCCGCTACTTCTTCAACAGCACTCTTATTGCTGTTGTCACCGTTGCTCTCAACCTCCTATTGTGTTCGCTAGCAGCCTATCCACTGGCTCGGTTGAACTTCAAGGGAAGAGAAGTTCTATTTTCCTTAGTCGTTTCCACGATTTTGATCCCCTTTCAAATCGTGATGATTCCGCTCTACATCCTTACCGTGCAGCTAGGACTGACTAATAGCTATATTGGCGCTATCTTTCCTTCAATTGCATCAGCTTTCGGTATCTTCCTAATGCGCCAGGCATTTCAGTCCGTACCCAAAGAGCTAGAAGAAGCCGCTCGTATCGATGGCTGCACTGAGCTTGGCATCTGGTGGCACATCATGATTCCATCTGTGCGACCGGCCTTAGTGACACTCGCAATCTTTGTCTTTATCGGTTCATGGAGTGATTTTCTTTGGCCACTGCTGATTTTGGATCGGCCAGAATATTACACCTTGCCGCTGGGTGTGGCTCGGCTAGCCGGAAGTTTCTCGCTAGACTGGCGATTAATCGCAGCGGGCTCAGTTATCTCGATCGCGCCGATTATCTTGTTCTTCGTTGCGGCGCAGCGCTACATTGTGCCTTCAGAGGCTGGTAGTGGTGTTAAAGGATAATGGTGGTGTCATCAGACAGGCAAGGCACGATGATGTCTCTTACCTTGCCTACCTTTTTTAGAAGAGTCGCTCTACACAATGATAAGGCTCACAAAGGTGGGATCTGTAAAATCGCTAATACTGGTATTCATTACCCTTGCAAGCTCATCGTTGCCGACTGAGATCAATACGTCGTGGCCTTTAGTGGTGAAAGAAAGCTGACCAAACGTCAAAGACCCGATCAGTGCAATCGAGTCTTCGCTAGAGAAATCCATAATCACGTCTGCTGCTCTACCAGTTTCTACCGCAAAAATGTCGTTGCCTGCCCCGCCAAAGAGCGTATCTATGCTCTTGCCACCGACTAATAGATCATCGCCATCACCACCTACGAGCATATCTCGACCCGCATTTCCATAAATTCTGTCGCTGCCTAAGCCACCGTCTAGTAGGTCGTCGCCGAGTCCACCAGATAACAGATCGTCACCGTCACCACCCAAAACTATGTCCATACCTGGGTTGCCGTAGAGTATGTCATCTCCTGCACCACCCACTACCTCGTCTGCGCCACCGCCTGCGAAGATAGCGTCGTTACCACCGCCATTAGCTGTACTCGAATCATCAAAATCGCCAAAGATCTGATCATCGCCAACCTCACCTCTGATGACATCATCGCCCAGACTACCTGTGAGCTGGTCATCTAAGCGATCGCCGGCGAGCGTATCATTGCCGACAGTACCGACAATAGTTTGACCTGTTGCCACAAATTGGCCGAGCCCATCAACCCCTAAGCGAGCATCAAGCACTAGGGGCTGATCGAGTTTGATCTGAATGATTTCGTTGTTGTCTATGATTTCGCCGTTGCGATCGCGTCCAATCGAAAACGGATAATTGTTGTCGTTGGCGACCAAAATGGTATCTTCATCGAGGACCAGAACATCCTCAATCGTGACAAAAGGAAAGTCAAAAGTCGTCTGACCATCGTCATTGAGATCATTCGGATCGGCAATGTTTAATAGATCAACAACAGCTTCTTTTTGAACAAAACCATCTTCATCTAGCGCCGATAAGTTGACCTTGAAAATCTGCTTGAACTCAGCATCATCTCCTTGTTCACCATCTCGCTCAATCACCAAGAACTCAGTAGCGTTGATCGGCGTGAAATCACCGATGGCATGGCTCGGCGCTTCCATCTGATACAAGCCTACCAACCCTTCAAATGTGCTGCTCTCGACATCGAATTCATAGATCCGCACAGAACTATCAGGATCGCCTAGCACAGTGCCTTCTAGCATAGGATAGAGCGTCGTGCGATCAGGGCTAAAGGCCATCCCTTCATACCCACGAGAGCGAGGCAGATTAGACTCCACGTCACCCACTAGTACATCAGGGTGGTCAGGAGAATAGACCAGGTCCGCAGTTAGCTGAGCAACGATATCAGCGCCCGTCTCAGGGAAATCAGTAAAAAAGCCGTCTACACCAATCTGAGTCAGCTGAACAAACTCCTGTTCTGGTGTTTGGGGTGTGCCGTCCGCGTTGAGCGTGAGAAAGCGCTCTTCATTGCGTAGCGTATAGGGATGAACCTGCAAGCCTGCTGCGTGAGCATCGTCTACAAAAGAGCCAATTTCACCCGTGAGCTGAGTCGTAATTTCAGCAACGCCATCACCGTTACCATCAACAGGCGTATCTAACGCTTCGCGCAGAACAAAGTTGTTTTTCCAAGGCCCAGCGCCTTCCGCATACTTTTCGCTGATCAGCTTAAGAAAATCAGCATCATCTAAGTCGCTGTAAACAGTGCTCTCGGATAGCTCATTCTCGACGGCATCCAGAAAGTCTTGACCATAGATAGCTTCTAAATCATTGCCTTCAGCTATGTTGTAGCGAATGTCGAATGGCGCAGAAAACCCATCCTCGACAGGTGCATCAGCCTGTGTGTTGCCATAGAGCTGTACTAGCGGTAGAGCACCAAGACCCTCGGCATCTAGCATGCCCTGAAGTTCGATCAGGTTTTGGAACTCAAAAGACTGGATGAAAATGCGGTTTGGGTCGGTAAATCCAGCTTCTTGTAGCGTCCCAACCAGGGGCTCTTCGAGTGAAAGACCCTGTAAGTCAAAGAAAGTAGGATGTTTAGTTTCTGGGTAGATACCAACCCGTTTACCAGTATCGGCCTCGAACTGCTGCACTAGCTCGATAACTTCTTGGAAAGTCGGAATCTCGAACTGACCGTCAAAAGCAGGATCGCGGAAGTCAAGGGACTGCACCGCCCGCAGTTGCTTGATTTCTTCTAGCGTGAAGTCTTCTGCGAAGTAAGCTGTTAGCTCAACGCCATCCAGAGTCTTGGTGGACATCCGGTCCTCACCAAAGACCTCAGCTACGTTGGTAGTGTCATCAAGAACGGGCTCATGTCGAGCGATCAGCACCCCATCGCTAGTCGTGACTAAATCAGGCTCAACAAAATCAGCTCCCTGCGCCATCGCTAGCTGATAGGCCTCTAGCGTGTGCTCGGGCAGTTCACTGCTCGCACCTCGGTGACCAATTACAATCGGCGCTTGGCCATCAAGCGTGTTGAAGCTAGTGATGTTTGGTGTGGGAATCGGCGCTTCTAGCAGTTTGCCTTCTGCATCAAAATGCAAAACGTAGGGACCAAACTCTTCACCAATCCAAATCTCACCGTTTGCATCAATGACAAAAGATTCAATGTCAAAATCAGCACCTGTTAAGTTGCGCTTAGCTGTATCGCCTTGCTCAATATCAAAAGGAATTAGACCGTTGGGATCGCTCAACTGCACGAAGCTCTGAACGTCTACAGTGCCATCGCCCTCTTCAGACCCTGCAAAGTTTGGATCGACTTGATACAGTCTTTGCAAGTAGTCAGCGCTATTTGTTTTAGACCCAAAGCCATTGTCGGAAAGAAACCAGTACGTGGACCCATCACTGCCTGGAGCAAACTGTACTCCGCTAAATCCTTGTACTGGCGGACCCAGGAAAGGACCAGTACGTCCATTAGCACTAATTCCTTCACCTGTCGGCGGACCTTCCGCAAACGTATCAGCAGGTAGAGACGCAAAGCCCTCTAATTCAGCAACAGAAGCGGCTGAATTAGCTTGTGCAAGGTTTGCCATTATTCACAGAACTCCCAATGTCTATATCTACGGCGTTTCGCCTTTAACGATGGGAGAGTCTCATTTGGAGATTAAGAGGAGGCGATCGCCTCTTTAAGCGAAAACACTTGTTACATTGTGCAAGTCACTCTTAGCAATCGCTCTCAGGCAGATAGTCAGAAATACCAGTTGCTGGTTGCTCCGATCCAGGCGATATACCCTACATCATTCACAGCAAGCCATAGAATGCGCTTGAGCAGATAAGCGTCAGAACAGCGGCACTTACATAAAAGCAAAGGTTGCCTACACCTTGAACCAACGCAGGCAACCTTTGATTATTTAATGATTATTTAACTTCAGCTTATCTAACTACGTATGTGGCTAGTCAGTTATGCTTCATCCAAAGCTGCAATACCAGGCAGTGTCTTACCTTCGAGCAGTTCCAAGCTAGCGCCGCCACCTGTAGAGATGTGACTCATTTTGTCCGCAAGACCTGCTTGCTCAACGGCTGCTACGGAGTCGCCGCCGCCAATGATAGTGATACAGCCCTTGTCAGTAAGGCCAGCTAGCGTAGTGGCAATACCCGTTGTGCCTTTGGCAAATGCTTCCATCTCAAACACGCCCATTGGCCCGTTCCAAATGACGCTTTTGCAGTCAGCCAGCGCGTCCTGGAAAGTCTTTACCGAATCGGGACCGATATCTAGCCCCATCCAGCCGTCGGGAATGTTCTCAACGCTCACGGTCTGAGTATTAGCGTCTGCAGCAAACTTATCAGCCACGATTACGTCGGTTGGCAGTAAGAACTCAACGCCTTTTTCTTTTGCTTTTGCTTCTAGCTTTTTGGCTAGATCTAGCTTGTCTTCTTCTACTAGGGAGCTTCCAACCCCAATACCCCGCGCCTTGAAAAAGGTAAAGATCATACCGCCACCGATAAAGAGCTTATCGACCTTGTCCAATAACGTTTCAATGACACCGATTTTAGAAGAGACCTTAGAGCCCCCTACAATCGCCGCTAAAGGGCGCTGAGGATTATCGACAGTTTCTTGCAAAAACTTCAGCTCTTTTTCGATCAACGAACCAGCTACTGCTGGACTGAGATACTCAGTCACCCCTGCTGTAGACGCATGAGCGCGGTGAGCGGTTCCGAACGCATCATTCACATAAAGATCAGCATTCGCAGCTAACTGCTTCGCAAACTCAGGCTCGTTATTCGTCTCGCCATCATAGAAACGGACATTCTCCAACAGGGCAACATCCCCATCTTTCATCTCGGCAATCTTGGCAGCAACTTCGTCGCCGATGCAGTCGTCACATTTGATCACATCTTGGCCTAGCTTTTCAGAAAGACGCGCAGCTACAGGCGTTAAGCGCATGCTCTCAACGACCTTACCCTTGGGGCGACCGAAGTGGCTGGCCAAGATAACTTTTGCACCCTTGGAAGTAAGGTCTTGGATGGTTGGAAGGGCAGCCCTGATGCGAGTATCGTCAGTAATATTGCCCGCATCATCAAGAGGAACGTTGAAGTCGGCGCGTACTAGCACTCGCTTTCCAGAAACGTCAGATGCAGATAGATCAGCTAGCGCTTTCTTGGCCACAGAAAATACTCTCCTAAAAAATATGTAACGTTTATGTGCATCAACGCTGAAAGCGGGGCAAAGCTTGTCTACTGTTGATACAGTGCGCTTTTGGCGGATGCGTAAGGCTGTAATAAGTGTCTGTTAAGACGGTTTTACGCTTGCTATCTTCATATCGCAGTTAGGGTTCTATGAGCCTTATGCGCTACGAGCGAGTGCGTAAAATTGCCTATGTGTCTATTAGTTTACAGAAGTCTGTGATCTCTTTTGGAAACAAACCTGTAGAAACTTTAGATCCACCCTCCCAGCTTCAATCTCTATGTACAAAACGCTCCTTCTTTCAATCGACTCTAGTCCAAGTGCTAAAAAGGTCTTGCAGACTGCGCTCGATATGGCGCAGCTTTGCGGTTCTAAAGTGGTGGTGCTCTCTGTCGTTGAGCCCCAAGAGCAGAGCGATCCGGCTCATCCTGAGCAGACCTCTACTGAAGCGGTAGCCTCACTGTTAGCTCAAAGCAAAACCGTTTTTGAACAGCGAGGCTTCACCGCTCAAACGGTTGAGCGCGAGGGAAATCCGGCCTTTATTATCTGCGACGTCGCTGACGAGGTCTCTGCTGATCTGATTGTGATGGGCTGTCGAGGGACCGGATTGATCGAAGATGGCGCTGAAGAAAGCGTCAGCAACCGGGTTATCAATCTATCGCCTTGCCCTGTACTAGTCGTTCCATAAACAGTATCGTTGAAGCCTTAAGCTATCTAATCTAGCGATTCTGACAACTCAGCTCTACTATGGCGACTCCGGCAATTCAGTGGTACCCAGGACATATTGCAAAGGCCGAGAAGGCACTGCAAGAGCAGATTAAGCGAGTTGATGTAGTACTAGAAGTGCGCGATGCCAGAATTCCCTTAGCAACGCTGCATCCAGATTTAGATAGGTGGCTGGGGGATAAAAAGCGAGTACTGGTGG
Source organism: Synechococcus sp. PCC 7335 (assembly GCF_000155595.1). Lineage (NCBI taxonomy): Bacteria > Bacillati > Cyanobacteriota > Cyanophyceae > Synechococcales > Synechococcaceae > Synechococcus > Synechococcus sp. PCC 7335. Next base: position 1,993,330 of record NZ_DS989904.1, on the reverse strand, counting down.
TCAATCGGGTAGATATGATTGCGCCTCAGATGCGCGATCGCTGGCAAGCCTGGTTCAAAGCCAATGGGCAGACCGCCTACTACACCAATGCTAATCAGGGAAAAGGCGTTGGACAGATCGCAAAGGCCGCTCAGCAGGCAGGAGCGGCAATGAATCAGCGACGAAAAGATCGAGGTATGCGATCGCGCCCAGTCCGCGCCGTTGTTATTGGCTTTCCTAATGTTGGAAAATCTGCCTTAATCAACCGACTACTCAAGCGCAAAATTGTCGAGAGCGCTCGTAAAGCAGGGATTACCCGGCAGCTTCGCTGGGTCAGGATTTCAGACGAGATCGAACTGCTAGATGCTCCTGGGATCATTCCTGCCCAGCTAACAGACCAAAAAGCCGCCCTCAAGCTTGCTATCTGTGACGATATTGGCGAAGCTGCTTACGATACACAAAGGGTTGCCGCTGCTTTTGTCGAGCTTCTCAAAGAATTAGACCAAGATGAAATCGGTGCAGGGACTGCCAAACTTCCCCTTCGAATGCAGGCGCTTCAGTCTCGTTATGAGCTAGACCCAGCCAACTGCACAGGCGAAACCTACTTGTTCCGACTAGCTGAGCACAAATTTCAAAACAGCCAAGAACGGGCCGCCAGAAAACTATTAACCGAATTTCGCAAAGGCGTACTGGGCAATTTGAGCTTGGAATTACCTCCAGGTACGCAGGCGTAGCCTTCTTTTTGAGTATGCATCCGCGCTTGCTATACACGCTCTAATCCTCTAACAAGCGAGCGTAGTGACACAACTAGCAGCAGGACTAATAACTATATGCTGTACGGCTAGGATACTGATGCAGTAAAGCATATAGCCGAGTGGGGTCATAGGATCTCGGATCGCTACGTGAGCCAGATCGATCGACTGCTTTATGAGTCGTGATTCGGTAGTCTGGGACAGTTGTCCTAGCTAGTAGCCATGCCAAAGATTGATACTGCGCCTCAGTATAGCCGCTGTGTTTGCTGTAACTATTGTTCTGGCCGTCTGGCGGTGTCTCTAAAGAGATATGGTAGGCAAAATTGTTGACAGAGCTCGGAAACCCAGGATTAGTAGTAACTGTCTCCTCGCCAGCGGTTGTCCGAAAGCTAGAATTCCCTGCACCAAAAGCTCGCTGTTCTGGCGGAACAACATAGTAGATTGTGCCATCTAAGCTAATTAGACTGTGATAGCTAACTTGGTCTTCATCACGAGGGTGGTGCCTTGCGAAGAGATTAAGTGCGCTAGATGCAGAGCCCACTGTTTCATGTAGCACTACGATGAAGTCATTGCTAACTGGAGTACCGTTGACATCAACCGTAAAGCGCTCCCCATAGTTACTCGGATCGGCTAGCTGCAAGACTTCCTTTGGTTGATAGCTTGTAGCTGCACTGGTGCTAAGTGAAGCTTGACTAGATGAATTGTCACCTGGAGCCGTCTGCGTGGGCGTCTTTTGAGCATGATTGCTTCGGGAGCGACTACCTGTAGTCGGTTGCCTTACAAGCTTGTTAGCGGCAATCTCGTATTTGGATCCCTCCTCTGTTATCGTATTTTCTGCCCTCGCAGAAAACATAGAAGGATTGTGCGATTGGCTGCTCACTGAACTCGTATCGCTAAGCGATCCAGTCGATACAACTATTAGGACCGTTAGAACAAAAGCCACGGTGCTAGCAGCCCAAACTAACCAAGAACGACGCATAGGGGACTCGCTAGAAAGCAATAATTAAGAAATATTATTCCCCATACTAGCGTCCGGTCAAATGCTCAAGGAGACGGTCTTATCAATTTTGTTTGAAGATCGGCTGATCTTACTTTGGGGCTAGCTAACATCGCTCTGACGAGCTATCGGCTATCGGCAATGTTGCAAGCAGGGAAACTCTAGTCTGTCGCTGCCTGTCATTGTCGTCGAGTTACTCAATTCGGTACTACATACCAGGGAAGTGCTCAATCTCCGCATAGCCATTGAACAGTAGCTGTTTGCCTTTTACATCTAGCTGGTTTACCCGCAAAGACACGCCATCGAGATCAAAGCGCTCTAGATCAACCATCTGATTTAGAACACCGATAAAACCAGGGATCATTGCTTCTGATAGCCATTGAACATCCTCAGGGACATCATCTGGCTCGAACGCTAAGTCTGTAAAAACCACTCGTCTACGGCGCTCTACGGTAACCTTCGCTGACAAACTAATAGGCAGATCGTCACGATTAGGTAGATCTGTTTTGGCAGTGATCTTTACTCGCTGATTCGGCAACAGCTTCATCTGTACATCTCTAAAAGACACCGGATCGCCGCCAGACATACTGGTTGCCTCTTCTGATGTGACATCTCTCAAGTGCTTCTCAACAAGATCTGCCGTAAAGGCTTTATTGATGCCTGCCTCGGTCATAGTGACTGTGGCGATCGCATGCGTAGCCTGCTTCAGTCGAATTTTGCCACCAATCAGCCCAGACATATCAAGCGAGACTGCATCCGTCTCAAACTCCATTGCCTCGGCTTCAAACATTTTTTTGATAACCAACCCTCGGCCCTTCATCTGAAAGCTATCGACAATGCCTTGCAGAATTTTGCTCGCCGGAGCACACCGAATAGAAACATCAACCGATTCACTACGGGTGAACAACTGCTGAATGGCTTGACGAGCCACAGAACTTAGCATGTTCTCGCCAAAGTCCTTGGATGAAGATTGAGAGCCTAGCAGACCGCCTAACATGCTTAAGGTGAGTACCTGCAGAGAAACTTCAGATCTATTTGTAACAAAATATGAACAAGCCTGCCATGGAAATTCAAAGCACTTATCCATATAGAATCTCAAGAATGAGATCGGAGTAGAGAATCTATACTGCAGCGCCACTAAATAGTCTAACAGTCGAGGCAGCTTTAATTTGTCGTCAGTACAGGTAGCTTTTCAGACTTTACGATCACTCTGCTAGTCCAACAGATAGTGACCTTCAATACCTTCTTGAGATTGGACACCTTCTATGGTCCTAGAAGCATCCATAACGAGTATCTATTCGCTATCCGATTCCTTGAGAAGAGATTAAAATCCGCTAGTTTTCTCCGCACATAAAAAAAGTGACTGTATCATATATGTATATGTCAATAACTAGGTTCTCAAGCTGCTAATTAACTCAAGCTGTCAATTAAGTATTTACGCTTTGATGGTTAGCTATCCTACCTAATCAGGTGCAACTTCATTCGCTGAAGATCAATCCGATGAAGATTAATTTATTGAAGCAAAACTAGTTCCAAACAGTATCGAGCATACTATCTCAATCCATCAAAGTGACTGGATCTACAAACGTGAGCGATATTAATAGCTATTAAGAGAAATAGCTAAAGCGAGAGAAATAGTTAAAAAGTCGCAGCTTTGTGGGTTGCATGCGTCAGCATGTTTATAGAGTGTTTTCGTAGGCTACTTTCGTTAGCAATGACATTCGCTAATGATACAGATAGAGCAACTATAGAACTGATTAGAATCATTTCCATAGCTCGATTCTAGCTAGCTTCCTGATTGAGGAATACTATTTAGCACCGATAGCGCAGAGAGATAGACACTATTGGATTTTCTTTTACCAAGCATAAACAGGCCCACCTAGAACAGTACACCAAAGCTAGTAACTTGATCATTCGTCAGGAAATGTGCGTCAGACATGTCAATTGGTCTCTATTTCGCTCTACAAAAGTTGTCATAGAGATTTCTTCACACATGTCGTTCAAATCCATAGAGCTTAACCAAAGCTTGAGCGAGAAATTTATCTGCTAGGTCTAGCCTAAAACGTAATCTCCATAACGCCTATTTATCTCCGCTGTTGTTCTCTATACATTTGCGTTTCTACCACCTATCTACCCGAACAAACATCTGAGTTTACTTCAACTTCAGATAGCTTTAGTTCTAAAGCTTACAGTTTAGTAATCAACCTCACCAAATTAGTAATCATCCTCATCAAAACTATCCGTCCTTATTTCTGGAAAGTAGTACATGTTAAACAGCCATCAAATTCTGGGCCACGATTCCGTATTCACGCCTGAGCAGGTTCTGGAAAATCGAGGCCGCGTTGCTATCTTTATCGATGGCTCGAATCTTTTCTATGCAGCTTTACAGCTAGGTATCGAGATCGACTACACCAAGTTACTGAGCCGGTTAACCTCTGGGTCTCGCTTGTTTCGTTCGTTCTTTTACACAGGCGTGGATCGCTCTAATGAAAAGCAGCAAGGTTTTTTACTTTGGATGCGTCGGAACGGCTATCGAGTCATCGCCAAAGACCTAGTTCAGCTACCTGATGGATCAAAGAAGGCGAACTTAGATGTAGAAATTGCCGTTGATATGATGGCCCTAGTCGGCTGCTATGATACGGCAGTTTTAGTCAGTGGAGACGGAGATTTAGCGTACGCTGTAGATGCTGCTAGCTACAAAGGTGTGCGTGTAGAGGTCGTTAGCCTGAGGGCCATGACAAGTGATAGCTTGATCAATGTCTCTGATCGCTATATCGATTTAGACAGTATCAAGGAAGACATTTGCAAAACGTCTCGCGCAAACAGCAGTAGTAGCAACTATACCTACCGGCCTCTTTCTAGCCTGTCCGTACTTGATGAGGCAGAATCGCGACGTTCTTAAGTTCTATTCCCATAGAGTCAATCATTCGTTGACCTGTAATTGTTGACTGTGTAAGTAGTTTTGAAAAAACTCTGGTATAGAGGGACGCTCGTCATAGCAATAGGCGCTGTCGTACTTTTTGGTTTGCACTCCTATGTGTCTAGAAGCAGCTTGGTAGAGCCTACTTCAAACGAGGCTATTGACGCCGAGCTATCCCTACAAGCAGTGACGTTAGAGCAACCTGACGTAGACGGCAATTTGCTTTGGCGATTAGAAGCTGAGTCGGTTACGTATGTCCCAGAAACTCAAAGAGCGGAACTGCGAACGCTAGAAGGCGAATTTTACGAAGAAGGTCAAAAGGTCTACACCGTAGTTGCTGATGAAGGTGAGGTCCAGCAAAACGGTGATACGCTTTTTCTTCGAGGTAACTTGGTAGCTACTCGCGTAGCAGACAACCTGACACTAGCAGGAGAGCTACTAAAGTGGCAACCAACGCTAGGACTGCTACAGATGGGTAACTTTGAGGATGCAAATTTGTCAGAGGAAACGCGATCGCCTGTCACAGTTTCTGATTCTCAGATTCAGGTGATCGCTCAGTCTTTAGTGGTCAACAATAAAGAAGATCGCGTCACCATGAGCGGCGATGTCGTTGCCAAAAGCAAAGTAGAGCCTTGGTTCACCTTCGCCTCTGAAGCGCTGATCTGGCTGACCGAACAGTCGCTAGTTAAAGCGGAGCAGCCATTGACTGTAGAGCGCTTTGCTACGGGTGATTATAAGACGCTGACAGAACGGCTTGTGGGTCGCTCTGGCATTGCCCAGCTCGATAAAAATATAGTCACAATAGAGCAATCAGCACAGCTAGAGTCTTTGGCTGAAGGGCTAAAGGTTCAAAGTAATCGCGCTGTATGGAATGTACCTGCGCAAACTGTAAACATGGATCAGCCCGTCAATATTGCTCAGCCAGCCCGTCAGCTTACGGCTTCAGCTAATCGGGCGAGCGTAGATCTTGCTGAACAAATTATCTATTTGATCGGCAATGTACGAGCGAACGGCAAAAAGAACGATACTCGTCTGACGGCTGAGCGAGCTACCTGGGTGGTGCCGACACAGCAGGTAGAAGCAGAAGGCAATGTTCGCTATCAGCAAGCCGCTAACCCCAACGCAATGCTGTCTGGGCCTAGAGCCGTTGGCAATATAGAAGATGGGACACTGACCATTATTAGCGATGCTTCAGGTGATGTGATTACAGAGATTGTCCCAGAAGGCTTTTAATCGCTGCAGCTTTAAACTTCTAAAGCGCGTGCTTGTGACTAGAGAAGGCTGTGGCTTACGCTCTCGCGATCGACCGGGTGATTTCGAGAGTGATCGCCAAACTGGTAGGGTGCTTGACCAATCACAATAGAGCTGCGGAGTTCTGGCGGCAAGGTCTGCGCTTTTCCCCACTGCTGTTCAAGCGCAGAGAGAACTTGATCCTGTCTTGATCGCAAAGTATCTAGACCAGATCCGTAATTCATAATTGAAAACCAGACCACGCCTTTAGTTTCAGTCGGAAAAGCACCAGCTAAAGAACTCACCACCGCAAGGCTGCCTGTTTTTACGACTGCGTTTGTCGGCAATTGCCGATCTAGAACCGTGCCACCGTCCGCGCCTGCTATCGGAAAGATATCAGATAGCGTAAATCCACTATCTACCAGCTGCAATTGAATGGACTGTAACATCAGCACCGCGGCTCTAGGCGAAATTCGATTCTCCTCTCCTAGTCCAGAGCCATTGATCAGCTTGACTTCGCCCGGCGGGATCCCTGCTATCGCTTCTACTTTGCGGACTACAGCGCTAGAGCCACCAACCGCATTAGCCATTTGCTCGGCCATCGGATTGTTGCTATATATGTTCATTGCCTTTAGCACTGCCACCATCGGTAACGAATCGTGGCGTAGGAACCAGCCATCGACTGATTCTTTTTGATGAATAGGCGCGACCTCAATACCGCCGCTAATTGCAATAGTCGGTTTAAGTGCTTCTATTGCAGACTTTTTTGCTACCGCAGCTAACTTTTGATAGGCAGTCTCTACCTCGTAGTCCCATTCATCAGCATTTAGCGCCTGTTTTAGCAAAGCCCCTGATGTGCCAGGATCAGTTTCAAAGTTCATATGGAAGGGACCTACGATGATCAGATCGCCTTTAACTTGGCGAATGCCTTGCTGCTGCAGAGCTTTGCCTAGTGCGATCGCCTCTTCCCATACAAAAAGGGGATCGTCATCGCCGACTACCACCAAATCACCGAACAATACTCCATTCTCGACATCGCCGCGCCAGCCAACCCACGTCTCAAACTGGTGGGTCGGTTCCCAAGTTGCCAGCGCAGCCAACGTCGTTGCGATTTTTGTCAGCGAAGCAGCAGGCATAGGAACCGTTCCCAGATTTTCTGCCACCGGATAGTCACCTACCGAGACCCAGATACCTTGCTCTCTAGGCCAGTATCCAGCCGCCGTCAGTCCAGACAGGTAGTTAGCCACAATTGACTTAGCTGCTGGGTCATTGGCGATCGCCGATTTTGCCCAAGTCGATTCCCAGCGAGGGCGGATATCGACAGCACTCAAATTCAAGGGCCTGGCCAGTTTTTGGCCACCCAACAGTCCGCTTAGCAGTCCAGCTAGCACTGCTAAAACTATCATAGGACTCATGTTTGCGTACCCGTTCAGCAAGACAACCCAAAGTTTCTTCAGCAAGCTCTTAGCGCTAGCCACATCTTCAAATCAGCTTCTGCCAAAGATACACTATACCTAATGCCTTTGTGTGCGTTAGAAACCCCTATCTTCGACTCTGATGACTTCAGTCCTGAACACTTCAGTCGCGATCAACCGTCTCATCACTTTTCACTTAGCGCTTGCGTTCTATGGCTAGATCTGAACAAGACCAGATACTTAGACTACTGCCTATCGTAGTCGGGTCAATGGGTGGTACGCTCCTATTTCTTAACCGAGTGACAACGCCTAGTCTAAGCGCTGCCCAATCTCGAGCTGATGCGCTTGGCGTTATTTTGAGTGCAGTGTTGATATTGACCGGGTTATTGTGGCAGCGTATCCAGCCAAAGCCACCTGAGTCCGTCAAACTAGTTGGCCACCAGGGGTTTGAGCTAGTAGAAAATTTGCCAGAGCAGGTCAAAACAGAGCTGGCTTGGGCCTCTCATCTACTGCTGACAAATACTGCCACTCGTAGTGTGCTGGTTTACTACGATGGCCAGGTGCTATTGCGGCGAGGTGTCTTAGGTCCAAAATCGTCAGTCATACCAGGCGCAATTGTAAAGCGAGTACTACAAAAAGGCTCGCCAGTCTATCTAGTGAATTTGGCACTCTATCCAGGACGAGTAGAGTTTGACTATTTACCAGAAAATACTCAGGGATTGATTTGTCAGCCCTTAGAGAATAAGGGCGTTTTGATATTGGGAGCCGATGCGCCTCGAAGCTACACAAAGCAAGACGAGAACTGGATTGAAGGAATCGCTGAAAAGCTAGCCGACACCCTCTTGGATTTACCACAACCAGAGACAGTTTGAGAGGGCTGTCAGAGTGCGAATAAACAGAACTTCAGCCCAAAGTCTTGTCTGATAGAGTCTTATCTGAATCTTGTAAACCCTTTTTTCGAAAGGCCACTTGACAGGCATCTATCTTGACGGGCATCTATTCTGTCGCATCATCGTCTAGGATTCGGACGGCTACTGTTGCGACTCTGAAGTTGTAGTTTGGGCCGTCAATCTCTATAGGTGTACCGACCTTGACAGGTACGGCTAGCACAGGGCCATCCTCAGTAATTTGGGCTTCACCGCCAAGCGTGATCAGCATATCGACTGTGTAATCTAACTCGGGGCGAGGATCTGGAAAAGACTTGACTGTACCATCTGGCTGGGGAACCGCAACACTCCGAGGTAAAGGCTGAACCTGCTTGATGTCAATGCTGCCGTAGGGCTGGTTTCGCACAATAATTTTGGTCGAGGTTGTTTGAGACAAATCAGCTAAAAATTGTTCAGGATTCAGCACAGTCAACCCTCTGACAATGACATCGACCTCAATCTCTTCGGTAACGCTACCGACTTGTGCGACAGATCCACCGGTGCCTGGATAGAAAAATATACCGAAGATGACCATGACGATTGCCAAAGCCGCCCCTAGATCTAAGAGACTTAGTTTGCCGAAAAGTCGCCCTTTGGAATCTAATATTGCCATTGCCTTTCCGCTTACTCCTGCCTACGATTACTTGCTTGACCCATGCACTTGAACCCATTCTTTCGCAGCAGCTTCTCAGCTGTAGCTTTCGTAGAATTGCCAAGAACATGCTCATCGGCTAGCACCGTTACAGAGCAGCAGGCAACTCTTTTTACAGTGGTGAGACCCTGCCTCGTCGCACAGCGCTAGGGAATGATCACCAAGACAAAGGTAATAAAGCATCCTTACTTTGCCATACCGAAGTGGACAAACGCAGAGGTGATATCATCTTTTTTTGAAGTGTCACAGAACACATCCATACCTAGGAGAGAAGTCGTTAAGGTGATTGGGTAAGGATACTAGACAAAATTCACATTTGGAAGTGTTCATTTTCATCGACGGCTATTCTCCATGTTTGAACGATTACACTTGGCACCCTCTCACCTGAGTAGAGCAATCGTAGGAAAGGGTAGAGCAACTGTAGGAAAGACGCTTTATCGACGGGTAGCACTCGGCTTAGCGGGTCTGATGATGGCTATTGGTCTCAATGTGGCCACAGCGCAACCTTCTCAGGCTGGCTGGCTAGACTTGTTCTTCAGTGGGATAAGAGTACTTCAGCTATCAAATCTCTCGGATGCTCAAGAGGTTGATTTAGGTTCAGGTATCAACGCTCAGCTCATCAATGGAAGACAAATCAGGCTACATAAAGATTCATCACTTAATACCTACGTCAACGACATAGGACAGCGTCTAGCAGAAGTGAGCGATCGCCCCAACATTCCCTACACCTTTCAAATTGTTTCAGACAACGCAGTCAACGCGTTTGCAACGATGGGAGGATATGTCTACGTCACCACAGGGCTGATGGCTGAGGCTGATACTGAAGCTGAGCTAGCCAGTGTTATCGGTCACGAGATTGGTCATATTGCCGGTAAGCATGCTGTAAAGCAGATGCGACAGGCCGCCATCACTCAGGGTATTACTGGAGCGCTAGGGGTGAACCGCGATCGCTTAGTCAATATCGGGACACAAATCGCCTTACAGCTACCAGCGAGTCGTAGTGATGAGTATGAGGCCGACAGACATGGTTTCTTCGCGATGGGTAGAGCAGGATACGACCAGTCAGATATGGTTAGCTTCATGCAAAAGCTCATTCGTCAAGGGTCGCCTCCAGAGTTTCTAAGCACTCATCCTAATGCTGCAAATAGAGTCGCTGAACTGCAAGAGTTAGACGAAACGGAAGCCTATGCCGACGCTACTTTTGGAACAAACGAATCTGACTATAGCTACGTTGTCAGCTCTCTTCGATAGGCCTGCATACCCTTAAACGCTAAATCGTCGTCGATTAGAACCCTAGAGGCTATCTCTGGGGTTCTTTGCTTTAGGTATTGATATAGCAAAGGACCGTCGCCACCAGTAATGACGACGACGCCGCTCGGAAACGCTCGCCACCAGTCTTGGATGTAGTCAATACAGGTACTCGTAAGGCTATAGATGATGCCGCTGGCGATCGCACCTTCACTATTGCGCGCCCATCGCTCTGGCAGTTGACGCTCAACAGTGACCTTTGCCGATATCGTCGGCAACAGCGAGCCTAGATCGGCTGTCTGCTGTCCTAAAGCCTTGAGTTGGAGTCCTAGGCCAGGCAAGATTGCACCACCATACACCGAGCCGTCATACGATTTGCTCTGATCTAAGCTACTTACACCAGCAGTCAACGTTAGCGCACTGCCACTATCAATTACCAAAATTGGCCAGTCGAAAGCGTGATTTGCGCCCAGTAGGTTGATAGCTCTGTCGATACCAAGCGTAGGGTAGATGTCGTTTAGAGGAATGCGCGAACGTGATACAAGCTCTAAATTAGGAACTACCTGTTGCCAAAGTTGCGTTTGGCTAGGCACTACAGACCCAACCCACAAATCTATCGGCAGCGTCAGGTCTTGAAGAAGAGAGGGTATCTTCGATTCGCTTACTAAACTATCAATTAGCAGCCGGGCAGCTTGCAGATATGACTTAGCATCTACACGTTCAACCGCTTGCTTGGAAAGATGATGGGTATGCCAGGTTGCTGCTATTGATCCTCTTTCAAAATATGCCCAGTGCAAACGGGTGTTGCCAACTACCAGCGCTAGCCAAGATGAAAGCATGGTTGCAAACCCATATAGCGAGAAGGGTATAGCGAAAAGGACAATTTAAAAAACTAAAGGCCGACCAGCGGGGTCAGCCTTAAATACAACTAGTTAGTACGTTCAACTCAAATCAATAGTCGATCGTTAATATCGTCTCCAAATTGACAACAACAAATCTAGTTCAATGACAAAGAAAATCAAATGGTTACAGTGCTTGTCTGTTCCTAAAATAGGATATCCACTTGGATTTGGCTTGGCTTACAAAAAGTAAGGCTCAACGCCCAGGTTTAATTATGGAACAACACAGCTATTTTGTACTTAATGCGGGTGGAGTTTGGTGGCTTTCTAACTCAATCTAAAAAGAAGTCTTGGTCTTACTCGCTGTCAACAGTACTACTTTTCAAGAGTTAAAATCTTCCTCAAATCCGGACTTAATTTAGTTGTCTTTCTTGTGTCATATACTAGCACCGACCTATAAGCACGCTACCCTATGAATCACAAGTTTACACGGCGATACATAAGTTTTCATTTGGCTAATCATTCGTTTCATTAAGCCGCTGCTGTATCTGCTTTACGGTGTCTACTAGTTTTGGCAGCCGCTTGATAATTGCAGATGACTTGAGAAATGTTTTGTGGGGCATAGCCGGCGATCCCGATACAATCTCGCCAGGCGCAACGTTACTAACGATGCCTGATTGAGCGGATGCTACAGCGCCATCTCCCAGCTTGGCTTTGTTCGCAATCCCTACTTGACCTGCTAGGATGACTCGGCTGCCAATGGTCGTGCCACCTGCCATCCCTACCTGGGCTGCCATTGCGACTGCTTCGCCTACCTGACAGCTATGGGCGATATGGACCATATTGTCGATCTTGGTATTTCTGCCGATTCGGGTCTCGCCTACAGCAGGGCGATCAACCGTAGAGTTACAGCCAATTTCCACGCCTGCTTCTATGACAGTGATACCTGACTGATGCATCTTCTCCCAACCCGTAGCGGTCGGGACAAAACCAAAGCCTTCTGAACCGATGACTGCGCCGCTATGAATCACACAGTTATCACCAATTTGTGTGCGCTCATGCACAACGCAGTTGGCATGCAACACAGTGTCGCGGCCGATCATGGCCCCAGGATAAACAACAGCGCCAGCATGAATGCAGGTGCGATCGCCTAGCTTCACCCCTTCATGAACAACGGCTAAAGGCCCCACTGCCACATCTTCACCCATCTCTACGCCTGGTTCTATAACGGCGCTAGGATGAATGCCCGCGCTTCGACGATAGGGTTGATAGAAGTAGCTAATCGCTCTAGCAAAGACTAGCCGAGGATCTTTGACACTAATCCAGAGAATGTTGCGAGTAGAAGCTTGCGCCTGCATCGTGGGGTCGTTAGGTAAAATCAGTGCCCCTGCTTGAGTTGTACTGAGGCGAGACGCAAACTTTGCGCTTTCCACATAGCTAAGCTTGTCGGCGCCCGCTTCTTCGATGGCAGCTAGTCCGGTGAGGGTGCGCTCACCCGCGCTAGGATCACTATCTAAGCTTGACGTCGTCACCTGATCGCCTAGCGCTGCAACAATCTGACTAAATTTCATGGCTCACTCCTCGCACGCAACGTAGTCTAAATAAACTAACAGGCTAGGCTTCCAAAAAGACGGCGCATTCTACGTGAGCAGTTTGAGGAAAAAAGTCTGCAGGCTGAACTCTCGTCACTCGATAGCCTCCAGTTTCAGACAATACTCGCAAATCGCGCGCTAATGTTGCGGGATTACAGCTCACATACACAATGCGCTTAGGCTTGATCGCCACAATCGATTCTAGAACCGCTAGCTCACATCCTTTACGAGGCGGATCTAGCAACAGAATATCTGGTTTGACATCTAGATCAGGCAGTAGCGCTGCTACATCACCAATTCTGAACCCTACATTTTCAATGCCGTTTAGAGCAGCATTCTCTTGTGCCTGTACCACTGATTCAGTAGACGACTCTAGACCGATACACTGTTTTACCTGTCGCGCTAAAGGTAGCGTAAAGGTACCAACACCGCAGTAAGCATCGACAATAACTTCATCTCCAGTTAGAGCTAGCTCAGTCTGAATCTCATCTAGCAGTCGCTCCGCTTGAGTAGTATTGACCTGGAAGAAGGTTGCAGGTTGAATATGAAACGTTAGGTTGGCAAATTTCTCTTCTAGATAGGATGATCCGGCAATCAAAAATGTTTCTGGGCCAAAAATAGCGTTTGTTTTCTTCCAGTTTAAGTTCACCAGTACACCGACTACCTCTGGATATCTCTCCATCCACTGCTGAGCCTGTTCGTGAATACCTTTGAGCTTGGTCGAGCGGCTAACCAATGTAACCAAGATCTGACCGGTACGGCGACCTATCCTTAACGCTAAGTGCTTGATATGTCCCTTGTGCGATCGCTCGTCGTAGATTTTCCATTCACGAGCCTGAATATCCTTTTTCACTGCCGCTAAGAGCGGATCAAGCCGCTCATCTTGAACCGGACACTGATTTAGGTTGACCAGTCGATGAGATCCTTTCTGATAGTAGCCAGCCTTAACATCCTTCGTCGGTGACAAACCTAGGGGATACGTTGCCTTGTTTCGATACCCCAGCTGCTCCTCGGCAGCAAGAACCGGATCAACGCGCACATTCGAGAGTTTGCCAATTCGAGCTAGCGCATCTACCACTAGGCGGTGCTTCGCGGCTAGTTGCTCTTCATAGTTCACCTGCTGCCACTGACAGCCACCACATTTATCCGCAACGATACAAGCCGGACGGACCCGTTTAGGCGAAGGACTAACTATACCCGCTGGTTTACCAAAACCATGAGTGGGTTTAGCTTTAGTCAGCTTAACGAGCATCTCGTCCCCTGGGGCTGTGTTGGGCACAAACACAACTCGGTCTTCCCATCGACCTACACCATCCCCACTATTACTTAAATCGGTGATAGTAACCTTCAAAGTTTCACCCTGCCGCCACTTTGGCTTCTCGCCAGCGGCTTCCCAGGGATTAGGCGCGGATACTTTGCCTCCAGCACTAGGTTGGGCATTGGGTTTAGATTCGAAAGGAGAGGTTGGAGACATAGCAATTACTTTGGCAACAAATACATTGACAGCGAAAAACTCAAAAGGGTTGGGACGCTCACAGGAGTCGAAAGCTGAAATTGTCAGCCCACTAGTATCGCTTATTGGCAACCTTTAGTAGGCACTACTTGACCACGCCTTAGTTCTAGAGCGCTTGCTTGAGGCCAAATTAAACTTATTCAAACGCCAACGTAATATTTCTTAAACCTATTCTCAGGGAGCTAATAGCGGTGTTTCGCTTTATTTTCAGCGAAAAAAATACCTAAGAAGAGACTATCAATGCTTTTCTTGTTCGCCTAAGAGTCGTTAAACTGTCAATATAAATACAGAGTTATCGCACCCCTAAAAACTATGTCTGTTGTCAGCCAAGTAATCCTTAATGCAGATGACGAGCTGCGCTACCCGACGAGCGGCGAGCTCAAAGGTATTGAAAATTTCTTGAAGACCGGCGATCAGCGGATGCGGATTGCTCAGATCCTAGCGGATAATGAGAAGAAAATCGTGGAGCAAGCTAGCGGAGCTCTTTGGAAGCTACGCCCTGACTTCATTGCTAAAGGTGGCAATGCCTATGGCCAAAAGCAGCGTGCCCTGTGTCTACGTGACTATGGTTGGTATCTGCGGCTAATCACTTACAGCGTTCTCGCTGGCGATAAGGAACCGATTGAAAGTATAGGTTTAATCGGCGTTCGTGAGATGTATAACGCCCTAGATGTGCCTGTACCTGGAATGGTAGAAGCAATCCGTTGCCTGAAGAATGCATCGCTATCATTGATGAATGAGGAAGATGCTGCTGAAGCGACTCCTTACTTCGACTACATCATTCAAGCAATGTCCGCATAGACTTATCAGAAAAAGCAGCCTATCAAAAAGTAGGAACAGGCAACTAATCCTGTTCCTACTTTTTTATTACTTTCACCTCCGAATACACTCCTCTTCGAATACACCCATCGTGTTCGCCGCTTAGCTCTACGCCTTCGCGATAGATAGAACCGTTAATGCATATAGAGCTAAAACGAATCCTTTTGTGAAGTTGATACACTCGTACGCCTACTTAAGCTAGTCTTAGCCCATCAGCTATGTACTGTTTGAGCACCGCTAGCTATGCTTTCTCCCACTTCCCCTTCCTCCGAATTCACCGACTGTCAGCTTGGCAAAGTCGTTAAGTCTAACTCCCACTGCGACTATGTTGTTCAACTCGACACATCTAACGATGTCGATAGTCCGCCACAGATTGAAGACTATGGATTTGGGCAATTTGTAAAGTTTGAGAGTTCGCGCCACTGGGCAGTAGGAATTATCTACGACTCTCAGCTGTTCAACTCGTCTTTTCTAAGCAGCGGACCTAGACTAACGAGTGCCCCAGACCCTGTTTTCACTCCTGATCTGATTCAAGATACCTGTATCCTCCTGAATGTCGCCTTAGTAGGCAGTCTTCAAAAAGGCACTACCAGGACAAACTATGGACTACACGGCATACCACGGGTTGTCATTCCGGCGAACACACCCGTTTCACAAATGAGCATTGATGAGATCCACAATTTCCACCGTTCAGCCGATGGTAGACCTCAGTTCTCTTACTACGGTCACCTGCTACGTTCCGGTGGAGCATTTGCGCCTCAGCTTACCCAGCAAGTACTTAGTGAGCTGATTGCTACAGAACTTTTCTCGGGCGCAGAACAAAAAGCTTTGCAGGTATTACGTAAAGAGATGGCTTGGAAGAGCGCCATGAGTGCTATGCGATCATCCTAAGTAAATGGCCACAACAATAGCTGAGTATTTCTGTAGAAGAGCTGAAGGACTTGTAATATTTTGTTACATCGGTTATGATAGTTATATCGGTTGAGAACACCGCTTTCTTTTTGAAGCGCTCAGCCCATACGTACCTAACTACTCGGAATAATAATGACTACTACTCTACAACAGCGCCAAAGCGCTAGCTTGTGGGAGCAGTTCTGTCAGTGGGTTACCAGCACCGAGAACCGCCTCTATGTAGGTTGGTTCGGCGTGTTGATGATCCCGACTTTGCTTGCTGCCACTGCCTGTTTCGTAATTGCGTTCATCGCAGCCCCTCCCGTCGATATCGACGGTATCCGTGAGCCGGTGGCTGGTTCACTGATGTACGGCAACAACATCATCTCTGGTGCGGTTGTGCCTTCATCTAACGCGATCGGTCTGCACTTCTACCCTATCTGGGAAGCAGCTTCTCTAGATGAGTGGCTCTACAACGGCGGTCCTTACCAGTTGGTTATCTTCCACTTCCTCATCGGCGTCTTCTGCTACATGGGTCGTGAGTGGGAGCTATCCTACCGGTTGGGTATGCGTCCGTGGATCTGTGTTGCTTATTCTGCGCCCGTCGCAGCGGCAACTGCAGTATTCTTAATCTACCCCTTGGGTCAGGGTTCGTTCTCTGACGGCATGCCGTTGGGTATCTCTGGTACCTTCAACTTCATGTTGGTGTTCCAAGCAGAGCACAACATCTTGATGCATCCCTTCCACATGTTGGGTGTAGCGGGTGTATTCGGTGGTTCTTTGTTCAGTGCAATGCACGGTTCCTTGGTAACTTCTTCCTTGGTACGTGAGACTACAGAAACTGAGTCACAGAACTACGGCTACAAGTTCGGACAGGAAGAAGAGACGTACAACATCGTTGCAGCGCACGGCTACTTCGGTCGTCTTATCTTCCAATACGCAAGTTTCAACAACAGCCGTAGCCTCCACTTCCTATTGGGTGCATGGCCAGTCGTTGGCATCTGGTTCACAGCGCTAGGTATTTCTACTATGGCGTTCAACCTGAACGGGTTCAACTTCAACCAGTCGATCATTGACTCACAGGGTCGTGTGATTGGTAGCTGGGCGGATGTATTGAACCGAGCTAACTTGGGTATGGAAGTAATGCACGAGCGCAATGCTCACAACTTCCCGCTCGATTTGGCCGCTGGTGAAGCAGCTCCTGTTGCTTTGACTGCTCCTTCTATCAACGCATAGTCATTTGATTATTCTTTGATAAAGCAACTTCATAGTTGATGAAAAGCCCCCGGTACGGTGTACCGGGGGCTTTTTGGTGTGAGTTGTAGCTACTCTTTCTAAGTATTCATGAAGCGCTCAAAGATACCTATTACAGACTGTTTTACCTGTTGGCGTCGTTGCCAGCTTTTGAAGTCCTTCTGGTAACGATAACCGGACGATTGATACGCCCGTAAGCCATGCAAAGCTAGTCCTATTCCCCATGTCAGGATAAAGAAGGCTGCGAATCCAATGCCACCTGATACTGAAATGTTGAGGAGCAATAAGAAGCTATTGACGACGCCATAACGGATGAGGTGATGTTGAAAGTTTTGCCGTCGCTGCTGGTTGAATATCAGCTGCTGAGCAGAGTCACTCTTAAGAGCTAACCATTCTTTTTCCGCTGACCATAGCGTTTCCGGAGCAATGTTGAGTTCTGCAGCAATTTCAGAAAGCTGTAGGCGAGTAAGTTCGCCAGATTCAGTTTCTTTAGCGATCGCAATTTGCAAGATCTGCTGAGCTTCCTCGCTAGCGTAAAGGTCGGCCATAGTATGAATAGAGACTACTACTGTTCTTTTAGTTATAGACAACTTTATGCCAGTTGCGTAGTAGAGAAAACCAGATGTCAATGGAGCTAGACCATAGAAATCTGGGCCATAGAGGTGATAGCAAGAGCAACCTACACCAGATCCTGGGCTTCTCTGTAGTTTGAGGGTTGTTTAGAGTTTGCGCTCTAGCGTTTCGGTTAGATGCTGTATGGTGATGTCTAACTTCTCGGTGGGCGTAGGTGTAGGTTCAATCGCGGCTTCTTCAGTGCGGCTAAAGCGTGCAAACGTACGGACTACTAAAAAGAGTACAAGGCCAACAACGATAAAATTTATGACTGCGGCCAGAAAAACGCCGTATTTAACTCCGCCTGCGGACAAAAGCGCAATATCATCAACGCCTGCAGATCTTAGTGCAGGTTGCAAGAGTACAGGGGTAATAATGTCTTGCACAAGAGAAGTCACAATAGCGTTGAATGCTGCTCCCAAAACGACCGCAACAGCAAGCTCAACGACATTACCGCGTAGTAGAAATTGCTTAAAATCGTTTGCAAACCTATTAACAGAACTGGTCACTCTCACTCGAGTTTGTCGATTAGCCATACATAAACTCCCAACCCCAATTGACCCCAGTCGTTTTCGATCGTCCCCTCCGCTTGGAGTATATTGATTGTTAAGACGATTATCAGTGCTTTCTCTAAATTCTAAGCACATCATTCTAAGCACATATACAACAAATTTGGGAGAACGCAGTGACCAGGTATGTCTAAGCCGGTGTGTCTAAGCTAGCTAAGTCACTGGAGCTAAAAGATCTTATGACTACTGTTGTCGTTGCCACAGGAAATCCAGGTAAGCTAGCTGAGCTAAAAGACTATCTAAAAGAATTGGATTGGACGCTAGCACTAAAGCCTGAAGAAATTGAAGTGCAAGAAACTGGAGCAACCTTTATTGAGAATGCCAGGTTGAAAGCGTCGGAAGTGGCGATCGCCACCAGTAGCTGGGCAATTGCCGATGATTCTGGGCTATGTGTCGCGGCCTTAGGTGGTGCGCCGGGTGTGTACTCCTCTCGCTATGGAGATAGTGATGCCAGTCGAATCAATCGGGTGCTAAAAGAGCTAGGAGACGAGACCGATAGAAGCGCTGAGTTCGTTTGTGCGATCGCGCTCTCTAAGCCTGATGGCACCATTGTGCTAGAAACACAGGGCCGTTGCCCAGGCTCAATACTAACAGCTGGACAAGGAGCAGCCGGATTTGGATACGATCCGATCTTCTTTGTTACGACTCGAGGCAAAACATTCGCACAGATGAGCGATGCAGAAAAGGAACGATTCAGCCATCGCGGCATTGCATTCGACCAGCTCATGCCCGCATTGAAGCAGCTGAGATTTGAAGAGTACGAGAGCGTCTAGACGCACTTCCAAACGCATAGCTGATAGCAGAAACGACAAAAATCATCCGCCAAAAGAAAACCAACCTCTTCAGTGAGGTTGGCTTTTTGGTCGGACTTTTCCGAAATTGAGCTGCTAGAAGGTATGGCTAGAGCAATGTGGCTAAAGCTAACTAGTACTTAAGATATAGAGATCTAAGACTAGAGGCCTAAGACCAGCAACTCAAATCAGATAATTGAAACTTGATGACTCGAACTTAACTAATGACAAAGAACTCGCTAACAAAATTTTACACGGCGTTGTTTTTGTTCAGTAGGTCTTGAACCTGCCCTAGAGCAGCACGAAAGATGTTAAAGCCAGCCCAGCCTGCGGCGATGAGCAAGGGTGATAGTACAAGCGCGATGCGGATATCCATTTTGCCCTCTCCAAAAAAAAGTTGCTTAAAAGGTTGTAATAATCTTCTCATATAATTTAGCACTTCCTTCCGTCTCACGATGATAAAAACTCAGCAAAGACCGGTTGCCGTTGTCACTGGCGCATCTAGCGGCATTGGGCTAGCGATCGCACAGCATCTGTCAAAAGCAGGGTATGACCTCGCCTTGTGTGCCCGTCGCCATGAGCGCCTTGTCACTCTAGCCAAGAGCCTAGAAGCCAATGGCAGCAAGGTGCTCATCCAAGCAGTTGATCTACGAGACGAAGCTCAAATACTCAGCTTCTTCACTACTATCGACGAGCAATTTGGACGGTTAGATGCCTTGATAAACAATGCTGGACTAGGTCACAAAGAATCTTTGATGACAGGTCGCACCGATGCCTGGAGAGAGATGCTAGAAGTGAATGTGCTAGCACTGTGTATCTGTACTCGTGAGGCGGTGCAGCGGATGAAAGCTGCAGACTCTGGGCATATCGTAAATATCAGCTCTATGTCTGGGCATCGGGTACCTGCGATTACCGGAATCTATTCCGCGACCAAATTTGCTGTTCGATCTTTGAGCGAAACCCTTAGACGAGAGCTGCGGGCCGCGCAAAGCAATATCCGCATCTCCTCGGTGAGTCCTGGTATCGTAGAGACCGAATTTGCCGAGAAGTATCATCAAAGTGCAGAAAAAGCACAGGAGACCTACGGCCAGTTTTCTGTGCTACAGGCAGCCGATATCGCGAAATCGGTCATCTATATCCTTCAGCAGCCCCAGCACGTTGAGGTGAACGATATCCTAATTCGACCTAGCCAGCAGTCTTCATAGACTAAGCTACTTACGCTATTCGATGACTTCTAGCTCATCCTCGTGCAGATGAGCTTTGAATGGGCGCTTGGCACCTTCGACTTCAAAAGAGGCGACGATCTTGTAGTTCGCGCTGATAGGTCGGCCTTCCCAATCAGTCAAGATAGCCGAGATCACACCCTCCATACCTTCTACATTGTGAGGTTGGTTGCGGAACTTAGGATGGTTGAACAGCGTTAGAGGAGCTTTAACGCGAACGCGATCGCCTACTTTCATAAATCGAGAGAATATAAAACGAATCAATCCCCCTATTCTCTCACAACAAGGTTCTAGGCTTCTTGGCATTGACGTCTGTGCAAACGATGCCCTGTGGCTTGTACTTTTGATGGCTTATAGCGGTGGTGCTTATAGCAGATTGGCTTATTCTTCCAGATTGATACCCGGAATGACTTCATCAGGGATAGCATCTTGCTGAGAAAGCGGATCGACAGTGCGCCATAGCAACCAGCCCAGCCCACCTACGACAGCCAAAATAATCAGAGCCAAGAGCCCAGTAATCCAACTGCGAGTCTTAGGCGTCAATGACTCACTTTTGGACACGATAGCTGCCTCGTCATATAAAGGCAAGGGCGTATCGTCGTCATCATCTTCGCCGTATAACAGTGCGCGAGAACCACTCGTCATGCCCGCAGGCGGAATAGGCTTAGTGGTGTGAACCGATTGGCTAGCGTTTGATGGGCTAATACCTGAACTTGGCCCTGAACTAGACAGTGTGTGCGTATGCCCATCGACTAATGCTTTATTTTGTCCCTCTGCTTCATTTTTGGCCTTTTCTTCTACATCAATGCCCTTCTGCTCACGAGTTCCAATTTCTTCTTCAGATTGACTGCTAATAACTTTTACGTTCATCAGTACCACAGCCACGTTGTCATGCCCATTACGCTGATTGGCCAATTCTATCCACGAATCGACTGCTGAATGTAGCGGCACAATTCGCTGCATACTTAGCCCCACGTAATTCGACCACGATTTTTCTACTTGGTCGTTGTCACTTAAACCGTCAGAGCAGAGCAGTAGCACGCCGCTCGATTCAAACAAGAACCGCTGGGTATGAGGCTTTAGCTGTTCGTATTCGCGCATGCCAACAGCTTGACTGAGCGCGTGAGCATCAGGTCGTTGCAGCGCTTCTGTATAAAAGCTATTGCCGGAACTGACTTCTCGACCGGCAATGTCATCATCTACCGTAAGCTGATAGCAGGCGTCAGCAGTCATCCAATAGGCGCGGCTATCACCAATATGAGTGAGATACAGCTCATTGACTTCGGTAGGTCCGTCTGATGTCTCAACCTTCTGCGGTAGCACAAGCGCCATCACCAATGTGGTACCCATTCGCTGACGATCGGCGCACCCCTGCTGGTCGTTTTGACTAACAACTAGGTTATTAGCAACTCTAAGCGCCGCTTCAATCTGGTCAATAACAAGCTGTGGCTCGAGTGGCTTGGTCTGGTTCATCGCTTCTACGAGCAGGCTGCGAAGTTGGAGCTGAAGCGATCGCATCACCTGCTTACTAGCGACTTCTCCACCCTCATGACCCCCTACTCCATCACAGACGATCGCTAGCCGAGGCAATAGTGGTAGATCGGCGGTGTTAGCTCTTTGTAACTCGTTGCGGCTAGGATAACAGGCGTCTTCGTTGTGTCGTCTGGTTGGCCCAGTGCTAGTTGCACCTGCTACCTGAAGCTCTACTGTCTTACCTATCGATTCCTTTAGCAGCTGAGAATTTATTTGCGCCTTGATATCAGTAATATCTGCGTTAGGGGTTCGCAAATCTCTGCAAACGGATTGAAGCAGCGCTCTGACTGAGGGCTTAGCTTCAGGCAAGTAGGTGCTTTCCCAGGCATCTGCAAGCTCTGAAAAGCTGGGCTCAGCTGGATTAGTAGAGAGTCCGATTAGCCGAACGCGCCAAGTTTCAACGCGGATATTCGTTTTTTTGAGTAAGCTAGCGGCTGCGCCAAACTCGCTGAGTGGCTCCCATAGGGAAATCATTTGCCAAAGCCAATAAACTTGACGAAAGCCTGTCGACGTCGGCCAAGCTTTGGCGATCGCAGGCATCAGTTGCCCCTGATGGTTTACTGGCACATTGCTCAATAGCAATACCGCTTCTCCAGACTCCTGATGACAGATACCGTAAATTCCTGGCAAATTCAGCTGATATGGATAAGCCTTTAAGTAGGGCTGCACGAAATTTGGGATTGGATCAGGCACCTTGGGCGGCTGTCCGGGCCTGGTATCTAGCCAAATTGACGGAGCAACAACTTGATATCGACCATCAACTATCTCCCCAATTGGAACTTTGTTGGTGCCATGACCCAACGCCCAGACATACTGTCTGAACTGGGACTTACCGGCTTCGCCATTCGTAGATGCTGGGATTTTTGGTCGGGCTGTTTGAATCACGCTTGCAAAGGGGATTGCCGTTAAATTAGGTACATGGTAGGGGAAAAGGGATTTAGTGAAAATAAATTTGATAGATTACGCTAAAGCTGCCCACTTATGCTTAATTATTGACACGTGCTCAATTAAATATGTGCTCAATTAGTAGAATCTCCTTCCGACTACCTACGCTTAGTCCAACTCCAAGCTAGGCTGTAGAAAATATCCGAACGCACCGCTTAGTAATGACAACTGCGCAAAGTACATGAATCCTGCACTGGTATGGATAGTGATCGGCGTGCTCTTCTGTCTGATGGAAGTTTGGATTCCGTCAGCTTTCCTAGAATCAACCTTTGGCATCAGCGCCTTTGGCGTAGCACTACTATCGCTAGTAGTTACTAGCTTGAACTATCAGATAGTGCTGTGGATGCGTTGAGAAAGGTTACAAACCACACTACTAACGTCATCATGCGAACTTATTAGAGTCTCTGCGCATGCTGTCCTGATCCAGTACCTAGGGTTTGCATTCCGCCAATCCTTTGGCGCGTCGTCTGAGAGAAAAGGCTTGGTATCGTCAACTTGTTTAACGACGGTGATCTGTACCGATTCGCCTGGCTGAAAGGGTAGGTCTTTCAACAGTACGGTGCCATCTGGTGCTAGTTCTGTTTCTAATATGTGACGCTCCATCTGACTTCTTCCATACGCTTCCTACAGTCTATCCGCTATAAACGAACTAATCAGGCAATGAATTAGCGGATGTGGTGGAGGCGGTGATTGCGAATTTGGACGACGGGATAATTAAGCGATCGCACCATCAGTTCATTGTGGGTCGCAACGACAACTGTAATACCACTTTCATTGAGGTCACGCAAAATGTTGAATACCTGACGAGCATTGTCCTCATCTAGATTGCCTGTCGGTTCATCCGCCAATAGCAGCGGCGGTGTGCTCACAACTGCGCGAGCGATGCTAGCTCTCTGTTGCTCTCCACCAGAAAGCTGTGAGGGAAAGCGATCTTCTTTACCCTGAAGCCCAACCATCTGAAGCGTCAACGGTAGGCGACGCTCAATCTCTTTTCGAGAGTAGCCTTGAGCATGAAGTACGAAGGCGACATTTTCAGCAACAGTACGGCGAGAAATCAGCTTGTAGTCTTGAAAAATAACACCGATGCGGCGACGAAGCATCGCTACCTGATTACCTTTGAGCAAACTAACGTTTTGACCATTGATGAGGATCTGGCCAGCAGTCGGACGCTCTTGACCATAAAGAAGTTTTAGCAAGGTTGATTTTCCAGCACCGGATGGACCCGTGATGAATAGAAAACCACCTTTTTGCAACCTTAGATTGATATCAGCTAGAGCGGGGACGCCATTTTCGTAAGCTTTGTAAACCTGTTGTAACGCAATTGCAGCCGGTGGCGGCGGCAGAGTTGCTGCTGGGGCCTGTGGAGTGTGGCGCTGGGCTTGAGGGGTAAGAAGCGAAGTCATGAAGGAATGCCAACAAGGTCAAGGCGGCGAGCCTCAAAAAGACTACGCCAATGCACTAGGCTAAGGGTTCCCCTCGAATCATTAATTGTTGATAGAACCTAAGAGACACAAATCTACATAGGCAATCTAAGCGCCTAAAGGCTAGGTTCTGATACTGCGATCGCCAAACCAGCGAGCGATCAGCTGATCCATTTCGCCGCTAGCTTTGATATCTGAAAGGGCAGTGTTGATATCACGGCGCAAAGGAGAGTTTTGAGGCAAGGCGATCGCACTACCCGTAGGACCTTCTACTGGCATAACTCTCGCTTGAATGTCGGCATAGCGCTTTAGATAATTGTCGGCAAGATTAGCTTCGACAATAGCGCCTGAAATCTCACCGACATCTACGGCGTCGAAAAGTTGGGTAAGGCTGTCGTAATATTCAATGTACAGTCCGGGCAGTTCATCAGTAAGGCGTTGAGCAAAGCGAGCCTGAACGCTACCGTTGTGAACACCGATGGCTTGGTAGCCAAGGTCACGCGATCGCAGATACCCATCAATGGAGACTAGCGTATGCCTAGAGCGATAGTAGATATTGGAAAAATCAACGATTTGCTTGCGGCTACGACTAGGCGCTAACGCAGCCATGGCGATATCTGCTTTGCCTTCAGTTAGCGCTAGCAGCAACTCGTCAAAGGGCAGATCAATCACACTTAGCTGCTTGCCTAGTCTCGCTGCAATCAGTCTTGCTAGGTCGATATCAAACCCAACGATATTAGGTTCTGCTTGAGCGCTGTCGCCTGCATTCTGTTTGCTCACGATCAGCTCGTAGGGCGGATAGTTAGGCGTAGTAGCCATCACGAGTGTGTCGGTATCTATATCAGGGCTTCCCTTCTGAGAACCTTCTGTAACGACTTCTGCAGCCGGATTGGACTGCTCAGCGCTTCGACAGCCAGCACTAACAAACGGTAGAGTAAGGCCAACCAAAAACCAACGTCGCTTCATAGCGCTTTTTCTATCCTAAAGATCTACGCTTTAAAACTGGGAGCTTAGAACTAGGGGCTTAGAGATTTTGTCTTAATGACTTTTGCTCTTTGATTCCGTACCAGAAAGATGACCAGGCAAACTGAGGAAGGGCCACCATACGCCGCCATCGCCATGGCTCTTGATACAATCGATACAGCCACTCTAAATGAATTTTACGCATCCATAGCGGGGCTCTAACTTTGCTTCCAGACCAGATATCATAGCTACCACCGACTCCAATCCAGACCGCATTAGGGCACAAATACCGATGGTCAGCTATCCAAAATTCCTGTCTAGGTACGCCCAATCCCACAAAGATTACATCAGGCTTAACGTCTGCTAGCTGTTGTAAAAAATCTTCATACGCTACGCCTTTGACATAGCCGTGTTGGACGATGGCTATATCTAGCTGTGGGTTGCGCGATCGCCAATACGCTGCTGCCGCTTCTACAACCGCTGGCTTTCCACCATAGAAAGCTACCTTCTGGTGGCTATCTAAGCTGTCAAGCAAATCCGCCGATAGTTCAATCCCTGGATAGCGATAGAGTTCTTGTCTTTTAAACAATCGAAAATACAGCTCGATACCTGAGCCATCTGGCACTACAAGATCGGCTTGCTCTATAAACTTTCTTAAGGACTGATCTTGCTGCGCCTGCATACACATCTCAGCGTTGATCGTAATCACGTGAGCGCCCTTGTTTGCCTGTATCCGATGGCTGAGCCAGCTAACGTATTCTTGACTTTGATGGACAGGTAGGCCCATCACTGAAAGGGCTTTGAGATCTACTTGCTTAGCGCTCACCTAATTAGTTCCCTCTTGGTTCCTAGTAGTCTTAGTTCCTAGTAGTCCGATTCCTCTTCGTATTCCATAACCTTCTTCTTTGGAAGATTAAGCGGTTTGGCTTCGATTAGCTCTTCTTCTTTCTCAGGGCCAGCTGGTTCATCCCACACGTCGCCTGTGATATCAATATCGGCTGGTGGTACGTCTACAATATCTGGTTGAGCTGGGCGCTGCTGCGATCGCATCTCTGGTTGAGCTTCCCTCTGGACCTCTCTTTGAGTTTCTCTTCGAGGAGACGCTTCTTCTTGCCAACGTTGTTCTTCAGGCGGCCTTTCCATCTGCCTTTCAGCTGGCCGCTCTCGCTGCATCTCTCTACGCACTTCGTTTCTCATTCCAGAAGGCAATTGATTAGACGCTGAAGTCGGCATCACATAACCATCACTTAGCCCTCTATCCCAAGCGGGGCTGGCCAAACCTAACCGTTCTAATAAGCCCACACTCAGCTGTACAAGCTTCTCCTCACTTCCCTCAAAAACAATAATCCGATCGGGCCCAGTACTGACAATTTCCTCAACCGGAAGTTCGTAGGTGCTGACCACTTGGTCTGGGATTTGAGGTAGTCCTAAAGAAGCCACCACAACCGTCTCTAGCTTGCCGGTGATCACATCAAATTTGAAACCACGCACTCGGCCCAATACTTCACCCGATTCGGTAATCACCTCGCTGTTGACCATGCTGCTAAAAGAGGCAACGTTAATATCACCATCTAGCACAGTGTCGTCATCGACTAGGATCACATCACCCATCTGCCGAATTTCGCTTAGCAGCATCACCTTCTCGTTATTGGCAATCACCTTCGAGAGTGCATTTTCCTGCAGGCCAACCGCCAAGACTTCTAGCCGATCCATATCGACCCAAAGCTGACTGACAACGCCAAGGCGACGGCCTGTACTTCGAGTGATTACCTGTGTGCCTACGATGTCAGAGCGGAGTCTACTTTGTTCGAAAGTCATGACGTAATCAAAAATGCCTCAAAACGGCAGCGCGGAGCTTGAGGGACTATACCTTATTAGGTGTCTATTGTATCTGACTGATTTCCGTTTGCTGTGGAGGGAATGCCGAATGGAGTTTAGGTTGCCTTGGCTAGGTTGATTCCTAATACCTGAGTATAGGCGCCACGTGCTTGGGTAACCCCAATGGTACGTTCGGCTGATTCGATCATCGGGCGACGTAGACTCACGACAATAAATTGAGCGAGTTTGGCTTGCTGCTGAATCATCTTAGATAGTCGCTCTACGTTGGCACCATCTAGAAACATATCGACTTCGTCGAAGGCGTAGAAAGGGGAAGGACGATAGCGCTGAAGGGCAAAGATAAAGCTAAGGGCGGTTAGGGATTTTTCACCACCGGACATAGAAGCGAGCCGACGAACTTGTTTGCCCTTTGGATGGGCAACGAGCGTAAGACCACCGTTAAAAGGATTGACAGCATCATCTAGCTGAAGGTAACCATCGCCATCGGAAAGTTCGGCAAAGATGGACTGGAAGTTGAGATTGACAGCGTCGAAGGCCTCTTTAAAGGCTTGCTTACGTAATGTGGTAAAGTTTTCGATTCTTAGCAGCAGCTCGGTGCGCTCTTCCTCAAGGGTCGTCAATTTGGCGGTGAGTGCTTCTAGACGCTCTAAGGTTCTCTCGTATTCTTCAAGGGCCAGCATGTTGACGGGCTCTAAGCTTTCTAGCCGACGCTGCAAAGACTTCAGGGATTTGTTCAGCTCTTCTAGAGTGAGTTCTTCGGGGATCTCAGGAAGCGGCTCGGGCAGTTCTAACGCCTGCTGCTCGATTGACTGGTGCAGATCGCGCAGCTGTTGCTGACGTAGGCTCTGGGTTTCTTGAAGTTTTTGTAACTGCCAGTGGTTTTGCTGCTGTTCGTTTTGCTCAATTTTAGATTGACGCTCGATTGTGTCACGGGCCGTCTTCTCTTGCTTGAGTTTGTCATCGAGAATAGCGATCGCACCTTGCGTCTGAGCAATGGTTCCTTGCAAAGTCTGCTGCTGCCGAGCAATTTCCGACTGCTGGTTGATCTGAGCCTGCTGCTGAGTGCGTAAGGCAGCAATTTGGTCTCTGCAGGACTGCAACTTCTCTTGTAGCCTTTGCTGTTGAGTGAGCAAATCTTGCTGTCGTTTCTCTGCGGATCTCAGTCTTTGCTGCTGCTCGTTTAACTGCGTTTCTAAGGCGCGCACCACGCCTTGAGCAGCTTGCCACTCGCCATGCGTTTCGGATTCTTCTAGCGCAGCTAGCGCCTGACGCTTTTCAACTAGCCCCTGTTCTTGAACTGCCAAGGTTTGCTCTAACGCTGCTAATTGGACGTGCGCTTGCGCATAGTCACTCTCGGTTTTTTCTAGCTGAGCTTTAGCCTGAGCGACTCGTTCTGTGATCGCTTGTCGCTGACGCTCTGCTTGAGTCGCCTTGAGCTCATTCTCGCGATACTGCTGACGAGCTTCGATTAGCTCCTTTGATTTTTCTTTAGCTTTAAGCGTGAGCTGGTTCACCTTTTGCTCACAGCGGATCAAGATAGCGTTGATTTCAAAAAGGCGATCACGCAGTGTCTGAGCCTCTTCAGACTCACCCGCCGAGACCGTACCAAAATGCAGCCGCCCGCGTTGACGCAAGCTTCCCCCAGTCATGGCACCGCTAGACTCTAATACTTCACCGCCTAGCGTCACAATCCGATACTTACCCATATTGCGGCGAGCTTCGGCCAGCGTTTCAAACACCACCGTGCTGCCGAACACAAACGCAAACACATCTGCATACTTATCGTCGCAGCAAATCAAATTAACTGCATAGTCCACAAAGCCGTCAGGCCGGTTCCACGGATCTATCGGCTTAAAGTGTGGCACCCGAATCTTATTTAACGGGAGAAAAGTCGCTCGTCCCGCCCGGCGCTGCTTTAACAGATCAATTGCCTTGGCCCCTACTCGGTCATCCTCGACCACCATAAAGCCCATTCGTCCACCCGCTGCAATCTCTAGCGCTAGCTGATAGGTGGCATCTACTTGACCTAGCTCAGCGACAATGCCACACAGCCCTTGCAGGCCACTGCGCTTTAATACCTCAGTTGCCTGCGTTCCTTGAGACTCCTTAATTGCCTGCTCTTGAGCCTCTAACTTATCTAATTCTCGCTGCTTTTCTCTCTGCTCATGCAACAGTCGATTCAACGTCTGTGTCTGCGTTTGCAAATCAGCCTCGATATCCACTACCGCCTGCGCTAGCTGCTGAATGACTGCCTGACTATCTGAAAGCTGACGCTTCTGCCCATTTTCCGATTCCTCTTCCTTACCCGCTTCTTCATTAGCAATCTGCGCTGTTAGCGCCGTCAATGCCTCTCGCTGCTCTGTTCGCTGCGGCTCTAGCCGACTAAGGCGCTCTTGCAGCCGCACCCGCTCTGTTCGCTGCGGCTCTAGCTGATCGAGCAGAGATTCTAGCTGGCGACGCAGATCCCTTTGCTGCTGCATCCAGGCTTGAGATTTACCGGCGATCGCAGCTGTCTCTTCCCGCTTAGCTTCTAGCTGAGTGATCGCTCTATCTCTTTCTGCTTTAATTTGCGCTAGCTCTTCGTCCGTGAGCGATCGCGCTCGCCGGCTCACATCAGTCAGTTCACCTTCTTGGTCTTGAATGGCAGCTTGAGTCGCAGCTAGCTGAGCTGATATATCGCCAGTAGACTTGCCTAACAATTCTGATTGTCTAACAAGCTGTCGAAGCTCTGCCTCTTGTGTAGCAAGCTGAGCTTGCAAAGCCAGATATTCTTCTTCACCTAACGCTTTGACTTTGACATTGAGTGCTGCTAGCTCAGTCGCAGTCGCTTCCATCTTCTCAGTCAAGGCAGCGATCTTCTGCTCAATCGCTTCGCCTGCTCGATGACCCTGATCAATCTGACTCGCTAGCTGTTCGGCCTGCTTTTGGCGCGATCGCCACTGCATTACCCCTTCCCACGTCTGTCTCTCTTGCAGTGTTGCTTTGATTTGCTTGTACTTTTCCGCCTTCTTGCGGTCCTGGTCTAGTCGATCTAGCTGAGCAATCAGCTCCACCTCTACAATCCGAAAGCGCTCTTCTCGTTCCTTAACCACATCTAGCTTTGACTTAGCTTGATTGATCTTGCGATCAAAAGAAGCCACGCCTGCCATCTCATCGATTATCTCCCTGCGCTCGCGGGCATTCATCGAAATGATGCTGGTCACATCGCCTTGGAGCACGACGTTATAGCCTTCCGGGTAGATGCGAAAGCGCTGCAGCTGCTCGTGCAGCTCATTCAGCGTACAAGGATCGCCATTGATGTAATAGTTCGAGGTATAGGTGCCCTGCGCAGTTACTCGCAGCCGCCGGGTAACCTTCCATTCTTGAGGCAGCAAACCTTGAGAGCGACCGTTGCGATCGCCGTTTGCATCCTCTGCGCCGTTACCGCGATGACCATTTGCGGTAGCACCGTTTTTAACAGCACCGTTAGTCCCGCCATTCGTATCGCTAGCTACCACAGCATCTAGCGCTGACTCGCTGGCGGATAAGTCTAGTAGCTGAAAGTCTCCGGCCGTATCAGAGGAATCGGCGTAGTTGGCTACTACATCGACTATCGTTACCTCTGTTGAGGCTGCTTCTATGGCGATGCCTTCTCGATTTTCAGCAGGTGCAGCCTTAGTCACCTCTGAAGTCATTAGCCTGTCAGCAACATCGCTAATATCAAAAGTAACGGTAACAATTGTCTCTACTGTAGAGCGCCGCTTAGCCTGGTTTTGATTCACCAGATCAGGCAACCGCTCCGCTCGCATGCCTCGAGAACTCGCCAATCCCAGACAAAACAGGAGCGAATCTAGGATGTTTGATTTACCAGAGCCATTAGGCCCGGAAATAACTGTAAATCCCGGTAACAGTGGAACATCTGTTGCTCCACCGAAGGACTTGAAATTTGAGAGCTCAACTCTTTTTACGTGCACTCAAGCGGCGCACCAAGCAGTGCGTACGTATGTACCATCAAAAATAGCATTGAATAAGTCGTATTCTTAGCAGAGAATGGCGAAAAGATCATCTCTTTTTACACAATGTCTCAAACAGGGACAGTTATCCTTAGTCGAACAAAACACGTTATACCAGCAGCTATTTCTAGCTAAGTCGTTTGATTTGAACTCTTTTTCAATACCTCAATAGCCTAGGCTATTGAAGATGTTAAGTTGCTTTTTGCATCTTTAGCTTAGGCATCCTTGTAGGGTGTGCTTTTGACGTGTCTTTTCCCAAATTGATTGTGCCAACGCTGCTAACGCCAACTCTACTAGGATTTGATCCAGGACGCGATAAATGTGGAGTGGCTGTAGTGGGGCTAGACAAGGCGCTACACTATCACCAGGTAATTTCGTCACCAAATGTATCGGCGACAATCCAAAATCTGCGAGAGACCTATCCGATTTCCTCAATTGTGATGGGCGATCAGACTAGATCTAAGCAATGGAAAAAGCAGCTCGGCAATCTGCCAAATGCACCGAGGATTGTGCTGATAGACGAGCGGTATAGTTCCTTAGAAGCACGCGATCGCTACTGGGAGATGTATCCCCCAAAAGGCATCACTAAGCTACTGCCTCGAAGCCTACGTAGCATTCCTCGCCCGATTGACGATATCGTTGCCATCCTGCTAGTAGAGCGGTACTTGAATAGACTTTCAGGCGAAGACTAAACTCTCTCCTTACTATCGCTTTGGTCCTGTCGCTGTGGTCACTTAGCTTACGACATAGTGCTTACGACATAGTCGTTGGCGATAACCCTTGTGTTTCGACAAGCTAAGTGACTCGCCATGCACGAATGCATCCGCACATGGCTATACATTTTCAAAGCTCCGCTCGAATTGTAAATGAATAATCTCCACCCGGCTCTAACTGGTAGTCAAACTGCTCTAAAAAGCGGCCTAAAGGCTCTTGGATCAAAGCCCTTCCCAAAGAAGGCTCGACAATTAGCTGGCCCATGCGAAAGCGCCATCGGAAATGCCATTCAAACTCATTTGCACTCACTTCGCCCTCAATCCTGCCGTTCTGCCAAGACTGATGGGTGATTCGGACGTAAGCGGTGGTAGCAGGTAAATGTTGACTCGAACTCACGCGGCTTAGCAATCCTCCATACGGCAAAACCCAACCTTATATAGGTCTAAGACCTTTTCTAGATACTACAGCGCTTCACCTATCAAGCATTTGTACTTACCTTTAATTTCTCTTTCCCTTAATAACTATCAAAAAAAGATTTTGCAAGCGTTCACTGCTGATATCTGCCTTCTCTCTATTCAAGAGATCGCTAAAGACGGTAGCCTATAGGCTGGCCCCTTCGCTCTTTGTGTGAACTTATCGTGCCTAAAGTTGGCATCATCTACAACGACATAAAGCCGATAGCTGCAACAGCCGCCAGAAAGCTTGCTCAGCGCTTGAAACAGCGTAGCTACAAGGTTTGCTTAACGACTGGCATCGCTGGTATCTTGGGCTATTCTCAGCCGGGTAAGCCGGTTTGTCATACCCCCATCGAGAGCCTAGTCCCGCTAGGATTCGACCAAGAGATGGATTTTGCTGTGGTGTTTGGCGGAGATGGGACTGTCCTCTCAGCTTTTCGTCAGATTGCACCCAAAGGCATTCCACTGCTTGCTGTGAACACTGGTCACATGGGTTTTTTGACAGAGATCTATCTCAACCAGCTAAACGATGCGGTTGATCAAGTGATTGCAGGTAATTGCCATCTAGAAGAGCGGGCAATGGTGCTAGTGAATCTATATAGCCAGGGAAATCTGAGCTGGGAAGCACTGTGTCTGAACGAGACAGTCATGCAGCGTCAGCCGCTGACAAGCATGTGCCACTTTGAGGTGCAAGTAGGCCATCATGCCCCTGTCGATGTAGCGGCAGATGGAATCATTATCTCTACACCAACGGGGTCTACAGCCTATTCTCTATCTGCTGGAGGACCGGTAATTGCCCCAGGCGTGTCTGTATTACAGCTCATCCCGATTTGTCCTCATTCGCTGGCCTCTCGGGGGTTAGTTTTTCCAGATCATGAGCCAGTCACAATCACATCGGCAAATCCAGAGACGCTAGTGATGGTTGTCGATGGCAATGCTGGCTGTTATGTAGGACCGTCTGATCAGGTAATTTTGGTGCGATCGCCCTACACTGCTAAGTTTATTCGTTTAAAGCCGCCTGAGTTCTTCCGAGTGCTCAGAGAAAAGCTAGGCTGGGGACTGCCTCATATCGCTAAGCCAACTTCGGTAGAGCTACCCTAAGTGCTAGCCGGATTAACCCTCTTTTCCTTCCTTGCCACTACCACGCTTTTGCTAGCTACCTTCTGTTCTATCTAGCTATTTTTGTCCTATGAGTCTGCCGCCTGCTCTACCTAACTTACCTTCAGATACTTCGACACCTCCGTCCTATCCGTACACAGTGCTAGTGCTCGAAAGCGATGAAACCCTAGCGCATAGAATTAGCGTAGATCTGCATGAGGCAGGCTATACGCCCATTGAGGTCTATAGCATCCGAGCCGGATTAGCCCAGGCGCGAACGGCAAGGCCTGCCCTGATTGTGGTCGCAAGACGACTCAAAGACGAGTCTGGACTTGATTTGTGTCGCCAGTTGCGCAATGAGCAAAACCGCGTGCCAATCTTGCTGATGATGACCCACAACGAGCTAAGCGATCGCGTTGCCTGTCTAGAATCGGGCGCGGATGATTACTTTCTATCGCCGTATCGTAGCGATGATTTTATCAATCTCGTCAATACTTACCTAAAACCAGAAACCACCAGCAGCGAGCAACTTAGATTCGCTGATATGGTTCTAGACGTTAGCCAACGGCAGGTTCTTCGTGGCAATCGCATAATCGAACTGACGATGAAAGAATTTGAGCTGTTGAAATATCTCATGGAACATCCGCGTGAGGTGCTCACTCGCAAGCAGATATTAGAAAGCGTATGGGGCTACGACTTTATCGGTGAGTCAAACGTTATCGAGGTTTACATTCGCTATTTGCGGCTCAAGATGGATGAGGAGGGTGAGAAGCGCCTGATCCAGACGGTGCGTGGTGTAGGTTATGTTTTGAGAGAGACCTAAGGGGTAGTTAGAAGGAGTCGTTAGTAGAGCTAATTAATATGAGTCAAAACGATGGGTACCGAAATCTTCAGCGATCCCAGATTTCACTCAGGCAGCCATATACTCGATGGGCTGTTATCGTTGCCGCGTTTGTCTTGTGTCAAACAGTCTTGGTTAGTTGCTCTATGTCCGATCCAACCCCAAATCAGATAGCTAACGAGACCTCTAGTCCACCCTCGGACGAGCCAGTCATCACACTCAACGGCCCAGGGCAGCTGCTACCGGTCACTGCGATCGCCCAGATACAGGAAGAAACTTTCGAGATAGAAGTGGCTAGAACCTCTGCCGAGCAGTCTTTGGGACTAATGTTTCGATCGGCTTTACCCGACAATAGGGGGATGCTCTTTCCCTTTGATCCCCCCAGGCGAGTGAGCTTTTGGATGAAGGACGTACCAGTAGCGCTGGATATGGTGTTTTTGAAAGAAGGAGAGGTAGTGGCGATCGCACCAGAAGTTCCTCCTTGTCCTGCTTTGCCTTGCCCTTCGTATGGGCCTAATGACCAAATCGTCGATCAAGTATTAGAACTACGTAGCGGTCGTGCTGCCGAAATCGGTCTGCAAGTTGGCGATACCGTTTATATCGAAGCGTTACCGGGCTACAGCCTCTAATAGACCTCGAAGGTAGGCAGAAAAATGTGGACTCGGCATCGGCCAGCTTTCCTTTGCTGGCAGCGACATCCTCTTCACCGATATCAATGAGATACTAGCTACCCTCACGGGTGTAAATACAACCAGCTTAAGCAACACTTAGTTCGTGCTGGTCTAGATAAAGCGCAGGTGCGGAAAGTCTAGAAGGTGCTTTGGCCTCTGAAGAAGGTACGCAAGTGCTGGGTAAAAACTAGGCAAAAGCTAGAAAGTGCGAGCGCAAAATTCTACATCTGCGTAGGAACGCGCTCAGTATCGCTTGCGAGAGTGTTTATTAGAATCTTCTTGACTTCTGGCAATTACGTATAGCAATGCGCGGATGCATACTCAAAGAGAAGGCCGCGCCTACGGCAATCGCTATGCACCCTGCATTGTGCAACAAGGGCTGTAGCCTTTCGTGGTGCAGTAAGCAAAGTGCGCAAGGCTATAGTGATCGAATAGCACGCCGTTCCATACGAAAAACGACACTGGTAGGTTTGCAACAAATAGCCCCTTTTTACCCAACCACTAGCAGGCTACTGTTCAAGAAGCTTTCCTACGTATATCAGTAAAGGCTGTATATCAATAAAGGCGCTGAACTCAATCGAGCCGCCATTTTAACGGCTGAGCGCTAAAGACGACTATTTAGCTACTTCAGGGCCAGCGGTTAGAGCGGTCCGCCTCTAATTCCTCTTTAATTGTCCGTACATATTTCTAAAGAAAATCTTAAGACGTGCTTTAGAGAGAGGTGTTTTTTGTTCGATCTACCGTAGGATTACTGAACTAAACACAAAATCTTTTTTTCTTAATCGAATCTAGGGATCAAGGAAAAGGGATTAATAAACCTTGAATAACCCCGCTTCTACCGATTTATGGTTTCGAGAGACGACACGAAATTAGTTCAGTTCTTGCACGAAGAGCTTGCAATTCCTTCTACCTCTATCAAGCAGGCACTACAGCAGTCCAAACAAGATTCTGCGCCGCTACCAATGGTGCTTTGGCAACAAGGCGTACTTACGCTGCAACAGTTAGAAAGGATATTTGACTGGATGGAGATAGCGTAGGCTAGAGTGAGGTGCTCGCTCTTTGTCTAGATAAACGTTAGTTAAAATCACATTTCTGGATTCAATAAACTAATTGACTTTTCCAAAACGGCGTTCGCGTCGCTGAAAGGCTTTCATTGCTTGGTGAAACTCTGATGTATCGAAATCGGGCCAGAGCGTATCAGTAATGTAAAATTCCGAATAGGCGAGCTGCCATAATAGGAAGTTGCTAATTCGCATCTCACCACTGGTACGAATCAGCAAGTCAGGATCGCTGATATCAGATGTATACAAATGACGGCTAAATAGCGACTCGTCAATATCTTCAGGGTTGAGATGGCCTTGTTTCACTTGGGTCGCGATCGCCCGACAAGCCTGTAAAATTTCCTGCCTCCCGCCGTAGTTTGTCGCCACTGAAAAGCGAATACCATAGTTTTCCTTCGTCAGTGTTACCGCACGGTCAATCTCCTTTTGAAGCGTTTCAGGCAACGCTAGCAAATCGCCGACAAACTCAATGCGAACATTTTCCTCCATCATTTCCTGTAGCTCCTGACGAAGCACTCGCTCGAATAGCGTCATCAGGAAATCGACTTCCTTGGTAGGGCGTCCCCAGTTCTCAGTAGAAAATGCATACGCCGTCAGTGCCTCTACTCCCCAGTCCCGGCAGCAGCGCAACAGCTTTTTGAGCGTATCAACTCCTTTTCGATGGCCCATGATCCTAGGGAGCCCTCTACTTTTAGCCCAGCGACCGTTGCCATCCATGATCACCGCCACATGAGAGGGCATCTGGCCCTGCGCTAAGTCTGTGGGCAGTCGTGAAGAATCTAAGGCTTTAGCCGTCATTTCTTTTCCTGAGGGGTAGGGCTAGGAAGTTTTCGCCTGATCTTGCGCTTAAGAGTATTCAAAAAGCGGATAGCTTTCATACTCAACCGCTTACCGAGGCTGCGAAGCTGCGGTGCAACCGTATCGGCATCAGCAGAGGGAGAAAACTTCTCCATCAACAATTCTTTCAGTTTACTGCTGGTCAGGGGCCGATTTAGCGTTCCTTTCTCAGCGACAGAGATGGAACCCGTTTCTTCAGAAACTACCACACACAGGCACTGCTCCACCCGTTCGGTGATTCCCATTGCTGCACGATGTCGGGTACCTAGCTGTCTAGAGGCATCCCGTTCAGAAATAGGCAAAATCACGCCTGCTGCTAGTATGCGCGAGCCTCGAATCAAGACGGCCCCATCGTGCAACAACGTCGTTGTCTGAAAAATAGTTTGCAGCAGCTCTCTTGAAAGTTCGGCATTAAGTCTGACACCCGGCACTGAAAAGTCGCTTTCTTCAATCGGCTCATCGGTTTCTAGAATCATCAGCGCACCTGTGCGATTTTGAGAAAGCCCTTTCACTGCCTCTACTAGCTCATCAATCACGCTGTTTGCGGTAGAAAGATGGCTTTCTTGTCCGATAAAAAGCTGCGCGACTTCCCCTTTGCCGATGGACTCTAGTAGCCGCCGAAAGTCAGCCACTAACATCACAGCTAGCGAAACAGAGGCGCCTAACAAAATCTTGTCCATGAGGAAGCTCAGCACCCTAAGGCCCACCACTCGGCTGAGTAGTGTGGCTGCCATCAGGAGCATTAGTCCTTGTACCATCCACATCGTACGGCGATCGCGAATCACCGATAGAACCGTGTAGACCAGCACAAAGACTAAAACAATATCAATAAAGGTGATATACAAGAGTCAGACCGATTTCACCGGGTTGTGCTGTTCAATCCTCGTATACTACTGCGCCAGGGGGGTTACTGTGCGGCAGGTCTAAGCATATCTGGTAAACAGTCATGACTCATCAAATCGGCGTAAGTTTCTCGGCGTAAAATTAGATCCGCCTTACCCTGATTGACGAGCACAGCCGCCGGACGAGGCACCCGGTTGTAGTTAGAGGACATGCTGTAGTTATAGGCGCCCGTTGCAGGGATCACTAGAACCTCGCCCGATTCGAGCGTAGGTAGATAAGCCGAGTGAATGACCACATCTCCAGATTCACAGTGTTTTCCGGCTAGCGTGACTGTTTCACTCAAAGGTGCAGACATTTTACTAGCTGCAAGAACACGATACACCGACTGATAGGTAATCGGCCGGGGATTATCAGACATCCCACCATCGACAGAAACATAGCTACGGATGCCTGGGACGCACTTCTGCCCGCCCACTGTATAGGCGGTCACACAGGCCGAGCCAATCAGCGATCGCCCTGGCTCACACAGCAGCTTGGGATAGGGCAAGCCACTAGCTGTACAGGCCGCCGTCATACTTTCACAGACGGTCTTAGCCCACTCGTCGATACTCGGGGGATCATCAGACTCTGTATAGCGAATACCCAGACCGCCACCAATATCAATTTCTTCAATTGAAAGACCGTATTGACGAGCGCTTTGAAACCAGCGCATCATCACATTAGCCAAGTCACGATGGGGCTGCAGCTCAAAGATCTGTGAGCCAATATGAGCATGCAAGCCAATGCAGTTAATGTGCTCTGTTTTGTTCGCGATGAACTCAAAGACTTCTTCTAGCTGATCTGGGTCAAAGCCAAACTTGCTGTCAATATGGCCAGTCTGAATATATTCATGGGTGTGACATTCAATACCTGGGGTCAGACGAACTAAAATTGTGGCTGTTGTCCTAGCGTCTTTGGCGATCTGCTCAAGCGTCTTGAGTTCGTGCCAGTTATCAACCACAATCCGGGCATCGGCATCGAGTCCGAGCTGAAGCTCCTCAATAGATTTGTTGTTGCCATGAAAGTAGAGCATCTTCCCAGTAGCCCCCGCGGCGATCGCAGTGCTAATCTCTCCACCAGAGACCACATCAATAGCAATTCCTTCTTGAAGCGCGATCGCACACACTGCCAAGCAGTTCCAAGCTTTGGAGGCATAGACAATCAGGGACTCGCCCGGATAGTGCTCTTCAAAAGATTGTTTGTACTGCCGGCAGGCCGTCCGTAGCGTTTGTTCATCTAATATATAGAGAGGCGATCCGAACGTTTCGAGCAGCTCTACCACATCGCAGCTACCCACTGTCAGATGGTCTTTATCATTAACGTCTGCAGTTAGAGGTAAGAGGGTTTGATTAGGCGATGTATCAGCAGCAACCTCTAACAGGTATTGCCGGCTAGAAACAGGAAGGTTTGAAGGGGTGGGCACTGCTGAAATCGTGGAGACCATGAGAGAGCAAGAGAAAGTAGAGGCTATCTAATTCAGTGTACAGTTGACGGCTAGGTAGACAAACATTGATTTGGGAAGCGCAATCGCGATTGCTTCACTCCTCAAGCGTGATCCGCTCAAGCACGCTTATTTTTTAGCTTAATTTCTTAGCTTGTATTTTTTAATTGTGGGCTTTAGCGTAGAACATGATCGTAATCGCGGATGAAAGCTTCGTCTATCTCTTTTAACTCAAGGCCTAAATTAGACCCTGTCTTGAGCTGCCTACCTATGGTTGCAGCTGATATCTCAGCTGTCCTTGCCCTTGACCAGCGGTGTCTGGGAGGATTATGGACCCGATCAGGATACGAGCGCGAGCTAGATAGCGAGCACAGCGATTTACTGGTGCTAGTGAAAGCAAGCAGCGTCGAGCCGATCAATTCTCGACTGACTCAAACATCTCCAAAGCTAGTTTCTACAACAGAGCCTGACGATGCTCACACGCCTCAGACGAGTATCCAATCTAACGTCGATGCCCAAATTAGTGCCCAGAGCAATACCTTAATCAATACCCAGATTACTCCTAGCAATCCTAGTAGAAAGGGGCAGCAAGTAGAGCTTTTGGGAGTAGGCTGCCTATGGGCAATTCTTGAAGAAGCACATATTACAACACTGGCTATTGACCCAAAATATCAAGGACAGAAACTAGGACTATGGTTGCTAGCCCAGCTATTACAAAAAGCATATAAACGTGGCTTGACCCGGGCAACCCTAGAAGTTCGAGCAACAAACAAACGGGCTCTATCGCTCTATCAAAAGTTTGACTTCAAAGAAGCAGGTATACGCAAACGCTATTACGCTGATGGAGAGGACGCTTCGATTCTGTGGCGAACTGGACTACAAACTAAAGACTGCTTGGCACAAATAAACCGCTATCAAATGCAGGCAACGGCACAGCTAAGAAAGCAAAACTATCGCTTCTACACAGAAGATTTTCAACTCATCTAAGCTCAGGCTACGTACACCAGTTATCTACTTAGCTCTATAGCCATCCGGTATAAAAAGCGAAAAGCTGCACTAGCGGTCGAACTAACCCGAACAAGGAGAAATAGAATAGGGTTAGCAATGCTCTAATGCGTGGTTACAGCGATGGATAAGGCGTTTGTTCGAGAGACTGCGGCTGTTGATAAAGTTGAGCAGATAGCCGAGCTCAAAGCGTTCATCCGTAAGGAACGAGATGCGCGTCAGGTGAAGAAGGCGCTGGCGGTCAAACTGTTGTACGAAGGGCACGGCTATCAAGGCGTCGTCGATGTTCTGAATGTATCGCTCGGCGCTATCAGCGAATGGAAGCAGTTGTACGAAGCGTCCGGGCTAGCTGGGTTTGTTCCCCAGCACAAGGGCAAGAAGAGCTTTCTAAGTGGTGCTGAGAAAGCAGCGGTGCTGGCTTGGCTAGGTAGCAAACGTATCTGGACGCTCGGCGAGCTAGAGAGTCATCTGGCAGAAGACTACGATGTGGTCTATGCCTCGAAACAGAGCTACTACGACCTGTTCGAGTCAGCGGGTATCACCTGGAAGAAGACAAGCAAAGTCAACCCGAAGGGCGATGCTGAGGCGGTGGCGGCAAAAAAGCCGACATCGAGCGCTGCTTGGCGCACTACCGAGACGAGATAGGGCGTGGGCAGCTCAGAGTGCTGTTCATGGATGAATGTCACCTGATGAGTGCTGACCTGGAAGGCTACGTTTGGGGTACTAGAGGTCAGCGCGTCGAGGTGCCGATTGTGAACGAACGCGACCGGCAAACTTACTACGGTGCGCTCGACTTGCTGAGCAAGCGCGTGTTGTTTGGGGCTTACGGCGCTGGCAACACGGCTAACACCATCGCCTACTTGCGGTACTTACAAGTGCAGTTCCCACAGCAAAGACTACTGTTGCTATGGGATGGGGCGAGCTACCATAGAGCTCATGAGATTCGAGACTTCCTAGCACGGACCAACGACGGCCTACCAGCGTCGCAGTGGCCGATTCACTGCATTCAGTTTGCGCCCAACGACCCGACTCAGAATCCGATTGAAGATGTTTGGCTACAGGCAAAGAACAGTGTGCGACGATTGGCAGGACTGAAGCCATCATTCAAAGGCGTCAAGTTCTTGTTCGAGCAATTCTTGTCGCTGGAAGTCTTCGACTTTCCCAAGATGCACATGTACGGCTCGTTTTCACAAATCATCTAGGATGGCTATATCTAGCGCTGTATGTATCTGTATCACCATGCATCAACGGTTTCACCTATTGAGAATGTCCAAAGCTAAGTGACCGAAGCTATAGATAGGTATTAGCACCTATTAACACGTAGAACTTGCTAGATAGACTCAGCAATCTTCATTGAACCAGCTAGCAGAAATGTCAAATATTTTCTGCTGCATTTGCATCTTTATGTTCAGACAAAAGACACTTCTATTGTTAAGTTTTGAAAACCCCTATTTTCTTTTACGAAAAGAGAGAAATTTTGTACCGAAGTAGTGAACACCGCCCACTCTCTACGATTTTTTGCTGTGCTAGAATCTCCATAACCAGCCCGTAGCAGGTGATGGAAAACCGCCATGTTTGAACGCTTTACAGAAAAGGCCATAAAGGTCATCATGCTCGCTCAAGAAGAGGCCCGTCGCCTCGGTCACAATTTCGTGGGTACTGAGCAAATACTTTTGGGACTCATCGGAGAAGGTACCGGTGTGGCTGCAAAAGTTCTTAAATCCATGGGGGTTAATCTCAAAGACGCTCGCATTGAAGTTGAAAAGATTATTGGCCGCGGCTCTGGATTTGTCGCTGTTGAGATTCCGTTTACGCCTAGAGCTAAGCGTGTTCTCGAGCTATCGCTTGAGGAGGCTAGACAGCTGGGCCACAACTACATAGGAACAGAGCACTTGTTGCTTGGCCTTATTCGTGAAGGGGAAGGCGTTGCTGCTCGCGTTTTGGAAAACCTTGGTGTTGATCTTTCTAAGGTTCGCACTCAAGTCATTCGAATGTTAGGTGAAACCGCTGAAGTCTCTGGTAGCACTAGCAGTCAAGGCAGAACCAAGACACCGACACTAGACGAGTTCGGCGCTAATTTGACTCAGATGGCGGCTGACGGCAAGCTCGATCCAGTTGTAGGACGTCAGAAAGAGATTGAACGCGTTATCCAAATTTTGGGACGTAGAACTAAGAATAATCCTGTGTTAATTGGTGAGCCAGGTGTAGGAAAAACTGCGATCGCAGAGGGTCTTGCCCAGCGCATTGGCAATAATGACATTCCAGACATCCTAGAAGACAAGCGCGTCGTTACGCTCGATATCGGTTTGCTCGTAGCCGGAACGAAGTATCGAGGTGAATTTGAAGAAAGACTTAAGAAGATTATGGAAGAGATTCGCGCCGCTGCGAATGTGATTCTAGTGATCGATGAAGTTCATACCCTAATTGGTGCCGGTGCGGCAGAAGGCGCTATTGATGCGGCCAACATCCTTAAGCCAGCGCTAGCTAGAGGCGAGCTGCAGTGTATTGGCGCTACTACGCTCGATGAATACCGTAAGCATATTGAGCGAGATGCCGCGTTAGAGCGTCGCTTCCAGCCAGTGATGGTCGGTGAACCTAGCGTAGATGAGACCATTGAGATCTTGCATGGATTACGTGATCGCTATGAGCAGCACCACAAGCTAAAGATTCTAGACGATGCGCTAGACGCTGCTGCTAAGCTATCTGATCGCTACATTTCTGATCGTTATTTGCCAGATAAGGCCATCGACTTGATCGACGAGGCGGGCTCTCGCGTTCGCCTATTAAATTCGCAACTGCCACCAGCAGCGAAAGAACTAGACAAAGAGCTACGTCAGGTGCTTAAGGACAAGGACAACGCGGTTCGTTCTCAAGACTTTGATAAAGCTGGCGAATTGCGCGATCGCGAAATGGAAATTAAAACCGAAATTCGCACTATTGCCCAAACCAAAAAGGCTGAAGACGCCGAAGATGCCAAAGCAGACTCTCCAAAAGTCACTGAAGAGGATATCGCTCATATTGTGGCTTCCTGGACTGGCGTTCCAGTCAATAAGCTAACCGAAAGCGAATCTGAAAAGCTGCTGCATATGGAGGATGTTCTACACCAGCGCTTGATTGGTCAAGACGAAGCGGTTAGAGCTATCTCTAGGGCTATTCGCCGGGCCCGCGTCGGTCTAAAGAGTCCAAACCGTCCGATTGCGAGCTTTGTCTTCTCCGGGCCGACTGGAGTGGGTAAAACTGAATTAGCAAAATCACTGGCGACTTACTTCTTCGGTGCAGAAGAGGCAATGATTCGTCTTGATATGTCTGAGTTTATGGAACGTCACACCGTTTCTAAGCTAATTGGTTCGCCGCCGGGCTATGTCGGCTATAACGAAGGGGGTCAGCTTACCGAAGCCGTTCGTCGTCGTCCTTATACTGTTGTGCTCTTTGATGAGATCGAGAAAGCGCACCCAGATGTCTTCAACATGCTGCTGCAGATCTTAGAAGACGGTCGACTGACTGATGCTAAAGGTCGCACAGTAGACTTCAAGAATACGTTACTGATCTTGACCAGTAATATCGGTTCTAAAGTAATCGAGAAAGGGGGGGGTGGTCTCGGTTTTGAGCTGGAAGCTGACCAGGCCGAATCTCAGTACAATCGGATTCGCTCTCTAGTCAACGAGGAACTAAAGCAGTACTTCCGTCCTGAATTCTTGAACCGTCTAGATGAGATCATTGTCTTCCGTCAGCTGACTAAAGACGAGGTCAAAGAGATCTCGGTTATCTTGCTCAAAGAGGTCTTCAGTCGTCTAGAAGAACAGGGCATCACTTTAGAGGTGACCGACAAGTTCAAAGACAGGCTGGTAGAGGAGGGCTACAACCCCAGCTACGGAGCTAGGCCGCTGCGTCGAGCCATTATGAGATTACTAGAAGATAGTTTGGCAGAAGAGATTTTGTCTGGACGCATTCAAGATGGTGATACTGCTGTGGTTGATGTCGGAGAAGACGGTAAGATCGTAGTCAATTCTTCTAAAACAGAGACTCGCGAGCTGATTTCTGCAGCTGACTAAGCGAATTGTTTGAGCCAATTGTTTGGTAGCTAGCTTCGCTAATAGCTAAAGGGGATGCCTAGAAGATATTTTTAGGCATCCTTTTTTTGTCTTCAAGCAGATTATCTTCATAGCGATCGCCCGGTGCATTTGACGATTGCTAAACACTTAGGTCTATATGCACCAACCGTTCCAGCTATTGCGCGTGTGTAGCGCTAGGTAGCGAACGCCATAGTAGTCTATAGATGTAGCTTTGGAAGTACCTACAGCGGCGCTATCGGATCAAAGAAGTCGAATGATATTGAAGAATATCAGAATCAATTCTGAGATCTTCTAAGAAGTTTTGTAAATAGACGTAACGCTGTCTTGCGTTACTCAACAATCGAAATCGATAATCAAAGAAAGCCTTGGAGCGAGCATTTGTTTTGTGGCTTGGCTTAGGAATTTGTAAGACGTAACTGGTGGAGTTGCCATGATTGGTGGGATATTTGAGACGATTGGTAAAACTCTAGGAGTTGGGAAAGAAAAGTATTTTTTAGAGCTCGACGACGCGGCTGAAGAAACGGCAAAAGGTCTCAAGCAGTCTGCGGCCGCAGCAACCAAGACGGCTAAATCTGCTTTGGAGACAGCAAAAGATGCCACTGTAGAAGTTGCAGAAAAAGCG
This sequence comes from Synechococcus sp. PCC 7335, assembly GCF_000155595.1. Classification (NCBI taxonomy): domain Bacteria; kingdom Bacillati; phylum Cyanobacteriota; class Cyanophyceae; order Synechococcales; family Synechococcaceae; genus Synechococcus; species Synechococcus sp. PCC 7335. The sequence goes on along the minus strand of NZ_DS989904.1, from coordinate 1,948,715 downwards.
CAGGAGCTAGTGTCTGATACAGTTTCTGATACAGCAGACGAAGCGGTAGATCAGGCGAAGTCTACAGCTAATACCGTCGCTAAAGAAACGGCTGAAGTAGCCGATAAGGCGACAGACCAAGGTAAGAAGGCTGTAGCTAAGGTGAAGCAGACAGCGAACAAGACAGCGGATCAAGGTAAAGCCGCAGCCAAAGATACGGCTGAGACTGCCAAAGCAACTGTTCAGTCAGCGCCATCAGCGGAAGATTTGATTGTCAATGCGATCGCATCGACCATGCCTAAGAAACAAACGGATAATGACGGCAACATTCTAGAAGCGGTTACAAACTTCTCTACCGACTATCTAATGACCCCAAGCCGCGCTAGACGTCGTCGTCCCGGTCCTAGCCTCTCACCCTTTAAAGGCATGGCAAAAGAGGTCAATCCTAGACTCAAAAGCTAACTTAGCGCCAGACTAGCTCAACATCTAGTTCAGCATCAGGTTTGATTAGATTAGCCGCAGGGAGAAAGCTCTTCCTGCGGCCTTTATTTTTCCCGGTCGCTTCGCTGCCTATCGAGTAGCGTATGCCGAGAATGGTTCTCTGATAAATCGGATATAGAGATGCTTGAAAGTAGAGCGTAAGACTCTAGGCGCACCAAAGTCGATTGGCATCATCTTGTCTGGAAGCTTCCAATCATCAATGCTTAGCTCACTGGGTTGATTAGCAAGGAAGTCTATTTCTGAGAGCCGTGGACACAAGCCCAACCGGGTCGATTCTACGATAGTAGGTAGCTGGCTTGGATCGACCCCTAAGACATCAACCATAGCCCGGTCCAACGCAAACACATCATCAGAAGCACCCAAGACGCCTAGTTCTCTAGGTTCGCCCCCGCTTGGCCCATTACCTTCATGTCCGACGATGCCGTCGATGATAGTTAGTTGCGGTGAGATGGCTCGAGCTGTTTCGACCAGCATCGTACCAAATCGCTGGCGGTCTTTCCCAGCTTCCATATGCCACCAGGCTTTCATTTTACCGGGGACGCAACCAAATAAATTTTTCACCCCTAGCGTTACGGTGAGCTGGACATGAGATTTAACTTTAGGTAAGTTGATCACCACATCGGCTTCCATCGCCTCTTTGGAGAGCAAGAAGTTGTCGAAGTCCTGGTTTTCGATAGCGTAGCGCTTGCCGTGCATCTCTACGATGGGCAGGTCGATTTTGTTGGCCCATTCCAGCAGACCGTTGGCTTCGGCCACGCCGCGAGCGCTGCCAAACGCTGGGCTATCGCCGATGAAGGGGTTGCCGCCGACTGCCTGCACCATCTTGGCTACGCAGTACACTATTTCAGGGCGGGTTGTGCATTCTTTGGTAGGACGTGAGCCTGTGAGCATATTGGGCTTGAGCAAAACGCGATCGCCTGGCTTCACGTAGCGTGCCATGCCGCCCATCGGGGCAAGCAACGCCTCTAGCCGCTCAGATAAGGCTTCGACTTCGTAACCCTTGGCGCGAATAAGACTCACTGATGGCATAAGGCTTCCTTTTTTCTGGGCGATCGCATTGAATCAATTGCAGTAATTCTCACATATATCTCTTAATGCTAACCTTTTGGGCCAAGACAAGTGGCACCTGGATCAACGTAGCGCTAGTCCTTCTAGGCACCGGTAGCGGTCTGCTAGTACGCAACCAGCTATCACCAAAGATGAGAGTCGTCATCACTCAAGCAATGGGTCTGACCACTATCTTTATTGGTATCTCTATGGCTCAAGATCTGTCTAAGGCCGAGGTCAGCAGCATCGCAGGCGTCATTCTGGCGCTGATATCACTAGCTATCGGCGGACTATTGGGCGAATGGTGGCAAATAGAGAATCGGCTCACAGGATTAGGAGACTGGCTGAAAACTCGATTCAAAGGAGGTAGCCGCTTTACCGAAGGCTTTGTTGCCTCTAGCCTATTGTTTTGCATTGGGCCGATGACCATTCTAGGTAGTCTAAATAACGGTCTGCTAGGAGACAGCACAATTCTAGTGGTCAAAAGCACTATGGATGGTCTTGTCTCTATTGCCCTTACAGGAACTTACGGCATCGGCGTTGGCTTCTCGATACTACCAATCATTATTTACCAGGGAAGCCTTTCTCTGCTTGCCAGCGCACTAGGACAGCTGATTCCTGATCCGACTACAGCGCCTAGTATCTTCTTACTCACTGGCATCGGCGGCATTATGCTCTTAGGGCTAGGGCTTAACCTACTGGAGTTTAGAAAAATTCATGTGGCTTCTTTTCTACCAGCGCTAGCAGTAGGACCGCTAATTAGCTGGATACTCGTTCGCCTTATGTAGCTTTTTTCGTGGTTGCCGCTGAATATAGCGATGTGAGTCAGTACCAAACTTTGGACCGTAGGCTTGAGTACCGTTCCGCGTAGTGTAGTCTTGAAGCAGCAGATTAAGGGCAAGATTGTCAATAAAAACTAAAAGCTCGGCACCTGATAAGCACCGAGCTTTTACACCTAATTGGTGGCGGGGCATGGATTTGAACCATGGACCTTCGGGTTATGAGCCCGACGAGCTACCAGACTGCTCTACCCCGCGATGGGAACGCTCCCTTGAGCGCTTAACAAGTATAGCTGGTTACTTCCAAAAATTGTGGCACTTTCTCAAAAAGTATTTCAAGTAGTGATCTAGGAAGCATTTTAGAAAGCGGCTGGAACTGTCTAAATCATGGACATTTCGCCGACAACTTCGATGCGGGTGTACTTACCTGGCATCATAAATTTGTCGGAGAGCGTTTCAGAAACGTCGGGTGTAATCCAGCCAAACTGCTTTAGTAGGTAAACAGCAGTAGCGTACTTCGCTCGTTTAGAGCCATCTACGGCTTTGACGGCAATGCCCATGCCTTCCCCAACGCGGCCAATGCACTGAACGCCTTCTGCGCCCGCTTTACTAACTAGCTCGCCTTCTGTGAGCTGCATCAGCTGCGTATCGAAGCCTTCTGGGCCGGCGATCATCTCTGGGTAGCTAGTCATAGCGCGGACGATGCGCTCCATCTCTAAACTATCGCCAGAGGTAAGCTTGGCAAAGAGGGTAGCCATCTGGCTGAGCTGCATCAAATAAGTAGGAACCCCGCAGCTGTCATGAGCGCAGATAAACTCGTCAGCCGGCATGCCTAGAAGTTCAGCAATGCGAGAGGCTACTAGCTTTTGGACAGGATGCGATCGCTGCATATACCCATCCAAAGACCAACCTTTCTGCTTGCATACTGCTAGCATGCCAGCATGCTTACCCGAACAGTTATGGGCTAAAGGGGTTGTCTTATCAGAAGGAACAGGACACTGCAGAGCTGTTGGATCAGCATCACAGCGCCACAGAATATTAAAGACCTGGCGAGTCTGCTCGATGCTGCCGTGGTGCGAGCTACAGATAATCGCTAGATCTTTGTCAGTCAAGTTGAAGTGATCTAGGGTGCCTGTACCCGTCACAGACATGGCCTGAAATGGCTTGAGCGAAGAGCGAATGAACGTACCTAGCTCTGGATCGCCGGCGCTCGCCAGGACGCGGCCCTTAGCATCACAAGCGACTGCATGAACCTTGTGCGTAGATTCGACAATTCCTTCTCTTAGGAGCTGGACTGTTAATAGTGAGGAAGAATGGCGATTCGTCCTATTCATAGGATCTTGTTTCCGTATGTAGACGTTAGGTAGACGGTCGGGGAAAGGAGGATGACGAGTCGTCGCATTCAGGTCATCACAGTCAAGTAATCGCGGTCAAGTGATCCAGTCCAATCAGCCGGGTCAATCACCCAATCCAATCACCCAGTCAAATAAACTGCCAGGTGACGAAACTAAAGGCAAGGATGCCGCACAACGCAGCAAAGGTTTTCTGCAAACGCAGCAAAATCGGCTTGACCTGGTAGTCAGCAATCAGGCGATCGCGGTTAAATATCTCTTCTGGTTTTTCCCATACTTGACCGTCATACCAACCAGATTCTTCGTAGAAAACGGACTGCCCAGAGAGGCGATCGCATACATGATTCCAGCCAATGTATAGCTGGACTAGAGCCAGCACAGGCAAAATCAGCGCCCCTAGAGAAGCGCTAATCATAAATTGAAGCGGCAGCTTAGCAGGTACAAAGCTCACAGCCGCCATCGGGCCAACGACTAACCAGCTCAGTAGCCAAAGGCTGATAATAGGCACTAGATATCCTTGTAGCGATCGCGCTCCCCAACGATAAAACCAGGATTGGCTCATGCTTTCGTACTCCTTGATCGGAATTTGATCAACAGGAACCGGACACCGAGCACTGATGGAACTCTTTTTAATATCGCCGTTCATCGGTTTTACACAAAAGCTCCTTTGAAAGTGTCTTATTTTACTTTTTTGATGACGGTAAGATTCAGCTACTTTCAAAACTAGCAAGGACCTAGCGAAGACTGACTGACACAAATTAACCAATAGGGCTCACTCGTAGAGCCTACTTACTAAGTCAAGCAGCACTAAGTCAAACAACCAAACCTGCCGAATCTAACTACTCACCAAATCTCCACCAACCTAGCTAAGACTATCTGCTTTAGGCTGTCTCACGATCAAGCGCTGAAGTCGGCTGAAACTCAATTCGTTCGGCATGACCCCAAAATGCCTCTAGATCGTAATATTCGCGGTCGCTTGGCATAAAGATATGAACAATGACATCACCGTAGTCTTTAAGAACCCAGCGACCTTCGCTCATGCCTTCAGTGCGAAGCGGCTGTCTGCCAAAGTTATCTTCGATGACCCCTTCTATCGTGTTTGCGATCGCCCGCACCTGCACATTAGAAAAACCTGTAACAATCACGAAGTAATCAGCCAAATAAGAAATGTCACCCGTTTGTAGAATCGTGATATTGCCCGCTTTGCGATCATCTGCTGCTTCTGCGATCATCAGTGCCAACGCTTTCGCATCTTCATCAACCGGCGTCTTAAATTCGCTATCTACACTGGGCAAAACTTCAGTCTCGGGTGTGGCATCGACTGAGGCTGCTAACTCAGGAGCGTCACTGACTATCTTATCGGCCATAACTTTTGGGGAATCACTCAAAAGGTCTTATCCTTCCTTACGATCTGTCTACGCTTCTATTCTACTAAACACCCTATCTATCTATGTCAGGTGCCTTAGCATTAGTTACAAATGCCTAACTGCATAGTTCAAGGCAGGTCTGGGTATTGGGCGGTATTCCACCCGAAAGTAGCCCTTTTTACAAAGGCAATGCACTATAAAATATTCAAGACTATAGACCCGCTACAGAGAAAGACCGTATGACTCGCGCAATCATGGAAACAGACAAAGGGACTATTAACCTTGAGCTGTTCGAGCAGGATGCTCCCAACACCGTTGCTAATTTTGTGAAGCTTTCTAAAGATGGCTTCTATGACGGACTTAATTTTCACCGGGTGATTCCAAATTTCATGATCCAAGGGGGATGCCCCAACGGGACTGGTACAGGCGGTCCTGGCTACAAAATTGACTGTGAGATCAACCCTAACAAGCATGAGGCTGGTAGTCTTTCTATGGCTCATGCTGGCAAGAATACCGGCGGCAGTCAGTTCTTCATTTGCCATGAAGCGCAGGGCCACCTAGATGGCATCCATACCGTCTTTGGCAAGACCGAAGATATGGATGTAGTCAACGCGATCAAAAAAGGCGACAAAATCAAGTCGGTCACTATCGAAGAGTAATCTACGTAGAAAAAAATAGCTCAATCCTTCTTATCCGCCTGGAGAGGTGTACATGCTACATCTCCAGGCGGATTCAGTTTAAAATGATTAGCCCGAACTGATGTTTAATATCAATTTCGATATCAGCTATCTACCATCAATCCATGATTCTTACACCAACCCAGAGCGCTCAGTCTAGCGCAGATAGCTTTTATCACTCACCGGTTGGGAAAAAGATTCTAACTGGCATCACAGGATTGGGCTTAGTCGCCTTCGTGATCGGACATCTGCTTGGCAACCTGACCTTATTTTTTGGCTCATCAGCTTACAATCGGCTCGCTCACTCCATCGAGAGTTTGGGGCCGCTGATTTATCTAGCTGAGTTCGGGCTGCTAGCGTTAGTCAGTGTACATGCTGCGATTGGCATCAGTATCTACCTTGGTAGGCGACGAGCTAGGCAGGTGCACTACGCTGAATATCACAGCGCGGGAGAGCCTAGCCGTCAGACGATAGCTTCTCGAACGATGATTTATTCTGGGCTGTTGCTGGCTGTCTTTCTGGTCTGGCACTTGGCGACATTCAAGTTCGGGCCGGTATACAAGCTACCAGGTTCAACCGATCGCGATTTGGCTCGGCTGGTGTTTGAAACGTTCCACCAGCCGATTTATACAGCCAGCTATGTCGTAATCTTGAGTCTTTTGGGATTGCACTTACGTCACGGCTGTTGGAGCGCACTGCAATCAATTGGTGTAGCAACCAGAACGTGGGTGGTTGTGGCGAGTGGCCTATTAGGAAGTGCGATCGCGCTAGGATTTATCGGCTTGCCGCTCGCCATCTACTTTAGGTGGCTGTAATGCTTCTTGACGCACGAATCCCGTCAGGTCCTCTAGCAGAAAAATGGAACCGTTTCAAAGACCATTCTCGGCTAGTTAATCCGTCGAACAAAGCTAGACATACCATCCTAGTTGTCGGGACCGGACTAGCGGGTGCATCAGCGGCGGCAACCCTAGCAGAACAGGGCTATCAGATTAAAAGCTTTTGCATTCAAGATTCGCCCCGCCGTGCTCATAGCATTGCTGCCCAAGGAGGAATTAACGCCGCCAAGAACTATCCGAATGATGGTGATAGCGTCTGGCGGCTATTCTACGACACGATCAAGGGCGGAGACTATCGGTCACGAGAGGCGAACGTTTATCGGCTGGCGCAAATTAGCAACCAGATTATCGATCAGTGTGCGGCCCAGGGGGTGCCATTTGCAAGGGAATACAGTGGCCTACTAGCTAATCGTTCTTTTGGAGGGGCACAGGTATCTAGAACATTTTATGCTCGCGGACAAACTGGGCAGCAGCTGTTACTTGGCGCCTACAGCGCAATGATGCGGCAGGTAGCAGCCGGACAAATTTCACTATTTCCTCGGCGAGAGCTGTTGGATCTAGTGGTGATCGAAGGTCAAGCCAGAGGAATTGTAGTTCGCAATCTGCTCACAGGTGAGTTTGAGCGCTATGTCGGTGATGCAGTGATACTCGCTACAGGCGGCTATAGCAATGTGTATTACCTATCCACAAATGGCAAAAATTCTAATGTGACAGCGGCCTGGCGATCGCACAAAAGAGGCGCTCTGTTTGCCAACCCCTGCTTTACTCAGATTCACCCAACCTGCATTCCAGTAGCCAGTGAGTTTCAATCCAAACTGACACTAATGAGCGAAAGCTTACGCAACGATGGTCGGATATGGGTGCCGAAGCAGGCAAACGATCAGCGAGCGGCGAAAGCTATTCCAGAGGATGAACGCGACTACTACCTAGAAACGCGCTATCCCACCTTTGGCAACCTAGTGCCTAGAGATGTGGCCTCTCGCAATGCCAAACAAGTAATCGATGAAGGCCGCGGCGTCGGCGCAACCGGTTTGGCTGTGTATCTAGACTTTCGCGATGCGATCGCTCGTGAGGGGAAAGAAGCGATCGCCGCTCGCTATGGCAACCTATTTGAGATGTATCAGCGGATCACCGGTGAAGATCCCTATGACGTACCCATGCGAATCTACCCAGCTGTGCATTACACCATGGGCGGACTGTGGGTGGATTATCACCTGATGACGACAGTTCCAGGCTTGTTTGCTATCGGTGAGGCGAACTTCTCAGATCACGGTGCGAATCGTCTAGGAGCAAGTGCCCTGATGCAGGGACTGGCCGATGGCTACTTCATCATTCCGTACACGCTCAGCGACTACATTGCGACTAATTCTATCGATCCGGTTGAAACTTCTCACGATGCCTTTGCAGAGGCAGAAGCGTCGGCTTATGCTAGGACGCTGAAGCTATTGAGTATTAAGGGCGATAAGACGGTACTGGCGTTTCACCAGGAGCTAGGTCAGCTCTTATGGAACGGGGTAGGGATGAGCCGAAGCCGGGAGGGGTTGAAAGAGACAATTGAGAAAGTGCGATCGCTTAAGGACGAATTCTGGCAAAACCTTCGAGTTCCAGGCAATGCTGATACTTTAAACAAAAATCTTGAATTTGCCGGGCGAGTAGCAGACTTTATAGAACTCGGTGAGCTGATGGCCCACGATGCGCTTGCAAGAGAAGAATCTTGTGGCAGTCATTTTCGAGTTGAGTATCAAACTGCTCAAGGAGAGGCTCAAAGACAAGACCAGCAGTATTCAACCGTCGCTGCCTGGCAATACGAAGGCGATAGGCAGGCCCATACCCTTGTGAGCGAAGATCTAAGCTTTGAGAATGTAAGGCTGATTCAGCGCTCCTACAAGTGAAAACATCTAATTGAAAATAACCCAAACAAAATTGAGCAAACAATCAATCTAAAGACGATGAAAATCAACTTAAAAGTATGGCGCCAAAGCGACCCGCTGGCGGTCGGCGGCTTTGTCAATTACAGCGTAGAAGCGGTTGAGCCGGATCTGTCTTTTTTAGAAATGCTCGATATGCTCAACGAGCAGTTGATAACGCAAGGAGAAGTCCCCATCGAGTTTGACCATGACTGTAGAGAAGGAATCTGTGGTACCTGCGGTATGATGATCAACGGTCGAGCGCATGGGCCTCAAAAGCGAACAGCAGCTTGCCAGCTATACATGCGCCACTTTGACGAGGGTGAAACGGTAACACTAGAACCTTGGAGAGCGACCGCCTTTCCAGTGATCAAAGATTTAGTCGTCGACCGATCGGCTTTTGATCGAATTATGATGGCCGGAGGATACGTCTCTATCAAGACCGGCGCTGCGCCCGATGCCAACGCGGTGCTAGTTGACAAACCCAACGCTGACAAAGCCTTTGACTATGCTACCTGTATCGGCTGTGGCGCCTGTGTGGCAGCCTGTCCAAATGCGTCGGCATCTCTATTTACAGCCGCAAAAATTTCTCATCTAGCGTTACTCGCTCAAGGGAAACCAGAGCGAAAGCAGCGAGTCGTCAAGATGACAAAGCAGATGACGGCAGAGGGCTTTGGGGACTGCTCGAATCATGGTGAGTGTCAGTCGGTATGTCCGCAAGGAATTTCGATTGATGCGATCGCCCAAATGCGCCGAGAATACATTCGCGCTAAGCTACCGTTTGGTTAACGAAAGGACTTTTCTATGCCTAACGAAGTCAAAGAGATCTATACCGACGGTGCCTGCTCAGGAAACCCTGGACCAGGCGGCTGGGGAACACTGATAGAATTCGCTGACGGTCAAAGGCACGAGCTGGGTGGGCGAGATGCCAAGACTACGAACAATCGGATGGAAATGCAGGCGGCGATCGCGGCCCTAGAATTCCTCTCATCTAACAGTATCGATAGTGGCGCCGTCACCCTGCACACTGATAGCGAATATCTCAAAAACGGCATTACCAAATGGATTAAAGGCTGGAAGCGCAAAGGCTGGAAAACCTCCTCAGGCAAGCCTGTTCTCAACAAAGATCTTTGGCAGCAGCTCGATCAGCTCAGTCAAACTTTAACCACCGAACAAATCAACATCGACTGGCGTTACGTACGAGGCCATACAGGTAATCTAGGCAACGAACGCTGTGATGAGATAGCCAGAGCCTACGCCCACTCTCAGCCCATTTCACTAAAACAGGTCAAAAGCGTAGCCACCTCATCAAAATCTCCATCAGCTAGTCAGTCGGTCGGTGTAACGGATGGTGAAAGTGTGACATCTGATACCTCCACTCAGATTTTTCTCACTGAGAAAGATCCATATGGCGCACCAACGCTAACATTTGACGAGAACAATCAGGAAGAACTAGGTGCTATGGCAGTTACAGCCTCCTCCAAAAAGCAAGTTGCTGAAGATCTTTCAGAAACGTCTAGAGTCAACAGAATCAGGAATACATTAGAAACGCTTCAAGTCACCGATGAGCTAGCGAAACAAGGCTATCTTATTACCAGCGCTGAGCTTGCTGATTTGATGGATGTCAATGCTAGCGCTGTTACTAGCCGAGGCGACTATTGGGCTTGGCGAAACTGGAGCGTCTCTCGGATTCGCCGTGAAGGAAACCAAATTCTTTGGCAGCTAGAGCGCATTGACGAATAGTGATTAAACGCACCAGGCAGTCGGTTTGATCACTGCCGGTTTGGTCACTAGGGGATAATCGCGGAATAGTCACCAGTAGATAATTATCAGCCGTCAATAGCAACACCGGTTTGCGCTCAGCTAGCCTGGTGGCCAGCCTAAAGCTCGTCCGCCCAATAGATGTAAATGTAGGTGAAACACGGTCTGTCCACCTTCTTCACCTGTATTGATCACCACCCGATAGCCATTCTCTAGCTTCTGCTCTCTAGCAATATCGCTCACTACAAGCAACAAATGTCCTAACAACGATTTATCTTCTTCTTGGGCTTCTGATAGCTTAGGAATTGGCTTTTTGGGGATAACTAGAATGTGCGTTGGCGCCTGGGGTGCAATATCTCGGAATGCCAAACACTGATCGTCTTCGTAGACGATATCAGCCGGAATCTCTTTGCGAATAATCTTACTGAAGAGAGTATCTTCTGGCATAGGACTAGCTTTCTATTACAGCTAAAGGGTTCTTTAAAATAGCAGCCCTAGCTTATAATACCTGCCGCTTCGCTTCAGATATCTTTAGAAATCAGCATTCATCACTACGCCATAGGAACCCAGCACGCTACCCACACTAAAGGACATTGGCGAGTTGCTACCAGCGCTCAGTTTGCCGCCGTTTTCTAGTAAAGGACCAATCAGCGGCAAGTCAGCAAAATCGAGCGTGCCCTCTTTGGCGGCATCTTCTGCCTGCTGCCGACGGACTTCGACAACCGTATTGATATCTTGGGCGATCGCACTTAGACCGATCTCCAAGCGCTGCGCTTCAAAGTGACTAGACTCTGCCGGTGATAGAGAAACTGCCTCCACGAGTATCGGTTCTGCATGTACCGTCTCTACATCAGCAAATAGTCCAACTAATCCGGTGCTAAAAACACTCAAAGTCAAACGGCCAACAAACGATTGGAAGCGCATAAGAATGAGGAATTGATAAGTAAGTATAGACTACCCCCGCAAGAACACGGAATGTAATGCGGAATTCACCGATTAGTTACCTGAATTCTGTCAAAACTACTGATTGCTACTAAGAAGTCGCCGATAAAATAATCAATGCTCTGTAGAACCGCTCTAAGATCTAGCTGTAGCACCGTAATCGATAGTAGAGAAACACCACCTAACTATAGCCAGATAGACAAGCGAGATATCTGAAAAGCACCCGATGTTTCTAGTTCTCCTACTCGAGCCATTAGCGAGGAAACGGACTCTTCTAGCGGCATAATGAAGGCACCCAAGAACGCTAGTGCTCAAGGCTTCAATTGCCATAGCTTAAGCGGTAGTGAATAAGGTAGCATAGCGAAGCCCGGACCCCTGCGAGCATACTATAGATATCACAAGCCGTCCCATCCAGCTATGGCCAACTCAATCAAAAAGGGTTTTATCCACTGTGCGTTTTTTGCTATGAAGCAAAGCTGGCTAAAAGGTTTGGCAATGCGATTTTTAGAGCGATCGCCCGTTTTAAGATACCAGCTCAGACAGTTGGTACACACGGGGCAGCTTCCTAGCTTGAAGCGGACAAAAACTGAGCTATCACCCCGCGCGTCGAAAGTGTTTCACGATATTCAGCAAGCTATGGAAAAGCACTAGGCTGCCCATGCGCATACTCATCGACTTACAGTCCTGCCAGTCTAAGAGCAAATCTCTAGACATTGGTCGTTATTCCATGTCTTTAGCACTTGCGATCGCCCGCAACGCCGCTAGTCATGAAGTTTGGATTCTACTAAACGACAGATTTCCTCGGTCAGTGCCTGCTATCCGGCAGTGGTTTAACCCTCTAGTACCAAGAGAGCATATTGTTGTTTTCTCAATTCCTCCAGACACCCGTGAAAACAATCCTAAGAAAAACGCCCTCACTAGAGTAAGCGAGCAAGTAAGAGAACTTTTTATTTCTACCCTTCAGCCTGACATTGTTCACATTTCCAATCTATTTGAAGGTTGGGAAGACGATGTTGTTGTCTCTATCAGCAGTTCGGCCAATAGTCTAGTCAATGCACGTACGCCAACGTCTATCACCCTTTACGATCTGCGCCCCCTTACCCAGCCTGAAGTTTATTCACCTAACGAAGCCATTAGGCGCTATTACCGCCGCAAAGTTGAATCCCTAAGAAGAAGTCAACTGCTGCTGACCGTCTCTGAAAGCTTGCGCCGCGAAGCCATCGAGCTGCTGGACATTGCACCGACAAGCGTCATCAATCTTTCAACAGCAGAGGGGCCACAGTTTCATTCACAGATCAAACTACAGACGCCATCCAAAAACATAGATGATTATTGTTATCCAAACGAATACTCTTTATCCACCTGGGATCAGGCCGCAAGGCAAGCTATAGCCGCCTTTGAAAGGGTATCAACCGAAGCTAATACCTATGCCACTAGCGAACAGCTATACGCCCACTTCATAGCAAAACTATCAGATGAGACAGCGCTACAGAATCAAAAAGAAAGTGACCTCAGAATATTAGCAACCTGCATCTCAACAAACTTGGGTATATATGAAAAACAGCTGCTTGTAGATATTTCCCAGCTAGTACTACTCGACGAAAAATCGGGCATTCAAAGGGTCGTTCGCAGCATCTTAGTCCATCTCTTACAGGCTCCGCCGAATGACTACCGTGTCATACCGGTTTATTGGGACGGGTGGCAATATCGCCAAGCAAGAGAATTCATTTCGCAAATGCTACCTAAGTTGGGTTCTAAGCAAACCTCTATACAAATGAATGAAACGACGTCAGATCCTGTCGTTGATGTCAACTGTAATGATATTTTTTTAGGTCTTGACCACAGCGCCCACCTAGCACCAAATACGCAAGAAACGCTACAGCACTTTAGAGACTTAGGCGCAGAGATCTACTTCGTCATTTACGATATTTTGCTGGTACGCCATCCCGAATGGTGGGCTAGAGAATTTAGTACCACCTTTCACCGTTGGTTAAAGATTATCGCTGAAATATCGACCGGCCTAGTATGTATTTCAGAGGCAACTGCTCATGACATCAAAGACTGGCTGCTCCACACGCCACCCCAGCGAGTTGACGCCCTTAGAATAATTTCATTTCATTTGGGTGCAGACATTAGTCAAAGCCTCCCCTCCAAGGGACTCCCTCAAGATGCTGAATTCATACTACAAACCCTACAGTCCGCCCCTAGCCTATTGATCGTGTCTACCCTCGAACCCCGAAAAGGTCATAGCCAGGCCCTAGAAGCGTTCAACTTACTTTGGCAATCCGGATTAAAGATCAATTTAGTGATTGTTGGTAGAGAGGGTTGGCAGGTCAAGCCGTTAATCGCGCAGCTAAACCATCATCCTGAGAAAGATAAACAGCTATTTTGGCTGCAGGGCATCAGTGATGAATACTTAAGCCAAATCTACTTGGCTAGCACTGCGCTGCTTTCGCCGTCAGAAGGAGAAGGGTTCGGCCTGCCGCTCATCGAAGCAGCTCAGCACCATCTACCGATTATCGCGCGTAGCCTACCAGTCTATAAAGAAGTCGCTGGCGACTATGCATTTTACTTTGAAGGCAATCAGCCCGAGCCGCTTGCTGAAGCCATCAAAACATGGCTGAGCCTTTATGACGCAGGGAAAGCGCCTAGTTCCAAAAACATGCCTTATCTTACTTGGGCAGAAAGCACACAGCAGCTAGTAGATGCTATCTTACCGAGCTAGTATTCACCAAGCTAGTAGAAGTTCGACGACGCGGTAGTCTCATGGCCTCTTCGTACGCCTCATGAACAACAGAAGCGGTTGTTGCCCAGTCAAATTTTTTTGCCTGCTGCACGCACTGTACTTGCAGCGATCGTCGATAATAGTCATTATCCATCAAGAGCAGTGCTGAGGTAATACTTGTCTTATCTAACGGCTCAATATAAACCACCGCATCGCCACCAACTTCCGGCAGGCTGGTCGTATTAGACGTAATCGTCGCCGCGCCAGCAGCCATTGCTTCTAACACAGGTAGCCCAAAGCCTTCATAAAGAGAAGGATAGACAAATGCCCAGCAGTGCTTATACAGCCATCTGAGTGCTGCATCGCTAGCATAGCCCAGAATGTGAACCTGATGAGTTAGCCCTAGCTTACTAATGTACTGATCGAGATCAGACTCAAGCCATCCTTGAGGTCCTACCAGGGCTAAGTCTTTCGGGTTCTCACTTGTTGCGAGATATTCTTTGTAAGCGAGCAACAAACGGCGCAAATTCTTTCGAGGCTCTAGGGTACCGACCGCTAATAGAAAAGGACGATCTTCTAGCATGGTTGAAGGAGCCTCTTCTGGCCCGCTCACAGGCAGCCGATTACCTAGATGGCTCACCACCACTCTCTCCGCAGGAACATGAGGAAAGTTCTCTAAAAAACGCTTCTTTGTATAGTGGGAAATCGCAATCACCATATCTGCCATCACTGATGCCAGAAAGGTGCCATTGAAGCACAAATAGCGATTTTCCTCTGTTGTGCATTCTGGCACGTCCACAAAGCTGAGGTCGTAAACAGTGCAAACGAGCCTAGCGTAACGCAGATGTGGGCTCGAAAAGTTGTTGGAATGGACAACATCAGGAGTACCAATCACCTGTTCATCCACGCCTTTCGGACTACGCCAGTAGTTAAAAGAAGCGTCTTTGCTATCTATAAGAAATGGATAATCGGTATTATGGAGACTTATCCTTTCAGCACTGGCTACATGGGTGGGATCCCAATAGGTATCGCCGAAGGCCGGGTATAATAAAAAAGCATCCTGTGTATACTGAGCTAGCAGCTGACGAACTAGCGCATCCGCATAGTAGCCACAGCCTGTTTTTTTTCCACCGGTTTGGCTAATGTCAAATCCAATTTTCATTGCTCAAAATTTTGCTTTCTTAAGTAGATGCGTATTAACGTAGCGATAGGCAGCTAACGCTATCATCCGTAAAATCACTAGTAGTGTAGGCCACGAGACACGCAAGCTACGCCAGCGTAGATAGCCGCGAAACGATTCTGCCAAGAAAGTATTGACTTGCTTAGATTGGAGTATCGGTAGAGGAGAATCTTTACGCACGGACTCAACCTGCTCTGCTGCAACGATCGATGCGTAGGCAAGTACCCATTTCTCTGGTGAGATTGAAAATTTCTCTTTGAGCATCTCGTTGATTTCGTAATGAACGGCCGCTCGCTGTCCTAGCGTTTTGGTATCTCCATAAATACGTGAGCCCGCTAGCATGTCGGAAAGATAGTAGAAGTTGGTATGCTGACCATATCGCAACCACAGCTCATAATCCATACAAAATTGTAGGCTGGCGTTAAGGTTCCCTAACCTTTCTACTAAACGGCGTCTAAAAAAAGTCGCAGGCTGAGAAATAAAACAGGTCTCTTTTAGTCGCTTGTAGTTCCATTTTTCAGTAGGGTATGGCTCGATCACACTGTCTGCCAAATCAATATTATTCGCATTGCCGTAAACCACCTGAATATCAGGATAGGTAGCAAACAACTGGCTTACTTTTTGGAATGCATTCGCGTAGTAGATATCATCGGAATTAATCCAGGCGATGATTTCACCGTTAGTTGCTGCTATGCCTTTGTTAACGGCGTCGGCCTGTCCATCATCGGCCTCACTTACCCATCGTAGTTTGTCCTGATATTGCTTCAGAATATCTACTGTGCTATCGGTACTGCCACCATCACACACCATATAATCTATCGTCACTGCTTCTTGCGCCAAAACACTTTGGATAGTTCGCTCAATAAACTGGCCTTGATTGTATGAAGGCGTAATTACACTAAACGTAAGACTCATAAGTTAGGCATCATAAGTTAGAAGTACGCAACGTGGCAGCTCAAGGCTGATTATTCTACCAGCCATTATTTCTTAGCAATTACGGCTTCGAAAACAGACAAATACTCAGATGTCATCCGCTGCTTCTTAAAGTGCTGAAGCCGGTCTTTCGCCAAAACCTGTAGCCGAGAACAGGCATCCTGATCATGCGCTAACTGGCCCATTGCCTTAGCCACCGCCTCAGGTTTGCGAGGATTAAAGTAGATTACCGCATCGCCACCTACTTCCGGTAGGCTACCGATGTTACTACAGGCTACCGGCTTGTCAAACCAAAAAGCTTCTAGTACTGGAATGCCGAATCCTTCGTATAGAGACGGGAAAATCAACCCTTTTGTCCCCTGCCAAATTGCAATCAGTTCGTCTTGGTTTAAGAACCCCAGAAAATGAATGCGGCCCGAGAGGCCCATCTTATGGACTAGCGATTCCAATGTTTCTTGTGATGACTGCAAGGCCCCAGTAAAGACCAAATCTAGCGCCTGATCTGTAAATTTTTGCTGATAGATTGAGTAGGCCGCAAGCAGTAGTGAATGATTTTTGTGTGGCCAGAAGTTAGCTGGGAAGAACAGATAGCAATCGCGCTGCAGGCCCTGTGAGGCTAAAACTGATTCTACATAGGCATCCGATTTCTTCTCTAACCGCTCATGGATGCAAATAGGAATAGCGGTCAACTTATCAAGGGGTGTATTGAGATGCTTGATGAACGACTGACGCGTGAAGTCAGAAATGCAGATTATTTTTTGAGATTGATAGTTCAGTGCATTGAGAAACCGGGTGCGGTGGGCACGTTCGATGTCGTCAAAAAAGAAGGGCAAATCAAAATGCTGAAAGTCGTAGCCAATCGCGACTAAAGGCAGCCCATGTTCAGCTAGCGTAGGCGCAGAAAACGGACAGAACAAAAGATCTACACGGTGCTTTCCCTGCAATATTCCAGATCTAGTTCGTGCGCTGGTCGTGCGTACTAGCCTATCGAACAGATTGCTCACTGGGTTTTGGGTGTTCAGCACCTTACTAGCCACCTTATCTATAAAGTAAGCCAGCTTAGCTATCACTCTTTTTGCGAAGCGGACAACTCGGCCCTTGAGCTTTGCCGTGGACAACGCAGCACCTGGCTTTGTCTTTCCTCGGAGCGTTGACGATGGCAAAGCCCCTTTCGAGGAAGATTGTGTCCCCCCCCCATAAATCTCACTTTTAAGTTGGCAAACAATATTATCGGACTGATAGTTCTTCAGCTCCTCATAATTCCAAGGCTCAGCAATTAGCAGATACTCAAAATCATCCGTACGATAGCGAGCAAATTCTTGGAGCAGCGTTATTACCAATGTTTTCGCGCCACCGTTCTCTCCACCTCCTCTCAGCGGCGTTAGATCAACTGCAACTCTTATCCTACGCGAGGCACCTATCATGATTTTCCTACTAGCCGCTTCACTACCTTCTTTACCCTGTTAAAAAAAGTCTTTTGTTGCTCTAGTCTTTGCTGCTCTAGCCTTTGGTCTAACCTCTGTTGCACCAACCTTTGTTGCGCTAAGCTTTGCTCTAGCTTTTGTTGTTCTAGTCTTTGCTGCTCTAGCCTTTGGTCTAACCTTTGGTCTAGCCATTGCTGCTGTAGCTTTTGCTGCTGTTGCCTTTGCTGCTCTAGCTTCTGCTGCTGTTGCCTCTGCTGCTCTAGCTTCTGCTGCTGCAGCTTCTGCTGCTGCAGCTTCTGCTGCTCTAGCCATTGCTGCTGTAGCTTTTGCTGCTGTAACTTTTGCTGCTCTAACCATTGCTGCTGTAGCTGCTGCTGCTGTAACTTTTGCTGCTGTAACTTCTGCTGCTGCTCTAGCCGTTGCTGCTCTAGCCGTTGCTCTACCTTCTGCTCCAGCCGTTGCTGCTGTAGCTGTTGTTGCTCTAGCCGCTGCTCTACCTTCTGCTCTAGCCGCTGCTGCTCTAGCCTTTGCTGTTGTAGCTTTTGCTGCTCTAGCTGCTGCTGCTCTAGCCGTTGCGCTAGCTCTTGTTGCGCTAGCCGTTGCTGCTCTAGCTGGTCAGTTAAAATATGAACTTGCTTCAAACGTGCGGTCCTATCCGCATCAGCAATCTCGAGCTTACGCTGGCATTCGAGCTGAATGTCTCGCAAATCTATCATGGACAGCGCCATGCGACCTCCGACAGTCTTTTGTAGGGCAGCAGATCCAGTCTCAACGCTATGTATCACCAGTGGCGTTTTAGCAGCTACCAAAAACATATCGTAATGACTAAAAATAGCAGGCTCAAAATAGAGATGTTTGACATCCAACTGATGCAAAAGCTGTGTCACAGACTGACGACTAAAAAGATACAGGTGCTCTCTGGGCTCTAATAGGCTCAAGAACGGATCGCCTTGGGCGACTAAGGCTTCGTAGCGCATCGTCGATTGAAATTCGGGAGTTTGTATAA
The DNA here is from genome assembly GCF_000155595.1 of Synechococcus sp. PCC 7335. Lineage (NCBI taxonomy): Bacteria > Bacillati > Cyanobacteriota > Cyanophyceae > Synechococcales > Synechococcaceae > Synechococcus > Synechococcus sp. PCC 7335. The sequence continues at coordinate 1,930,299 of NZ_DS989904.1, read as the reverse complement.
GCAAGAATCCACTAGGCTTGAGTAGGGGCAAGCAGCGCTCTATAGTAGCAAGCGGATTACTGAGATGTTCTAGAACATCCATGAGTACAATCACATCCAAGCTCTGAGGCGCAATCTCTAAATCTTCCACCGGCCCCACTAAAATGGGCACCTCAAACGTTTTCCGACCGAATTCTACCACCCAAGGGCTCATTTCTACCCCAGCCACGTCATATCCGGCCTGACTCATCAGAGCCACAAAACTGCCATGACCACAGCCCAGCTCCAGAATTTTATCCGGTGGCAAACTATACTTCAACAGCGCCTTTAGCCAGTGAATATTTCGTTCTTTTAGGTCGCTGCGCGCGCGCGCGTAGATATCGGGATAGCCCAACTCTTGCTGCTGGTGACCTAGCCAGTACTGCTTACCATAAAAGTCTGTCTCATCATCACTCACCGTTTCTTGTGCCATCGGTGGGTCCAAACGCGAGACTAATGTTTCACAGGCAGAGCACTTTGCGTAGTCATCACTAAACACAGATAAATCAGTATTGCCGCACCAACAGTTGAGCATCGGTATTGAGTGATTTTTCCTACGGTTGACTTCAAATAATAGGGCTTTATCGAGCTTTTCAGACGAGCTTTTCAGACCGGCTTTCTGAACTGGAAAACCGCACCGCTACAGTCTTCCCAATCGGTCTCCATGGCGAGCAAACCATCTAGCACCTTACGAAACGCTGCTGGAAACTTAGGATTCTTTGAAAGAAATGGAAAAATCTTGTTACCAATTTCACCTCCGTCTGGACGCTCCACATGCCAGAGCTGATCCATCAACATGAAGATGCCACTGTTGTATTTCGGCACAATTGGAATATGCACATCTAGCTGAAATCCAGCTTGTAAGAACTGCTCTTCCCAAGCCGTGACCGAGAGCGGATTAACCACGTGGTGAAAGTCTAAGAACTTTCGCTTCAAATCTGCTGCGGCTTGATCAAAGCCGGCCATTACCACCAAATTTTCCAGTAGCGCCCACTGCAAGTACCGATCTGTCACTACGCTACACAGAATCTTTCCTCCTGGCTTTAAGCATCGATAAGACTCAGCCAAAACCAGCTGAATATCATCCATATGCTCTAAAGAACAGTTGGCAAAAACATAATCAAAGGTCGCATCAGCCTCAGGAATCTTATGAGCAAGGGTGACATGAACAGCCTGGTAAATGCCACTCTCTTTCCCTCGAGCTGCCGCCCCAGCATCAATATCTACCCCTACAGCATCTTTCACCTTCGGCCACAAAAGATTGAAATATCGACCATTACCACAGCCTAAGTCCAGTACCTTACCCTCGAGTTTAAATCCCCTATATGCGGCATATTCCCACGCTCGCCAGTGGCTTAGCGGCGGAATGTAGGCATAGAGCTGACAAACAGCATCATAGCCAGCTAGTACATCCGACGGTTCTAAGGGCTTCAGTTTGTTTCCTATCATGGCTTCATCATGATCTTTTAGATAGACCACGCTGACGTGGACTCATACTCTAATAACAATAAAGTATCATTGGCAACGGACTTAAACCCGTCGACATGGTGATGATTAAAGTGATTAACCCAGTCACCTGCAATACCCTTGCGCACGAACGTATTGTGTTTAAACGTTTTATCAAAAGATGCTGAGAAGTTTTTTTTACTAAATTTAGCAACGCAGGCTTCTAGCGTGACCAAAGGACGTTCTTCATACCCCATCTGGGCCAACAAATTTCCTAAGCTTTGAACCGGCGCAGCCAAGAAGTCCTCGTACCGAACCGTAATCACCGACTGTTGAAGCCAGGAATTGACATAGCTTGACCACTCAGCAGCCGTCTTTATCACATACTCGTAAAAGTTTGTAGGTAAAGCCGTCCTAATGCCATTGTCTACACAAAACTTCTGATCAAAAAACCATTTAGAGACCGCCACATCTCGACCATCTCGGATCAAATGGATATACGTTGCATCGAAGTTGATAAGGGATGAGTGGGGTAGCTCATGACTTTTCACTACACACTGTGGCGGAATATCTAGTGCATCAGCCTGGCTATACCAGGGGTGAGATGCAATATCAAACAAATCAAACCCTGGCTGAACATAAATATCTCTGTTAGGTAGAGACAGCACCTCACCTAGCATTGACGAAATCCAGGAGCCACCAGATTTGGGAAACTCAGTGACAACGATGGGTTGGTCGGAGTGGTTTGTCAGGTGGGCTGCAGCGGATGAATTCATAAGGTTATTCTCTCATATCCCATTGTTGTCAAAAGCTTGCCATAGCGAGATTCAAACCTTTCTGTTACTAGAGAAGTAAAGTGATTTTTCCAGTCGCCGGCAACGCCCTTGCGCCGATGAGATAGCAGATCTTCTTCTCCATTTTTTCGACCTGCGCTCAGCCGTTTAAATCTGTTTTTTTCTACCACACACTTAATATTCTCGGTAGATATGTTCAAGCCACAATGATCGATTAAAAGACTTTCTAAAATGGTCAGGTCCTGACTCAGCAGATCTTCATACCGAATAATTTGTTCTTCAGAATTTACCCAGGAAGATTGAATATTGGCAGACTTTGGTAGCCATTCATCCATCAAAAATAAAAGGCCCTCTTCTACAGTCAGTGTATTCAACTTGGCGCGCCAAAGCGCTAGCGTACCATCAAGCAGCGGATGGCTATAGCGAATACTAAAATATCCTGAGACTAGGGTATCTCTCAAGTCTCTAACGATTACAAACCTACGACTATTTTTAGGCGTCTCTATAGACAAAAACTGATCTCTAGTTAGATACAGTGTCGGATAAACGCCGCCCGGGCTAAGCGGTTTTTTAAAAAAATGGCTGACGTATAGTTCTGGGGTGACTACTCGCTCAGGGACTAGTGCTCGTAGCATGCCATATATCCACTGAGAGCCAGCTTTCCAATGCGTAATGTGAAATACCGTGGGTTCTGGCGGTTCACCTTTCAAGATACGTTTTGAAGCTCTCACAATTCTCTTCCAGTGGATGATTTTGCAGCCAGTGACTGAGGGAAGTGACTCAAAGCAAGCGTACCAGGTAAATTAGCTACACCATAGTGCGTTAACCGCTCAACCTGATCATGCAGCGCCAGGGTGATCGAAAAAGTACTCACGTCTGTTAGATGACACAGCCGGGTTCGACTCACCGATACCTGCTGGTGAGAAACTTGATCTCTGTTTTGCCAAATATCTATCGGAACTGAGGCTAAGCCTAGATCAAAAGTATAGTCACCGGGCTCCAGATTGAGATCAATTTCCTGTTGGCAGAGTAACTCGTCCCCAGCAGCTAGTTGAGTGGGCACCTCACTATCTAGACGCTGCCAGCTGTTTTTCCCATGCACAATGATTCCGCGCTCGTTTTTTAGCACAAGACCAAAGATGGGGACGTCAAGCGGGCTGTTGAGCACAAATGTGTAGCAGATGATAGCGCGATCGCCCTGTCGAAAAATATTGCAGGGCTGGCCGTCTGCTCGGCACAACGCCACTCCCAAACAGGTCGCTTGCCCATTGCTCGTTTGAGGCGTTTGTGAAATATCTAGCCAGGCCGCTGCTGATATCTTGTGGGCGTAGCGTTTTTTTAAGGGCAAAGGTTCTGCGCTCTTTTCTGGCGATTCATCCGCCTTTGGTTTATTTGCCCCTGCTCCATTTGCCTCTGCTCTATCCACCTTAGCTCCATTCGCTTCTGAAGCCGTCTGAAGGGCAGTGCCATCGGACTGATGCAGCAAGTAGTAAAGCTTAACCGCTTCAGAGGAAGATCCTAAAAACGTCTGAACGCCTTTGTTCAATAAAATTGCCCGCTGACAAAGTTGCTGGACATCACCCATTGAATGTGACACCAACAAGATAGCAGCGCCCTGGCTTCTCAAATATTCGAGCCGAGCGTAGCACTTTTGTCGAAAAAAAACGTCGCCCACAGAGAGCGCTTCGTCAATAATGACAATGTCGGCATCGATATTAGCCTGCACCGCAAAGGCCAGCCGGACAAACATGCCGCTGGAGTAGGTTCTTACAGGCTTGTGAATAAAGTCACCAATGTCCGCGAACGCTAGTATTTTGTCGTAGCGTGATTCTATATCGGCCTGGGTAAGACCTAAAATTCGCCCATTGAAAAAAATATTTTGATGCCCGGTAAAATTAGGGTTGAACCCGCTGCCTAGCTCTAGCAAAGCAGCCACTCTACTGCTAACCATTGTCTCCCCAGTCGTGGGCTGCAGCGTACCAGCAATAATTTGCAGCAGCGTACTTTTTCCGGCCCCATTGCGGCCAATAATGCCAAACGTTTCCCCTTTAAAGACATCTACATTGATATCTTGCAGAGCCCAGAATTCGGGTGTTTTTTGTCGCCCTGGTAAGAAAACCTCTTTCAGGCGATCTACCGGCCTGGGATATTGCTTAAAGACCTTGGAGACGTTCTTTAATGAAATGACAATATCGTCAGCCATAAGGAAAAGAAAACAGCAAGGAAAAAAACAGCCTGTCTACTCTATCGCTACCTACAGCACATCTGCAAACGCAGGACGCAGCTTTTTGTAGCAGCTAAAGCCAGTGACAGATATGATCACAGAGATAGCGGTGGCTACGCCCCATTCAGCCCAGTGGGTGACGCTACCTACTAAAATCGTATCCCGATACATTTGGCTAATAGCCGTAAGCGGGTTAAGCCAAAATACCCACGGGCGCAAGGCGGCTGGCACCATATCCACTGGATAGATCAATGGGGTGGCATAAAACCATAGATTAAGCAGTACGCCCAGCGTTTGCGGAATATCGCGAATAAACACAGTCAGCCCAGCTGCGAAATAGCTCAATCCGGCGGTGATCAAGAGTTGAGGAATCCACGCCAAAGGCAGTAGCAAAACCGTTGGGTGTAGCGTATGACTGACGAAAAAACCCGAGAAGGTAATTAACGCCACCAAGCCAAAGGTACTTTCCAAAAAACTAGACAGCACAGGGACTAGTGGAAGTAAGCTCAAGGGAAATACGACTTTCTTGATCAGGTTAGGCTGCCGCACCAACGAGGTAGAAGCCTGAATCAACCCTCCACTAAAGGCCAACCAAGGGAGGAGTCCTGCAAAGAGCCATAGGCCAAAGACAAAAGAATTATCTGAGGAAATACCTTTCATACTTAGCTTTACTTGAAGCACGATGGCGAAGACATAGGTGTAAATGAGCAGTTGAGCTATCTGCTTGGTCAGCGGCCACAAGTTACCGAGAATAGAACCTTTGTAGCGGGCATTCATATCTCGCTGAACCAGCGTTTTAAGCAAATCTAAGTGAGCCCACTGCTTGCTGGTTAAAGGCAATAAGAATTTCAACTTAGCCAACGGTTGCCAAAACTGACGAGTCGTTTTCATTAGCAGTGTCCTAACGAACCACAGGGCTAAAGCCATAGAAAGCTGAGGCCACAGAAGACAATTATGTTATCGCGCTAGGACCAAAGTCACGAAGTATTTAGGCCAATAAAAATTAAGCCTATGAATCTTGGGCACAGCAAAATTAGATACTATCCTCAAATTCATCTAACCTACTACATTCAGCTGATAAGGCAAAAGAAAACTGGTGTCTGCACTATTAGTCAATCTATCAGTCTTGCTAGCTCGGCCCACCGGGATAAGCGTCTATGCTCGAAATCTGCTGCCGGCATTAAAAGCTTTAGACCCGGTGCTCTTAGCCAGCCGTGCTATCTCAGAGTTTGAGTGCCAAACTATTCCCTATGGAATATCGCCTGGGTTTGGCAACTGGGGACATCTCAAACGCTTGTTTTGGCTACAAAAAGACATTCCTCCCTATGCGCGAGAGTTGGGCGCTCAGCAGGGTGGCAGCTTATTATGGTCACCTTCACCAGAGGCACCGTTGTACACGGACTGTCGCTTCGTGGTTACGGCCCACGACACCATTCCACTCAGATTTTCAAAGGACTTTTCGGCCCCGTTGGTAGGCTATTTTCGACATTACGTTCGCCGTGTGCTAGCCCAGGCAGAGCACGTCTTTTGCAATTCTGTATCAACCGCTCGTGACGTTGCAGAGTTCTATGGCGTGCCTGAGCGTAAGCTCACCTCCATTCCGCTGGCTTATGACAAGAAAAGGTTTCGACCCTATCAAGCGGCCGCTAGGATGCCAGCCAGCCACTATTTTATATATGTAGGTCGGCAGAACACCTACAAAAACCTAGCTAGATTGATATCGGCATTTCACCGGGTGCATCAGGTTCATCCTGACCTCGAGCTATGGCTGGTAGGGCCTAAAGACCGGCGCTATACTCCTGCCCTAGTCGCGCAGACCCAGTTCCTAGCAATAGCCCATCAGGTCCATTTCTTAGACTACGTTGCCGACGATCAGTTGCCAAAGCTTTTGAGCGAGGCGATCGCACTTACCTTTCCCAGCCTGTGGGAAGGCTTTGGACTTCCAGTCTTAGAAGCTATGGCCTGCGGTACCCCGGTCATCACCTCCAACCTGTCCTCCTTGCCTGAAGTTGTTGGCGACGCCGCTCTGTTGATCGATCCGTATAATGTCGATGAGCTGGCCGATGCGATGAAGATCGTGGCCACCGATACTCAGCTCAGACAAAAGCTCAGCCAAGCTGGCTTAGATAGGGCTAAGCACTTTAGCTGGGAAGCCACTGGCCAACAAACTGTCGAAGTGCTGCAACAATTCCTGTAGCTGGTATGGTGGGTTATGCAGTTTTCACGACCTCGTAGGGCCTATGGTAAAAAGAGCGCTGATTACAGGACTTACCGGACAAGATGGTTCCTATCTCGCAGAGCTTCTGTTGGACAAAGGCTATGAGGTTTACGGAATGGTTCGCCGTTCTAGCTCCAGTAGCTTAGAACGCATTAGCCATTTTGCCGATAACGTTCGGATTATTTCCGGCGATCTGCTCGATCAGTTTTCGCTAATGGATGCCATCGATCAAGCTCAGCCCGACGAAGTTTACAATCTGGCCTCTCAGAGCTACGTACCGCTCTCTTGGAGTCAACCCGCTCTCACTGCGGAGTACACCGCTATCGGAGTCTCGAGACTCTTAGAGGCTATCCGTCGAGAGAAGCCTGATACCCGACTCTATCAGGCCTCTAGTAGTGAAGTGTTTGGCCAACCTGACGAATCTCCCCAAACTGAACGTACCGCCTTTCGGCCGCGCAACCCCTATGGTGTGGCTAAAGGCTACGCCCATTGGATGACAATCAACTACCGGCAAAAGTATGACCTGTATGCTTGCTGCGGTATCACCTACACCCACGAATCGCCCAGACGCGGCACAGAATTTGTGTTTCGCAAAATTACACACGGAGCAGCCATGATCAAACTAGGCCTATCCAAAGAACTTAAGCTCGGCAACTTAGATGCTCGTCGGGACTGGTGCCATGCTAAAGATGCTGTTGCGGCTATGTGGCTTATGCTTCAGCAAGAAACCCCGGATGACTACATCATTGCCAGCGGACAGACTCATTCTGTCAAGGATTTAGTCGATTGCGCTTTCTCCTATGTTGGACTCAACTGGAAAGACTATGTCTCTGTCGATCCCACCTTCTATCGGCCCGATGAGCCTGTGCAACTGGTAGGCTCTATCGACGCCATCAGACAAGCGCTTAGATGGCAGCCTCAATACTCTTTTGCTCAACTAGTCGAGTCGATGGTAGAGCACGATCTACAAGAGCTTACCCAGCAACAATCTTAGCTGATAACAAACCGAGACAGAGGAATAGACTACTCTGTAGCCTAGCACCTAGGATGTGTCCCGATTTAGGCAGAGCTACAAACTGTCCCGTAACGTTTTGACGATAAACCGGCTAGTCTCCGGAGAAAGCTCTGGCCACATCGGCAGGCTTAGAACTTGCCTACCTAGCTCATCACTCACTGGGTTTGCTGGATATTGCTTGGCATAGATTGGTAAGCGGTCTTGGGGGAAAGGATAGTAAATCATGCTACCTACGCCTGCATCTGCCAAGGACCGCTGTACGTGATCGCGTTTATCCTCCAGGACTCGAATGGTGTATTGATGGAACACATGACCATCGGTCAACTCTGGAGTGATCACGTTAGCTACGTCCTCTAACAACTGGCTGTACGTTTTGGCAACCTGCCTACGCTGCTGATTCCAGAGGTCAATATAGTTGAGCTTGACTTGTAAGATAGCGGCTTGAATAGCGTCGAGACGCGAGTTGTAGCCCAGCATTTCGTTGCAGTACTTTTGCTTAGATCCATGCATTCTAAGCATCACGGCGAGTTCTGCAAGCCGATCATCATCAGTTGTAATTAGCCCCCCATCACCATAGGCTCCTAAATTCTTAGTTGGAAAGAACGAAAAGGCACCGATGTTGCCAAGACTACCCGTGTGTTTTCCCATCAGTGGCTGACGGATCGTATTATTACAAGTCCCCTCACAGCCGCTGCAATTACCTTTATAAACCGCGCCAAACGACTGAGCACAATCCTCGATGATTTTGAGATTGTGCTTGGCTGCGATCGCCTTGATTTGCGCCATTGCCGCAGGATTGCCATACAAATGCACCGGCATAATTGCCTTGGTCTTTGGCGTGATTGCCGCTTCAATCAGAACAGGATCGATATTGAAGCTACTGGCTTGGATATCAACGAACACTGGTTTGGCCCCAACGTTACTAATCGATTCTGCGGTAGCAAAAAAGCTAAAGCACGTTGTGATCACCTCATCACCGGGCCCAATACCTAAGGCTCTTAGACCAATGATCAAAGCATCCGTACCTGAGTTCACGCCAATGGCATGCTTAACCCCTAGGTATTGGGCAATCTTAGATTCAAAGTTTGCAACTGTCGGTCCGAGGACAAACTGACCCGATTCAAGCACCGCATCGATAGCGGATTGGATTTCTGATTTGATCGCTTGATACTGAGGCTTAAGATCTAAGATTGGAATCTTAATTGAGCTCACGTTGGCTTTTTCTCTCTCGTAGGCAGTCAGATTAGATAGGCGTCAGGGTAATCGCACTACACAAACGACCCGACACAATCGTCAATCATTCGTCTCAAACTCTATCACGCCCACTTGCACTCATCTAAATCGACAACACCCAAATGCATCGCTTACTTCTGAGGCTCGTAAACTTCTGGCAAGACGACTTCTTTCGGTCTAAATCTAACTTGTGAATGCAGCCAGTCTGCAATCATACGAGGACAGTTCTTACGACTCCAGCGCAGCATAAATGGGCGAAATACTGGCTTAGAGTGGCGAGCAATCAGCTTCATGATTCGGTTTAGTGGGCGCGACCGCACCCGTCGATTCACTAGATTCATCGAACCGACATCATACAGACAGTCCACAATCAGCCGCAGCGTCACTTCCTCTCTTAAAAAAAGACTTTCTAACAAGAGCTCTACATCTCGCATGCGATCATCTTCTATCTGCTGTTCACGAACCACAGCAGAAGTTTTTTGCGATTTGAAGAGACTTAGCATAGTCAATTTGCTAAAAGTAATGAAAACCTTATTGCTACCAACTTACCGCCTGAACTCTTAGTCTGGGTCTATCTAAAGAAAAATTCTTGGTGCTTAGGATGCGGTGACCTTGCTAGCGCCACGAAAACAGCTTGAGTAGAATGGAGCGGTGAAGGCCATCTGGCTAAGGGTTGAACACCGGCAACATAAGATAACGCACATTTTCAACGGAACCGTTTTAGGGACGCTGAATAGTTTGCTCCATTTACTTATCTCGCTAAACGCTTTAAAAAATAGATAAAAATTGACTTACCATGTACAATTCTGCTGGAGCATCAGTTTCTTGCACCAATAACAACTTCTCAAAAACATCACAAATGCACAACCCAGCTATTGAGTGAGTTTGAGATAGGCTCTTTTCCACCTCAAACTGATGAATTTTTGTCAGCCACCCAGTTAGCGATGGTTAGGTCTTTATAAGAAATGTCAATGTCAAATCCATCCTTGGAAATTTCCCAGCTTTTCTCTACGCTGCCGGCTCCACATCCAAATTTTTCAAAGGCCTTTGCATTCTCGATACACAAAGCGGGCAGCAGCCTGATGATGAGCTTGCTGACTCAATATTGCAAAGCAATCAACTTTCCGAGTATCAATATCTCCGAAGTGATGTTTAATGAAGGAATTTTTGATCGAGACTGGTTCCAACTGACTGAGTTGAGAGAAGTTATCAATGAAGGCTATTTACATCTAGGATTTCGGGCCCTGCCGGAGATCCTCAATCCCAACTCTGAGCACATGGTAGTGAATCCTCGTGATTACCGTGCTTGTTTGCTGGTAAGAGATCCTCGCGACTGTCTTGTCTCCCAGTATTACTCCATGGGTAGGTCTGAGGATTCAAGTCATGTATCACCTAAGAAAAATACTGAAGCATGGCTTGAATTCTGTCGCAAGCAAGCAACGAATACTATAGATGACTATGCATTAGTCAATTGTGAGTGGCTTTTTACTAAATTCGAAAACTATCTTGCTGTAGTTATTAATAATCCGAATATCCGAGTTTTTAGGTACGAGGATATCTACTTTGACAAGCTAAGCTTTCTAATCGATATGCTGGAATGGTTCTCAATTCCTATTGATCAAACAGTAGTAGAAGCTGTTGCTAAGCAAAATGATATTCGACCTGATGAAGAAGATTGGAGTAAGCATATCCGTAAAGGAACGCCTGGAGATTATAGAGAAAAGCTATCTGCTGAGACGACTTCAAAACTCACAACATATTTTGCAGAGCTGATGGCAAACTATGGCTACTCTTTGGTCAGCTAGCAGAAGAAGCTAGTAGTTCTTCTGCTACGGTTAAGCTAGAAAATGTGGACGTGCTAGCGGAAAAGACTACTAACGCAGTAGCTGTTGGGACAAGATATACACAGGTAAGTCATTCAGCTAAACGGGGTGCTGCGCTTGGCTAGTTAAGTCTCCTTACAAAGACCCACCTGCTTTCGAAATTGCGCTTGAGAGAGGGTAGACGACCAGCGAGTTGCCCTGTAGGAATTTTCCAATTGCCCTTATAAACCACACATGACCACATAAACCAACACATGACCACGTAAACCACGCATGACCGCTTTCCGTATCATGCAATGGTGCGATTGTTGTGATAACTGACTTGTTCTAAATCAGCTACCAACTGTAAGTGTATCGCTTAGGGAGCGCTTTAGGGCAGGAGGAAAGGGCAGGTGTTTACCTCTTCCTTTCCGACGAACTTCAATTGTGACGATCTCTTGGAATTGTAGGGCAAAATAAACCGACAGCGCTCACTGATGAGGAGTTGACACACCATGTTAGCAAGAGTTTGGAGTGCTTCACTCATTGGAATTGATGCGCTTAAAGTGGGTGTGGAAGTCGATCTCTCAGGTGGCTTGCCAGGTGTGGTAGTAGTGGGACTGCCCGATACGGCGGTGCAGGAGTCTCGAGAGCGAGTACGAGCAGCGCTCAAGAATGCTGGCTTCGCGTTTCCAATGCGGAAGGTGGTGATCAACCTAACACCAGCAGATGTCCGCAAAGAAGGCCCGATCTACGATCTACCAATCGCGATTGGAATTTTGGCAGCTTCCGAAACGCTCAAGCAGACCCGCCTAGATGACTATCTGTTTTTAGGTGAAATGTCTTTGGATGGAACCCTTAGGCCAGTAGCAGGTGTGGTAGCGATCGCTGCAGCGGCGAAAAAGGTTGGACTAAAAGGGATTGTTCTTCCTGAAGACAATGCCTATGAAGCGGCCGTTGTTCCTGACTTAGAAGTCTATGGCTTCAAGCACTTAAGTGAAGTGGTGGACTTTCTTAATGGCCCAGAAAATTATCAGCCCATGCGAGTAAGTGAACCTAAGGCGGTGCTGCAATCGCCTATCCCCGCCCTAGATCTCTGTGACATCAAAGGCCAAGCCCAGGCCCGGCGCGCCTTAGAAATCGCTGCTGCCGGAGGCCACAATATTATACTGATTGGTCCCCCTGGAAGCGGCAAGACCATGCTTGCTCAAAGGCTTCCTGGCATTTTGCCACCGCTTACTTTTCCCGAGGCACTCGAAGTCACGCAAATTCATTCTGTTGCAGGCTTACTCAAAGAAAAAGGCCATCTAGTCAACCAGCGACCTTTTCGAACCCCGCATCATTCCGCTTCTGGTCCTTCCTTAGTCGGTGGCGGCAGCTTTCCAAAACCAGGCGAAATTTCTCTAGCTCATCGCGGGGTTCTTTTTCTAGATGAACTCACGGAATTCAAGCGCAGCGTCCTCGAATTTCTACGGCAGCCACTTGAAGACGGCAAAGTCACCATTACTCGTACGCGTCAATCCGTTGAATTCCCCGCTCAGTTTACCCTCGTTTCTAGCACCAACCCTTGCCCCTGTGGCTACTTTGGCGATACAGTTCAGCCCTGCACCTGCACACCTCGCCACCGAGAACAGTATTGGGCCAAGCTGTCAGGTCCGCTGATGGATCGAATTGACTTGCAAGTCATCGTTGGACGCTTGAAGCCAAAGGAGGTCACCAGTCAACCCGAAGGTGAAGATTCGGCAGCCGTCAGAACTCGAGTTGAAGCAGCTCGCAAACAGGCACAAGCTAGGTTCAAAGACTCACCCACGCTGCAGTGTAACGCTGATATGGAAAGTCGCCATATTCGTCAATGGTGTCAGTTCGACGATGCGACTCGTCTGTTAATCGAAGGAGCCGTTCGTAAACTAGGACTTTCTGCTAGAGCGACAGATCGCATTCTCAAAGTAGCTAGAACCATAGCCGACTTGGGAAATGTACCCAAAATAGAATCGCACCACGTAGCAGAGGCCATTCAGTATAGAACTATCGATAGAATGCAGTAATATCTACAGCTTGGTTTCTAATAGCTTGGACCCTCTATATCGAAGGTGCACTTTTCACTTGCTAGAGCCTCATTCTATCAGCCAGAAGTGATGGATCTCGGAACATACTTATCCTCTATCATAGGTAGTCATAGCCTATGGCTATACACAATTTAGAGTTTCAACTTCTGAAGCTCGTAGAGGAGTTATTAACATGTTCGTTAGAAAAGGCATTTTTGGAACGCTCGGCATGCTAGCACTATTTGCGGCTGCTCAGTCACCTGCACAGGCTCAAGCTAATGTTGAAGGTCTGACCGTTGAAAATCTGGCAGTTGAAGATATAGCTGAAAACATCCTGGTCATTGAAGAAACTCAATTTACTGAAGAGACTCAGGCTACTGAAGAGACTCAAGTCACTGAAGATATCCAAGCGACTGAAGAAATTCAAATCACTGAAGAGACCCAATCTGAAGCCGTAGCTCTTCAGTCCACACTAGTAGAAACGGCTCCTGTTGAAACCCAAGCTGCTGCGTTGACCTCCTCTACAGAAGAACCTTTAGAAGCGGAGGAGCCGCTAATAGCCCAGTTTTCTCGTCGCCGTACCAGTGGCGCAGCTAACTCTAGCTTTGTTGGTATTGGTTTAGATATTGGCTATGTGGACGATATCTCTTTTGCAGTTATTAGCAAAATCGCTTTCGCTGACAGGATAGCTGTTCGTCCGTCCGTCTTGATTGGCGATGATGTAGCTTTGCTTGTTCCAGTAACTTACGACTTTAGGCAATACGCACCTGAGGCTGGTGGGTTCCAGTTCATTCCATACGGCGGACTAGGCGCAGCTTATAGCTTTGATGACGACTCTGAGTTAAATCTGCTGCTCTCGGCAGGTGTAGACGTCCCTGTTGCTCGTCAGATCACAGTCAACGCTCAAGCCAACTTGGGGGTCTTTAATGATACTGATTTTGGTGTAACTATTGGTGCTGCCTACAACATCGGTAATCTCTTCTAATACACGAACAGAAATACACACAAGCAGAAATACACACAAGCAGAAACTATCAGCAAGACTAAGTTCGATAGTCTGACTGTTTACCATAGTGACGGAATAGTACCGAAGGATTCTATAGTGTGGTTCCTTCGGTACTTTTGGTTGGCAAGTGATTGGCAAAAGTCCACTTCTTTAGCTATTGGGGAAATTATAAATAGAGTTTCACCTAACAATGACAGGAGCACTGCAGCTATCGAAAATAACGATACATCATCGGATGATCTAGCTAGATTACGCCAAGCCTTTCGAGATATCTGGGGCTATTCGGATTTTCGAGCCCCTCAAGGAGAGATTGCACAGGCGATTTTAGACAAGCAGGACATCATCGTCGTAATACCCACAGGTAGCGGAAAATCAGTCTGTTTCCAACTACCCGCATTAATGCAGTCTGGGGTGACTTTGGTGGTGTCTCCTTTAGTGGCACTGATGGAGAACCAAGTACAAGAGCTTAGAGAGAAGCGACTATCAGCAGCGGCATTGCACAGTGAGTTGGGTAAAAGGGAGCGATCACGCACCCTACAGCTCCTCGCCCAAAATCGACTTCGTCTTCTCTATCTATCGCCTGAAACCCTCTTAAGTAAGCCTGTCTGGGAAATCCTCGTTCAGCCTTTAGTCAAGATTAATGCTTTGGTCCTAGATGAGGCACACTGTCTGACTCAATGGGGAGATAGTTTTCGTCCTGCCTATCGACGTCTGGGTGCAGTTCGTTCAGCGCTACTAGCAGCTAAGCCTAAAGGAGATCAAATCGCGATCGCGACTTTCACTGCCACTGCTGATCCCACTACTCAACAAGCACTACACACCGTTCTTGAGCTACGAAAGCCAAGACTGGTTTGCCTTAATCCCTACCGCAGCAATCTTCAGCTTGGGGTCCAGATAGTTTGGACCCCAAAAGGTCGCAGGCAAGCCTTGCTCAAGTTCGTTCAGCAGCAAAAAAGACAATCAGGATTAATCTATGCGCGCACCAGACGAGGCACTGAGGCGTTAGCTAAGTGGCTGGCGTCAAAAAGATACTCAGTCAAGGCCTATCACGGCGGACTTTCTGCTACGCGGCGCCGGCAAATAGAATCGGAGTGGATTAAAGGGAGTTGTGAGCTCGTAGTCTGTACGTCGGCATTTGGCATGGGTATCAATAAGCCAGACTGTCGGTTTGTTGTTCACTACGAAGTCCCTAGCCTCATCTCTGAATATGTACAGGAAATCGGACGCGGCGGTCGTGATGGTCAGCCAGCTGTCGCCCTTTCACTAGTCAGCGAGCCTTCTGGCTTGTTTGCACCAGAAGATCAGCGGCGGTGGAAATTCTTTGAGCAGAAGGCTCAGCAGATGCGGCAATCCGCACGGCAGATAGTCAAGCAGATACCTAGCTCAGGGAATATTGATAGTGTCCGCAGCCAGTTCAAAGACTGCGATCAAGCACTTGCGCTTCTACATCGGGCGGGGCAGCTACAGTGGAAAGATCCGTTTAACTATCAGATCCTAACGAGTCCCCGAAGACAGATAGAACAAGCTCCCTCACCAACGGCAATCATGCGGCGCTATCTGTTTACGAAACGCTGCCGCTGGCAGATCTTATTAGAAGCATTTGGATTCGCAGACGAGGCCAAGTCTATGCAGTGTGGAAAATGCGATCGCTGTCTAACTAAGAAGTAGCATTAGATAGGTCTCAAAAGAGAAATGCTCACGACATCGCTGGAAGCTGACAAATCTCTTGTTAACCGCGCTTATCAACCACCTTATTAACCCCACTAGGGAGCGACTAGACTGCTTCCGACTACTGGTCTTTATTAGTAAGCAGTAGCGTATCTACATCATTGGTAAGCAGTAACGTATCTGCTACTTCTTCTTCATCAGCAACTGCGCTAGAAAGATCAGGAATGGCGACTGAGATTTCTGATTTAGCAATAGTGGGCATAGAGACTCTTTCGGAAAATCCCCAGGCAAAGAGGCCAAAGATAAGGCTAACCATTACCCATTCTGGAGGAACCCACTCAGGGTTGATAACGCGGACGATTAGACGCAAACCGACAATGGCAACCGTAACAAATCCAGCGTCTTCTAGGTGGACATAAATAGATAGCCAGCGAATGAAAAGCCCAGCCATGAAGCGAAGAGCAATAATACCAATCGTGCCGCCTAGTAGAACAATAAGAACATCTTTAGAGAGGGCGATCGCAGTCGTCACACTATCTAGAGAAAAAGCCAGGTCAGTAAGCGCAATCGTAGGAATCGCTTTCCACAGCGAACTGAATCTTGGCCCAGTATGTTCATCAGCATCATCATCGTCTGCAAGAAAGTGCTGATAGACCAGCCAAAGTAAGTAAACCGCCCCCGCAATCTCAAACTGCCAATATTTAAGTACCCAGCTAGCCGCTAAAATCAGGGATATTCTCAGGATAAAAGCAACGATAAGACCGATGTTGAGTGCTTTTTTTTGAAGGGCAGGCGTCTCAAGCCCTTTGGCGATCGCAGCAAGAGCAATCGCATTATCAGCAGAGAGCACCAGTTCTAAAAGAATTAGGACAGGCAGCAGCAGCAGCGTATCTCCTCCTAAAGTGGGAGACATTTCAAGTAGGCGATCTAACATGTATTTGCTGAAGGAGTCAGTCCTTCAAAAGGCTAAGGACATAAGATTAAGGGCTTATGTCCTTTTTATCAGAGTAAGCGCGATCACTCACCCCTCTTTAGAATAGATCGAAAGCCAAAGTCATGCTGCTTCGGATTGCCGTCTATCATTTAGTTAGAAATAGTTAGAAAGCTTTAGTTAAAAGCGTAGAAGAATTCGTGACTACACTCTTCCAAGCGTTTAGAACTCAATATCCCCAAGGCTCACTGATTGCAGATCTTATCTCTATCTATGACAATCAGTTTGTGGTTCGTGCGAGCGTTTTAATCGAAGGCAAACCCATTGCAACCGGGCTAGCGATGGGACAGTCAGTAGAGGCGGCTGAGGATGGCGCCCGTCAGCGCGCGCTAGCCGTTCTGGGTCTATCAGCAAATGGCCAACGCTCTAACCAATTGAAACCTAATCCTTTTGAGACGACTCAAGAGAAGACGCATAAAAGAGAAACTGCAAAGAACGGCGTGATTGAGTCGTCAGCACCTACGCCGATACCTACGCCAACAAGTCACGAGCAAGAAGGCTTAGCTCTAGAGGTAGAGCCAGAGGCAGCATCGCCTCTAGCAGAGCTAGAAGAAGACCTTGGACCGCCCATCCTGGAGGTTGCAGAAGAACCACTTGCCTCTAGTCAAGAGACGTCTACGCAGACGGTGTCTGCCGCCGCAGTTGCCTTAGAAAACTTTAATACCAGTTCGCTACCAGTCGATCTTTCTGACGTGATTGCTCAGACTGATGTAGAGCTAAGACGATTAGGTTGGACAAGTGCTCAAGGCCGCGATTATCTAGAGAAAACCTATGGTAAGCGATCGCGCCAGCAGCTCACAGACGATGAACTTATGAGCTTTCTGCTATATCTAGAGGAGCAATAAACGCCCCTTAGCCCCGGCAGTTAATCTTGCACAAAACCTAGAAAACTAGCCAATCGCCCGCTTCCCTGAGAAGATATAGCGTTACCAGAACTACGTTTTAGCAACGCTAGTTACTTTATCTAGCTTGTAAGCATTCCCTAGCGCCGATCAGGAAACGCAGTTTTTCGCTGCTATATAAAGCGTTGAGTGAATGCGCTGCATATAGCAAAGTAAGGATAGGATGCATTCTTACTTTATGAGTAGAGTTGCCCGTTGCCCAGTAACGGTATTTAGCCGATGAGCATGACCCAAGCAACGCTACGAAAGCTATAGCAAAGTAACCGACGCTGTTACCGATAGAGTAATCGACGCCACTGCTCATAGACCACAGACTAGACAACAAACTATGAAGATTCCTCCTTCTACTGATTCCACTCCTCGTATAAGACTAAACGCATTGCTTTCCGCTGCAGAAGCTGATGCCTTGCAGAATCTACTAGACAAGCTCACAACAGATGACTTTCATCGATTAGCCGAAGGCGACGAAGAAATTACCATCTACGTAGAAGCAACCAATAAAATTCGTCGCCAGCTCAATGCAGCCGAAGAAATTCCGGTGCTACCGGCCTACGATGATTGAAAGCCCACTAGGCGTTCTTCTCGATCTATCCAACTTCGATCTATCTGACGGCAGACACGCCATTCGGCAGCAGAGAATAGACAGTAAACGCTAGAGAGTAGATTGGGCACGAACTGCAGCTATCTTAGATTTAATCTCGTCCATCTTTTTAACTAGTTCTGCTTGGGTGAGCTCTGACTGCTCGTTAGAGCCTAACCATTTAAGCTGCACTTTTTGAGCGTCGACCTCGGCATCGCCCAGGATTAGACCTAGCACCGCACCGCTACGATCGGCTCGTTTGAACTGCTTACCAAAGGCACTACCACTTAGGTCAACTTCGACCGAATAACCGTTCTGCCGAAGTTGATGAGCAAGTTTTACCGATTGCAGCTCTGCTTTCTTACCCCGTGAGATCAGATAAATATCTAGCAGAGGCTCGGTGGTGTACTGCCCCATCTGCTCTAGTAAGATAACGAGCCGCTCCATACCCATGCCAAAGCCAATAGCCGGAGTGTCTGGGCCACCTAGCTGAGCGACCAATCCGTCGTAGCGGCCGCCTCCACAGACAGTCGCTTGTGCGCCTAGATCAGAAGATTGAATCTCAAAGGCCGTATGGGTGTAGTAGTCTAGGCCGCGGACAAGCCGGGGATTGATTGTAAAGTCAATGCCGATGTTAGTCAGGTGCTGTTGAACGGCATCGAAGTGGCGCCGGGAATCATCAGAGAGAAAGTCGAGCAGACTAGGCGCATCGGTAACGATCTCCTGGGTGCGCTTGTCTTTGCTATCTAGAATGCGAAGGGGATTACGATCCAGGCGATCGCGCGAGTCGGTATCAAGCTCTAGCTTGTAAGGTGTGAAATAGGCGACTAAGGCATCTCTATAGTTGCGGCGATCTTCCCCACTGCCGACAGAGTTTAGATCCAGACTGAGCGCCTTCAAACCAAGGGTGTTGAGAATTTGGGTAGCGATCGCGATAATCTCTACATCCGCCCGCGCATCTCTGCTGCCTAGAATCTCTACATCAAGCTGGTGAAACTGCCGCTGCCGTCCTGCTTGAGGCCGCTCATATCGAAACGCTGGCCCAAGGTGCCACAACCGCTGCACACCACCTTGAGCAAACAGCTTATTTTGAATGAAGGCTCGCACCAATCCAGCAGTGATTTCAGGCCGCAGAGCAATCGAACGGCCACCGCGATCTTCAAAGCTGTACATCTCCTTACCAACCGCATCTGTCGCCTCTCCAATCCCACGAGCAAACAGCTCACTCATCTCAAAGATAGGCGTCCGAATCTCTCTATAGGCCGACTGAGAGAGTACCTGGCGAGCAATACCTTCTATCACCACCCACAAAGGAGATTCTGACGGCAGAATATCACGGGTTCCACGGATGGCCTGAATGCTGCTCATAGTCCTTTAATTCTTCACTTTCGAGTTCTCTACGCTCAGAAAGTTTAACCTCCCAAGGAGTCAGCGCGTCAAATATGTTTGACCGCAAAGCAGCTATCTAGATCACAGAAGTATTTGATACCCGCCTTATAGGACAAAGCTAGGACAAAGCGATTTATGAGACAAAGAGTGAAACCAAGGGAAGGGAAATAGTGATATCTCCCTAGACAGGAGCATCTGGTAGACGGCAGCAGTTCAGCTCGTCGATGCATACTTTGCCAGACTGTAAGGCCCAGCGCACTAAGGCAACTCGATTGCCAGCTGCTGTCTTACTCAGAATGTTGCTCACATGATTGTCGACGGTGCGCTTGCTAATTTCTAGCCGCTGAGAAATTTCTTGGTTGGTTAGTCCTGCTGCTACTAGCTCCACAATCTCTAGCTCCCGCTTAGACAAGTCATGCTGAGCACTTTCTATGACCTCGTCGGTTAAATTTTGACTGTCGATTTCGGGGGCTGGGCTGCCTGTCATAGGGTCCTTGATCTGTAATTATGCTTAGTAACAATTGTAATGAATGAAGTTTGTCACATGTCCGTTTTTTTCAGTCTTAATAGAATATTCTTTTATCCATCGGATATTCGAGGGAAAGACTCATATCGCTTTACCCAAGCCATCAGTACAAGCCTCAAAGCTCCACTACTATCGCTACTCAATCTCTTTGTCGTTCTACTACTAGTAGGCTCAGTAGTGCTTACTTTCCCAAGCAGCAGCCTGTCGGCGCCACTAGTCACTATAGGCGCGGCGGCACAGCCATCCGCAGACAAACTCGATCAGTTTGCTAGAGCCTACGTTCAAATTTTGCAGCTCCTAAGCGATCGCCAATCCGAACTACCCGAAGATGAGACTAGCCCTACCGCTCTAGCAGTCCAGCAGTCTATCGAGACCGATACGATTGAGATCATCCAGGCTAGCGGACTCAAGCTGTCTGAATACATGGAGATTCTAAACGCTGCGAGTCAAGATGAAACCTTACAGCACGAAATCTTTGGTATATCCGCTGAATGATGATCAGTATTCGATTTAGAAAACCTGTGCAAAATATGCACATAGTCTCGCCAACCTAGTACCGTCAACAGAAATACGAGATGGACTCCCGCGCCTATCACTGAGTAACTGACTCTCTATCGGCTTGGCGTTTTCTCTGTTCATTGAGCAAGTTAGAGATCACAGAAGCTGGCTGATGAGGATGGCTCCAAGCAAACGCATGGCGAAAGGCCGCTGCCTGACAGGCCCTTAGTCCATCGAAGCCAATCACATCGTGAGTGAGCAAGTTTTCATATTCAAACGGTAACCGGACATTGTGTAAGCCAGCGTTGTCTGTACAAATGGCAATATCTACACCCGCATCAAAGCAGCGATCGAACACCGTTTTGAGCTGAGCGATTTCTTCTAGAGTGCCGGTTTGCAAGTAGGTCGTTGGACACACTTCTAGACACTGGCCTCTAGCTGCAACATCCTTGAGCAGTTCAGGGTAGTGCAATGGGATTTGAATACCGTGACCGATGCGCTTGAGGTAGGGCAATAGCTCTGGGTAGCAGCCATCTTTGGTTTCATAGAGATGGCCAGTCGTGTTTAGCCCTAGATTTTGAGCATGCGTATACAGGCGTTTGATCTCCTCTAGGTTGTAGGCAGCGTCCCCACCAGCAATGTCTACCCCACAGACATACTCAGGGTATTGAGCAGCTAGCTCTAGCGTGGCGCGGTTGATTTCATAGGGCAGCCTAGAATGCATACAAAGGATTTGCTTAGTCACCACCGGATATTCACTTTGCTGGCTGGCACGGCCGACGACCTCAATAATCTCAGCCATCGCATCGATCCTTTCCACATGGCCTAATCGCTCAGGCGTGCGATAGAACGGTGTGTAGCGCAGCTCTAGATAGGCCAAGTTCTCAAAGATATAGGCACCGCGAATTAACCGATAGATGAAGTAAGGCAGCGCTTCTCTAGTCTGTACGCTTTCAACTAGCGTATGGAGCTTCAGATATTCTTCTAGCGTGTCTTTCGGCTGAGTATAAAACCGTTCGAAGTCGCCGTAGCTATCAAATTGGTCTGAGATGTCTGGTCGGTTACGTTCGAAATAGCGCCATAGCACTCTGGGCACGACAGAGCCGCCTAAATGGCGGTGAAGTTCTGCGTATAAACTCATTGAATAGTCCTCTTAGATATATTTTTAGCTTGGCTGTAACCAGGATCTGGCAACTTGATAGGGCGACTCGTAGATAGATAAGGCGAAGGGTTCATACCAGCTGATGAGTACTGGCGAATGGTCCTAGCGAATGGACTAAGCTAGGTCGATGCTGAGCTGGATCGATACGGCGTTTCAGAGAGGCTGTATGTAAAGTATGGATCCAAGAACTCATCAAAAATTCAAAAAACTTATTTGTTTCTTGTAACGCATAATTACGCGTTTCGTGTAGGGAAACTGTGAAGATCTTCTATAGATAGGATTGATTTTATTGCGATCGCTTGCTTTCCAAATAACTTTCAGCGCTAGAAGTTTCGACACTACTAGAAGTTTCGACAAGACAGTATGTCAACGATTTTTGTTGACACTTCACTCAAAGCTTGGTGATAATTGTTGTTTGGTTGAACTTTAGCAACGTATCTCTTTTGGCTAACGTTATTGTTATTGGCGCTCAATGGGGCGATGAAGGTAAAGGCAAGATCACAGATTTGCTCAGCAAATCAGCAGATGTGGTGGTGCGCTATCAGGGCGGCGTCAACGCTGGCCATACTGTTGTCGTTGACGATCAGACCTTCAAACTGCATTTGATCCCATCGGGTATTCTCTATCCTGATACCGAATGCATCATCGGTAGCGGTACGGTCATTGACCCCAAAGAGCTGATTGCAGAATTAGACAAAGTAGAAGCGCTAAATGTTTCTTCTAAGAATCTATTTATCTCTCAAAGTGCCCATGTGACTATGCCCTACCACCGTCTGATTGATCAGGCGGCGGAAGAACAGCGCGGCAGTAAAAAAATTGGGACGACAAAGCGAGGGATTGGTCCAACCTACGCAGACAAGTCTGAACGTACGGGCATTCGAATGATCGATCTAATGGATGCCAATGGGTTTGCTGAACAGCTCAAATGGACGATTGACGCCAAAAATATCGTGCTAGAGAAGCTCTATGATCTAGAGCCCCTGAACCTAGAGTCAGTATTAGAAGAGTACTTAGGCTATGCAGATCGGTTGCGATCGCACATCACGGACAGTTCTCTAAGGATCTACAATGCCGCTCAGCAAAAGAAGAATATTCTCTTTGAAGGTGCTCAAGGCACGTTACTAGATCTAGATCATGGCACCTATCCCTATGTCACCTCATCTAATCCGGTAGCAGGTGGAGCCTGCATTGGATCAGGGGTGGGGCCGACCGCGATTGATCGCGTCATTGGCGTAGCCAAGGCCTACACGACCCGCGTTGGTGAAGGACCCTTTCCTACTGAGCTAGACGATGAAGTCGGCAGTATGATCTGCGAAGTCGGGGCCGAGTTTGGTACAACCACAGGCCGCCGCCGTCGCTGTGGCTGGTTTGATGGGGTGGTTGGTCGCTATGCCGTTCGGATCAATGGGTTAGATTGTCTGGCCGTAACCAAGCTCGATGTGCTCGATGGTCTAGAAGAAATCAAGGTTTGCGTTGCCTATGAGCTAGATGGCGATCGCTGCACCGATTTACCTAGCAACGCGCAGCAGTTTGCAAGGTGTAAGCCAATCTATGAAACCTTACCCGGCTGGAAGCAGTCCACTGAGCACTGCCGTAGCCTAGAAGATCTGCCAGAGGCTGCTTTAGACTATCTGGAATTTCTAGCCAAGCTGATCGAAGCACCCATTGCGATCGTGTCTTTGGGCGCGAGTCGCGATCAGACCATCATTGTCGAAGATCCTATCCATGGGCCAAAGCGGGCACTACTCAAAGAGCATACCAGTGCCTTTGGCAAAGTCGCCTAAAGTCGCCTAATTTATAGAGTATCTAACAGACGAAGCATGGATGGATCAACACCTGTTCTTGTATCAGCAGTTCTGCTAGAGCTGGAATGCCTGCACGAAAATGGTCTACCCAGATGGAAGTATCAGCGAGAATCAGTAGAAAACAACCTCATGAGATCGCCCACTAATCAGGTACTATAGATCCTCGGGCTTGTCTGGCCTTTGACACCTGCCTTAGCTT
This sequence comes from Synechococcus sp. PCC 7335, assembly GCF_000155595.1. NCBI lineage: Bacteria > Bacillati > Cyanobacteriota > Cyanophyceae > Synechococcales > Synechococcaceae > Synechococcus > Synechococcus sp. PCC 7335. The sequence continues at coordinate 1,906,778 of NZ_DS989904.1, read as the reverse complement.
TAAACCCATTACAGACTGAACACACCGCCTGAACAAACAGAACTCTCATGGATCTATCAATTGAATGCGCTCAGCGCGCGCCGGAAGACAAGCCCAAAAGACTTCGTAGAGAAGGCACACTACCCGCCGTCCTATACGGACATGATGGGGCCAACTCTCTTCCGTTGAAGCTCAGCAACTACGACGCTGAAGCCCTTTTGCGCAAAGCCTCGGTAAATAAGTCAGTGATTACCGTTAACGTACCTGATGTGCCCTGGAGCGGCAAAGTGATTTTGCGCGAGGTACAAAAGCATCCTTGGAAAAATAAGCTTCACCACCTCAGCTTTTTCTCAATTGCTTCGCAGTCAGAAATTGAAGTTAGTATGCCAATCAACTTCGTTGGGGACGCGGTTGGTGTGACTGACGAAGGCGGTACGCTTGATACCGTGATGACTGAAATCCAGCTAAAGTGTCCACCTGATGCGATCCCTCAGTCGCTAGATGTAGATGTTTCTGAGCTGAAGATCGGCGATGCGCTACATGTCGGTGAAATTAAGTTGCCCAAAGGTACATCCGTGACAGTAGAACCTAGCCTGTTGGTAGTATCAGTGCTAGCACCTCGTACTGCCGCCGCGGTTGAAGCAGCCTCAGGAGAGGTGCCTGAAGCAACGCCGACAGAAACACTCAATGTTGAAGAAGACATCAACACAGCTAATTGAGACTTACGATGAAAGCCTACTCTGTAGGCCAATTCTAAACAGCTTGCTTTTGGAAATTAAGAGGGGTTGGGAGATAAAATTCCTAGCCCCTTTTGTTTGCTATTAGGAGTTGACAGCTTTATCTACCTAACTTGTAGAAACTATTTCTGCCTACTTTTAGAAACTATGCCTGATTCCACTTTACCCACGCTAGTTCAGCAAATGCTCGCGCCGGATTTCTATCAGCATCCGGTGGTTGAACCTATTCGCCTAATGCAGACTCACGTGTCGTATGTGCTGCTGACTGGGGACTATGTCTACAAGTTGAAAAAGCCGGTCAACTTTGGGTTTCTAGACTATTCCACATTAGAGAAACGCAAGCATTTTTGTGAAGAAGAGCTGCGGTTAAATCAGCGAGGTGCGGGGGATTTGTATCTAGAGGTCGTGGCAATTACTGAGGCGGCAGGTAGCCCAGAAATAAGTAGCCCAGAAACGAGTAGAGCACAGATCGATGGCAATGGTGAACCGATCGAATATGCGGTAAAGATGCAACAGTTTCCACAGTCAGCGCTGCTTAGCGAGCAGTTCGCCAGGGGACTGTTGGATGAAGAGAAGGTGCGATCGCTTGCCCAAACCGTCGCTGAGTTTCACAGCCAAACCGCTACTAGCGACCATATCCGCAGCTATGGTACCCCAGCCGCTATTCGTCAGGCATTTGATGAAAACTACGAACAGACCACTGCCTACATTGGCGGCAACGAGATCACCAAACCTCAAACCCAGCAGCAGTTTGACGAAACTAAAGCCTACACAGACAGCTTCTTTGAAACTGAACAAGCCCTTTTTCAAAAGCGGCTAGATGCCGATAAAATACGCGCTTGCCACGGCGATTTGCATCTTGGCAATATCTGCGAATGGGAAGGCAAGATCTTACTCTTTGACTGTATTGAATTCAATGAGCCTTTCCGCTTCGTCGATACGATGTTCGATATTGCCTATATCGTCATGGACTTAGAAGTCGCAGGTCGACACGACCTTAGTCAAGTCTTCTTGAATCAATACGCTGAGGCAACAGGCGACTACGAAGGGCTAGAGATTTTGCCCCTGTATGTCAGTCGTCAGTCCTACGTGCGAGCAAAAGTCACTTCTTTTATGCTGGGCGATCCTTCTGTATCTGAAGCAGATCAAAAGGCCGCTAGCGAGAAAGCGGCTAAGTACTATAAGCTAGCCTGGTCCTATGTAAAAAAAAAAGAGCGGCCATAGTCGCGATGTGTGGGCTATCGGGCTCAGGTAAAAGCACGACAGCTAATCAGCTAGTAAAGCTAGCCAGTGCTATTCGTCTGCGCTCGGATGCGGTGCGTAAACATCTCGCAGGAATTGGCTTGCATGAGAAAGGCAGCGATGAGATCTATACCGCTGCGATGACGAATAAGACATACACTCGGCTCATCGATCTAGGTGTGCAGCTAGCAGCCCGGGGCTATCGGGTGATATTGGATGCAAAGTTTGATAGACAGGCAAAAAGGACAGAGGCGATCGCCAAAGCGGCTGCTCAAGATCTCCCGCTCACTTTCTTGCACTGCACCGCGCCGCCTGAGGTCTTGAAAGCGCGGGTAGAACAGCGGTGTGGCGATATTGCCGACGCGACTGCGACAATCCTAGCAAAGCAGTCTATGGAACCTTTCGACCCAACAGATCCGGTAGTAGTAGTTGATACGACCAAGCCAATCGCTGAGATTCAGCAGCAACTGTGCCGTGTCTTCGATTCACTTTTGGAATGGGATCAGGGCCAGAAAAAAAGCTGATAGAAAAAAGCTGATATATTTGGAGCGCTGACTTTTATAGCGCTTGTCACCTATCTGAATTGCACTTGGCTGAACTTTGCCCTACTGTTCAACCACCTCATAAACAATAAGTGGGACTGGTGGCATATGTAGGCATAGACTTCGCTTTGAGTATGTATCGGCACGCCACCACCCTCTTGCCTTCGCCCAATACAGGATTTGCCGCCGTGATTGATTTGATCATTCCAGCAGCTGTTAGAACCTGGCTGATCTTTCTCATCATCATCTTCTTGTTGGGCTATTCAGTGCCCTTTAGTATTTTATATGGTGCAATCGGTGGCTTAGCCGGTGGCATCGCGACCGGCTGGTGGCAAATGAAGGGAGGAGCGCCAAAGGATCCAGCAGGACTCCCGCCTACCAACAAGCTCAAACGCCCGAACCCAAACGACTCGGGCAATCCATACTTGGAGCTGCCCTTTCTAAAGACTAACAAAGCCAATCGGCGCTATATAGAGCGTCAGAAGCGGGCCCGAGCCCGGCGACAGAGGAAGTAGATCGTCTACCCATGCAGCGCTATTTGCCATTACTCCACAAATTTTATGTTTTTCCTGTCTAAGCTGCTTCCTCTGTTTGTTTATCCTGTGGGGCTTAGTAGCTTGTTGATGATGCTAGGGCTAGTCTGGCTGTGGCGTCATCCTCGGCGGGCCTCGGGCGCGATCGCGCTTGCCTTATTTATCCTTTTCTTCAGCAGCAACCCTATCGTCAGCAACAAACTGCTCAGTTCATTAGAGTGGCGCTACTTTCCACCCGACCCAGTGCCCACAGCCGATGCGATTGTGGTATTGGGTGGAGCGACTGTACCAGCGATCGCACCACGGCCTTGGGTAGAAGTCTCAGAAGCAGGCGATCGCATTCTCTATGCCGCTAGACTTTACAATCAGGGTCGAGCGCCAAAGTTAATCCTCAGCGGCGGCCGGGTGCAGTGGCGTGGCGGCAGTGATGAGTCTGAAGCAGACGATATGAAAGCGTTTGCGATGGCAATGAACGTACCTGAAGCAGACATCATTTTGGAGGAGACTTCACTCAACACCCGGCAAAATGCAGTGAACGTCAAAAAGATTCTAGCCGCGCAATCAATCGACTCTGTGTTGCTAGTCACTTCTGCAGTGCATATGCCCCGCTCTGTCGCCATCTTTCAAAAGCTCGATATTGACGTCATTCCAGCTCCCACAGATTATCTCGTTACAACGCCCTCAGATGAGTCGGGGGAGATTACGATTGAAGGGCGGATTCTGTCTTTGCTACCCCGAGCTGAAGCGACTGGGCGGTTCACAAGGGCGATGAAAGAATATGTAGGGTTTGTAATTTATCGACTTCGAGGCTGGGCATGACCGATAGTATCAAGCCGGATGTCAATCATCTAGGCATCCATCAACGCGCTGTGTTTGAATATTTGGTGCCGCGCTCTGCTGAAGTCAGAGAGGTTAGCGAAGCACTACAGCTACATCAGGCTGCTATTGACTTTCAACGAGAAGCAGCGCATCGACAGGCGTTTGCAGACTATTGTGAATGGTATTACAAGCTAGCTGAGCAGAACCGGGCAGAGGTAGCGTCAATGCAGAATGACGCGAATTCGTTTATGTGGTGGCGCGGCGCAGCTTCACTATGAAAAAGCCGTCCATATGCTGAATGTGGGGCCACACTTTAATCCAGCCTGCTTCAGTAGGTTCGATTCCAAACGAAGGGGGCGGCGCCTCAATCGTCCAACCTGCGTTCTGGGAAAGAAACGTTTTGATCTGGGCTTCGTTTTCTTGTGGATGTAGCGTGCAGGTAGCATAAACCAAGACACCGCCAGGTTTTACCCAGGTTGAAGCGTGCATCAATATCTCTTGCTGCAGAGTGACTAGAGAGTCAACCGAGTCCGGCGTCTGTCGCCAGCGGGCATCCGCATGACGATTCAGCGTACCTAGCCCGGAACATGGAACATCTAGGAGGACGCGATCGCCCTGACCCAAAAAGGTAGGTTGATTGCGGCTATCGCCCATGATCGGACGGACGATCGTAGCGCCAAGACGGTCAATATTTTGCTGAATTTTTTTTGTGCGTGATGAGGTGCGATCGCAGCTCCAGACGGTTCCTTCATTCCTCATCAGCTCTGCAATATGCAGACTTTTTCCTCCCGGCGCAGCACAGGCATCAATAATGACCTCTCCTGGCTGCGGGTCTAATAGATAGCTCACTAGCTGAGCACTGCTATCTTGAACCGCCCACCAGCCTTCTGCATAGCCCGGCAGCTGAGTCACCGCACCCGCGTGTGTGGTCAGTCTGAGCGCGGAGGGAACGCCTTCTATGGGCAGCGCCTCGATACCAGCGTCGGCAAAGAGGGCGATCGCTGCTGATAAAGACTGCCGCTGAAGATTAATCCTTAGCTCTAGATAGGGCGACCGATTGAAATACTCACACAACGCCTCCACCTGATCATCTGGTAGCATAGAGCGCCAAACATCGATAATCCAATCTGGATAGCTATGTAGAATGCCTAAGCGCCGAGTGCGCTCTTCTGGAAGCTTTAGCGGATCAGCAATAACGTTCGCAGCAGGCATCGCTTCACGGGCGTATTGACGCAGCATAGCGTTGACCACACCGCTTAGCTTACCGAGGCGTTGAGACTTTGCTAGCTGTACAGTTGTATCAACAACCGCATGAACGGGCACATGGTCTAGATAGCGGAGCTGATAGAAGCCTAGGCGAAGAATCTGCAGTAGGTCGCGATGTTGTTTTGAAGCAGGGCGCTTGCCGAACTGATCGATTAGCGCATCTAGCGTCCTCCGTCTACGGACGCTGCCATATACTAGTTCAGTAACGAGTCCTTTGTCTTGAGAGCTAAGCTGAATACCCAGTTGAGTGCCGGTCTGGGTACCTTTAAGTTTGCGATCTATAACAACATCAGCAAAAGCGCCCTGGTCAATCGCTCGAAGCGCTTCAAAGGCGATCTGCCTGGCTGTTTTAGGCTTAGCTGTTTTAGACTTAGCTATTTTGGGGGTGACTTTAGGCTCACTCAAACTATTGCCGCTTGCCGCGAACACCACGAGCAGGCATTGCCCTCGCCTCATCGCCACGGCGTCTCTTATCTCGCCATTCAATAGCGGTAAGATACACCACGCCGCCGGTCACGACAATGAGCAATACAAAGGACATCACAGCCAGTACCGTCAGTACTTGATTTTGTGATGCCATGCTTAGAAATTCGCTAATAAAAGCACTCATCTCGCTGTCAATCCTTGTCTATTTCGGGATCTGTTTCCCTGTGTCTTAGCACGCACTTAGTACCAGCAATAGATTCGCTCTTCTGATTCGAGTACTTTGAGCTATGCGCTTTGATTCATGCACTTTAATCCGTGCACTTCAAGGCTGAACGCTTACTAGCTAGCACTGATACTAGAAATCTACTAGAAACCGTTGCGACCCCAAACAACCATAGAAATCGAGAAGGTAAAGCAGGCAAACAAAGAAACCCAGCCAAGTGTCAAGATGTCCATAAATTTAATCTAAGGGAATCAATTCTTCACTTTCCATCATACGGTAAAGCTAGAACCGCTAGGGTAATAAACAGTACGATTCACTAGAGAAGCAAGGATATTAAACGTGACCTCAACAGAAGCTTCGCTTGCCGAAGCGCGGCTAGAGTCGATTAAATCTGGCCTGGTCGGAGCAGGAGTGATCGGCTTGGTTTCAGTAATCACGATGCTTGGCATAGCTACCGCCGATCTGCCTTTACCCATTCCCCACAGTCTTTTGAGTTGGTTAGTGAATTTGGCAGTGGCGATCGCATCAGGATTCTTTTTTGGCGTTACGTATCGTTACATTGTCAGGCAAGATGACAACCTGCACTTGGGCGGCGGAGCGGTAGGGGCATTTGCTTTGGTACGATCGCTTGCCCAGATCGAAGCTACTTGGGACGATAGCTTCAGCTTCATTCCCTGGCTTTTGATCACGGGCGAGAGCTTTTTGTGGTTTGTCGCGGCTCGCTACGCGCTAGATTTTGCGCTTAATCGCCAGTGGATTAAGCCAATTGATTAGGCTGGTGGATTGAGCTGATGGATTGAGCCAGTAGATTGAGCCAGTAGATTGAGCCAGCTATAGCTCAAAAGTATCAATCGCGCCTTCAGTGCGCTGCATAGATAGATCGATGGCAGAAAGAATTTGGTTTCTAGCGCGATCGCTCTCCATACAGGCGACTACGAGCCGAGCAACTCCAGCTCTTGTAATCGATCCAGCTATAGACACGTCGGTGCTCAAAATCTCATGGCCAGTCGCAGGTTCTGATATCAGCCCGCCAGGACGAATCACAGTGTAGTCCAATCCGCTGTTAACCAGATAATCTTCCGCCTGAGCTTTTTCTTTGAGTACAGGGCCGAGGGTATCTAGTACGTTTGGCGGGAGCGCGATCGCACTATCACCACTGCCGATAGAGCTAATCAAGATAAAGCGTTTAGCCTTGGCAGCAGCGTCAATCAAATCTTTGTTGCCAAGATAGTCAGGGCGATCACGAGCCTCCATACCAGGAACGCCACCTATCGTGCTGATCACCACATCAACGTTATGAGGACTCATCGCTGCTTTTACAGCGTCCGCGTCTAAGGCATCTCCAATTTCGGTAGTGATGTTCATCTCTGATAGCGCTTCTTGAGCATCCTGGCTTCTTAGAAGTGCCACCACCTGATGCCCTTTAGCGGTTAACTGCTTAGCAACTTCACGGCCAACCCCTCGGCTGGCTCCAGCTAGAAAAACATGTGACATAGCATTTTGAACTAGAACAACCCTTCAACTATTACATCGAAGCTGCCGGTCTATATCTACGCTCTACAGATAGACCTTTCAGGGAAGATTCGGGTTATCCACACTTCGCTAGCTCCGACCAGGAGGCGTACGAAGTCTGTACAATCTAGGGAAATGAACATCTAATCTCTAGAGCTTCTAATGATTCCAACCGTTATTGAGCAGTCGGGTCGCGGCGAGCGCGCTTTCGACATCTATTCACGCTTGCTCAGAGAGCGCATTATCTTCTTACATGGTCAGGTCACTGCCGACTCGATGAACCTGATCGTTGCTCAGATGCTTTTCCTAGAAGCTGAAGACCCAGAAAAGGATATCTATCTCTATATCAACTCACCTGGTGGTTCTGTCTCTGCGGGCTTGGGCCTATACGACACGATGAATCATATCCGCCCAGACGTGGCCACGATCTGTATGGGCTTAGCAGCTAGTATGGGCGCTTTTCTGCTTAGCGCGGGCGCCAAAGGTAAGCGGATGATTTTGCCCAATGGGCGCGTGATGATTCATCAACCGTCGGGTGGTGCGCAGGGACAGGCGACTGATATTGAGATTCAGGCCAAAGAGATCTTGTATCTAAAGACGATGCTGAACGAGGCGCTAGCTAAGCATACAGGTCAGCCGTTGGAAAAGATTAAAGAAGACACTGAGCGTGACTTCTTTATGTCTCCTCAAGAAGCGATGGAATATGGCTTAGTCGATCAGGTAATCGACCGTCACGCTGTGGGTAGTCGCCCCGAGCCTGTGAATTAGATTACCTGGAAAGATTAGACAGCTTGTAGAGGCTTGTAGAGGCGCTTCTGTAGCAAAGTGTAAAAAGGCGGGTGTAGCAACTGTCGCAAGGATCGGGTGGCTATTGCGCTCGTGGCCTGTGTAAGCTGATGCGAGCACAGCAAAGAGCAAGTGAAGATGAGTCTACCTAGACTTAATTTAGAAGATGACCTGTTAGACCATTACCAGACGGTTGCAGCGGCGATCGCTTTTATCCGACAGCATCAGGCTAAGCAGCCAGATTTATCGGCGGTTGCTCAGCATGTCGGACTAAGTGAGTATCACTTTCAAAAGCTCTTCACTCACTGGGCGGGTATCAGCCCAAAACGGTTTTTACAGTATTTAACGATCGAGCAAGCCAAAGCTAGTATCGCGCGAACAAATAGCCTACTAGAGCTCAGTACAAATCTTGGGCTTTCCGGTCCTAGCCGCCTGCACGATCTGTTTGTTTCTATAGAGGCGATGTCGCCGGGTGAATACAAGAACGGCGGTAAAGGACTAGAGATTCACTATGGTTCGCACGCTACTTTATTTGGACCTGTGGCGATCGCAACCACAAACAGAGGCATTTGTTCGCTCCACTTTCAAGACGGCAGTGAGCTAGATGCGGAAAAGTTACTTAGCAGCACTTGGCCTAGCGCTCGGTTAGTAGAGGACCCGAAGCAGACGCAAGCGCTGTGCGATCGCATCTTTTCGCCAGCGATGGCTCAATCGCATCAGCCTCTAACCCTGCTGGTCAAAGGAACCAACTTTCAGCTTCAGGTTTGGCGAGCATTGTTGCAGATTCCATCAGGGAGTCTGACGACTTACAAAACGATCGCTGAGATGATTGAGCGACCAAAAGCCGTTAGAGCGGTTGGCACTGCCATTGGCAAGAACCCGATCGGCTATCTGATTCCTTGTCACCGTGTCATTCGCGGCTCAGGGGAAGTAGGGGGCTATCGTTGGGGAAGCGATCGCAAGCAGGCTATTTTGGGTTGGGAAGCAGCTCAATCTAATCGCTGAACTAGGGCGAAGTTTAACTGAGCCAGGAAGGAAAACGAATGCGGATTTCAGATGTCCTTGAGCTGCTGTTGCTATCTGCTTTGTGGGGTGGTTCGTTCTTATTTATGCGGATAGCTGCGCCTGTATTAGGTCCAGTTTGGCTGATCGAATGCCGGGTGCTATTAGCTGGCTTAGCGCTACTACCTTTGCTATTACGATCGCCCGCATGGTCGGTGATTCGTCCGAGTCTGGTGCCCTTGTTCATCGTGGGCAGTATCAACTCGGCCTTGCCCTTCCTGTTTCTAGCTTTTGCCTCGCTCTCATTGCCGGCGGGCTATACCTCTATTGTGAACGCGACGACTCCTCTGTTTGGTACGTTGATAGCAGCAACCTGGTTCCAGGAAAAACTAACTATTGCTCGAACTATAGGACTGCTTTTAGGGTTTGCTGGCGTCGTTGTGTTGATTGGACTACAGCCGATGACGATAACGCCCACGATAATCGGCTCGATTGCGGCGGGTCTGATGGCCGCGATGATGTATGCGATCGCAGCTCCCTACACCAAGCGTCACCTTTCAGGCATACCCCCTCTGATTATTGCGCCAGTTAGTCAACTGAGTGCTGCTATAGCACTGCTGCCTTTGTTACCTTTTACAGCGCCCAATGCTATTCCTTCGATCAAGGTGATGCTGGCCGTTCTTGTCCTTGCCCTCTTTTCTACTTCGCTAGCTTATCTGCTGTACTTTCGTCTGATTCAAAATATCGGAGCGTCTAAAGCGCTGACTGTGGCTTATTTAGTTCCCATCTTTGCGGTGCTGTGGGGAACGATCTTCTTACACGAAACCCTTACCGTTGCAATCGTTCTAGGATGCTGTCTAATTTTGTTAGGAACTGCTGTTGCTAATGGACTGCTGTTTTCTTCTCGACACTAGGTGCTACAGCTTGATCGATGAATGGGTTACCTCAAGCAGAATACTTCCATTAGTGAACCCTTACAACTCCTTGTTAGCGTATATGTTTGTTAGCGTACGTATCGCCATCTACTAAACGCAGTTAGCAGATGGCAAAGCACTTAGCTTTATCTATACGAAAGCTGTAGCTCCTGGTGATAGAAAAGCTAAGTGCGAATTGTGATAGGAATTACTGAGACAACGCTGGCCAATTGTCGTCTGCTTTTGCAATAAATCCTGGAATATCTTCCGTCCAGTCAGCTTGTACCTTTTGATTCGCGTTTAAATACAGCTTGTCATCAACGACGCTCCAAGCGTTTGGATCGATTGGAACCAGCGAATTTTTTGCTGCCACTGCCCAGGCGCAAAAGCCCCCATATTCAGGAGCGTACTGCTCAGGATTTTCAGCAAATAGATCGCGGTTTTCCTCACTAGAAAACTGCCAGGTTACGCCTTGCCATTCATGCGTGTAATCAGCACTACCAGGAACATACGCCTCCTCAGTAAAGTAGGCAACCGGGTCAGCACCGCCAATGGCAACACCGTCTTTGGCATAGGTCTTCGTCGTTGAGGCCGTCGTTTCTGTGGTTGGTGAGCCGTCCGCACTGCTCTGTTCTACAGTTGGGCTGCTGGTACAGGCGGTTACCGCGATCGCCAATCCTAGTACGCCTAAGATCAAAGATCTGCTTGTTAGAGGCTTTTTAGCGGAGCGATTAGCTAATTGAGAAGGAATAGGTCTGTTTAAGATCTTCATTTCACCTTGTGTCTTAAGTGACTGATTAAATGTTCTAAAAACAGAATAGAGTTAGCCCACGCCGACAAAATGAATGAACCCTGATAGCCACTTAAATTGCCTGTGAGACAGACATCCTAATTAAAGGAAAGCGAATCAAAGGAGAGCGGTAGAAGTTTCTTAGGCAATCGCTTCTACACGCTAGCTCCAAGACAGCGCTAGCCTCGTCCGTTGAGTCTAAAGCACTGGTAGCGACGGCAGCTACTAGCTATGGCACCTACTAGCTGCGCCATCTACTTAGTCGCGACAGCCCAAGCTTTCTCGGGTAGAGATGCCTGTAACAGGATTGATGCCGTCGGCGCGTTTGCACATCTTCTTCACCTGGAAGCGATCAATGATGGCGTCAGAGAAGTCTGCGCCAGTGATGATAGTATCGCCGAATGAGCTGCTAGTAGCGATCGCCTCTACAAAGATGGCATTGGTCAGATCGGCACCGTCAAACAGCACCCGATCGGCAAACGTCTTCGTAAAATCAGCCCCCTTCAGGTTTGTGCGCAAAAAAGTTGCCTTCGTTAAGATCGTGCCGCTCATATCAGCACCTTCAAAATTAGCATCACGGGCATCAGCCGCTGCAAAAGAAGTGCCTGAGAGATTCTTCCCAGAAAAATCCATATTTGATTGATTTGTCAGCGTGTAATCAACCGTATTGTCTTGAGCAAGAACAGGCGTTGACCAGATAAAAACTATCAATAGCAAACTCGCTAGCTTAAGTAGCGTACTGAGTTTGGGACAAAAACCCACAACAAAGGAAGCTATTTTGTCGAGCGCCTTCAGTTCTCTCTTCATCAGCCCTACCTTCATCACTTACCTACCTTACAAAAGCATAAACTCGACTGGTCGCATATCTTGTGGATCATATCTGAACGGTTTATCGCCCTTACCCATACACCTCACATACACGTGCACTTACATCTATGACACATCCTTCTGCAAAAGCTCAGAGAAGTCCAGATTCTCGGACGCTAGTACCATGACAGTCGCAGGTAAACCCACCACTCGATCTTGAAGAGTCTGATAATACGCCTGATACCCTCCTTCGTGAGGAACCGCTAACCCTAGAAACACCAAATCCGCACTAGCTGAAGAGGTTCGTAAAATTTCTTCAAAAGGTCGATTGTTCGCCAGAATAACCTCAGGCTTAGCACCGATCCTTAAGCTGTTGGTGAGATTCTCTAGATTTACCTCGGCAGCTTCTAGTGCCTCTTCATCACTGACCACCAACTTCAGTCTGATCTCCGCCGAGCGCCACTGCCAGCTAGTGCGCAGTAGATAAGCTAGGATCAACATCAGGCCACCGTTTGACTGCAAACCACCCCACCATACATCGATCCTCTGATCCGCTTGATCAGCGTACATAGGCGGGTGCAATGAGTCGGGTGCGTCCGCTCCTGATTCATCTCGATAGATGACCACGTTACGCTTGGCGCCGTGACAGACTCGAATCGTGTTGCAGTAGCGCTCAATGCTTTCAATATCTGGATCGTCAGAATCACCTAGCAGTACTGTATTAGGAATTAATGGCCCCATGCCATAGGTTTCCAATAGCTGCTTTGTACCAATAAAGGGATCATCGGCGGTGACGATCTTGGCAAAGGCCTGTACACCTCGTTTGTCTAGAAACTCCCTTAAAACAACTTCAGCTTTCTCCTGCTGGGCGATACTGCGTGATCCGCTTGGAATGATACTTGCAACCGTAATTAAGCCGCGGTTGTGGGTGAGGGCTCTCGCCATTTCGATTAGATACCAGCGTTTAGAAGGTGCCCCAGAAAGCACCAGCAGGTGAGGCCGCCAGTTTTTGGGATCAGCATTGTCATCGATATTAAGCAGAGCAGTGCGGACGACGGTCATCCAGATACCCTGGCGCACATCCCCCCAAGTGCTTTCGATTTGCCGTCGCTCTAGCCAAAAGTAGATCAGGCCCACAATCACCAAAGCAGCGATCGTAGCTACGGGATTAATCAAAAACATCACCGCAATGCAGCCGATGGCACCGAGCACCGAAAGTGACCAGTGAACTTTGAAAGTCGGTCGAAAAGAGGGACTCTGCAAAAACCCTTCGAGACCAGCAGCAATGTTTAGCACCATGTAGGTCGTGAGGAAAAACATGGAGAGAACAGGGGCGATCGCATCCAAACTCCCCATCATCACCACCGCTAGCACAATTCCTAGGGTGAACAGTGTTCCTAATCTTGGATCATCTGTGGGTCCATTCCCCTTCCCGAGCCACCGTAGACTGCGAGGCAAAATATTATCGCGAGCCAGTGCTTGTAAGATTCGCGGTGCGCCTAAGATGCTGCCAATCGCACTAGAGAGCGTTGCTCCCCATACGCCTAACACAATCGAATCAATCAAAAGATGACCCCCAATGGCGATCCGCTTCATCACCATCATTTCTGGGTTCAACAACGCATTAGAGGCAGTAGGCGTTCTGCTAACTAATACAAAGGGGATTGCCATATAGATGATGTAGCCGACGATTACCGCAGCGAGCGTTCCTCTTGGAATAGAACGGATAGGGTCTTTGAGATCGCCAGACATATTAACGCCCGACATAATCCCAGTTACCGCCGGGAAAAAGACAGCGAATACAGCCCAAAAGCCTACCCTTTCGATTTTGGCCGCTTCAACTGCATCAGACGGATCGACCGTGACATCATGACCAAAGAAAAGAGCGACTAGAGAAAGGGCGATCGCTGCCATGATCACATACTGGGCTTTAATCGCGATATCAGCCGAAGCCAGTGCCAAGGCGGTGACGAGTACCGTCGTAATTAGCGCCACCACAACGATTGAAACGTTTGGGAAAACATTTTTGACGCTCTCAGCAAAACCGATGGTGTAGAGTGCCACCGAGAGTGCTTGAGCAAAGTAGAGCGGAATGCCAACGGCACCACCCGTCTCGATGCCCAAAGAGCGGCTAATCATGTAATAGGCACCGCCAGCTCGAACGACTTGATCGGTGGCGATCGCGCTAATTGACAGCGCTGTCAAGAACGTAATCGATGTCGCAATCGTGACAATTGCCATCGTTGGATAGAGGCCGACTTGGCCCACGACCCAACCGAAGCGCAAATACATAATCACGCCGAGAATAGTCAAGATCGAAGGCGTAAATACACCGCCAAACGTCCCTAAGCCTATCGCCTCATCTTGTGTATCTAACGTAGAAGGATGGGGTGATTGTAAAGTCATCAGCGTTTCAAAGAAATTTACTGTGGCACCGTTCTACAGTTTAGAAGGGTTTGGCTCATGCCATTGATATTGCCACTATAGCTTTGGCTACTTTGCCCTGAACGCTCTAGACTATGCACTTTTATTAGACAAATCATTAGCCTTTAGAAAGGGTCAGAGTGTGTAGATCGCAAATCTATCTGACACTAGATATCTCTTCTGTATCATTTTTGCTACCTATGTCTGTTTCCAACTCCGCTTCTATCCCTAGCCAGTGGCAGTGTCTACTCCAGAACGTAGGCACTTGGCAAGGCTCTTTTACCCAACTATCACCCCAGGGCGAAATTCTATCTGATACGCCAACAGAAGTAGAGCTATCGCCCTATGACAACGACCAAGCCATGCATCAAGAAGTCCGGCGATACCCAGCTAATGCCCCAGCGCAAATTCAAAAGCTCGACTATCGTACCCTCAACCGGGCAACACGCTTTTTTGAAACGGGCGCATTTTCGCAAGGCTCTATCCAGTGGGGACCTTTTTCTACCTTTGGAGCAGAGCTAGGTCTGATTGCTGGCGATCGCCGACTTCGCCTGGTGCAGCTATTCGATAAGGCCAACGCACTCAAAAGCATTACGCTTATCCGCGAACGGCGCCAAAACTCAACTGCAGGCTCAACTGCAGGTTCAACTGCAGATTCAGCAGAGGTACCAGAACGTCCGCTTCTAACCGTCTCAGAGTTACTTGGCACTTGGCAAGGCAAAGCGGTCACTGAATATGCTGATTTGCGGCCAAGACAGCGTAGCGAGACTCAGCTCACAGTTGAACAGATAGGCCGCACGATTCAGCAAACCATCACTCCTGGTCCCGCTGCCGCTCCGATCACCTCTACAGGAACCATCGAAGGTCAAAAAATTAGCTTCTCTGATGGGTCGCAGCCAGTCCAAGTGCTACTGCTTCCAGATGGCGCTTCCTCGACCTGCCCTAGCCAAATCACGCCGCGCCAGCCTTTGTTCTTAGAAGTTGGCTGGCTACTAGAGCCACAAACTCGGCAACGTTTGATCCGTAGCTATGATGCGTCAGGCGCCTGGATCAGCCTGACGCTGGTAACAGAGAGCAAAATTAGCCCTAGCGATTAACCACTGGATGCTGCCCATAGAAGGGCATGACTGAAGACCAATCAGGACGTAGACCGGCTTGATACTGCCTATGAGCGATCGCACTGACCCCTCTCACCGAACTAGCAATCCCTTCTCCGGCGGCAGTCTGTATCTGAACTAGGGGCCTTTCCCAGAGCGTTAGCCTCTCTATCCACTTTTCTTCAGCGAGCACGCTCTCTTCTAGTACGCTCAACAACTGACCTGTTTCGTCAGGCCGATAGATCGCACCAAACACCTCCCCGCGCTTGGCGGGTATCATCACCGCAATATCTTTAGATATCGTGGCGTCCATCGTGGCGTTCATCGCTAGAGCCGCTAACGTAGACACGCCAAATAGAGGAATCTCTAGCTGCTGTGCCAAGGTCCTAGCTGCCACTACACCAACCCGCGTACCGGTAAAACCACCAGGGCCCTTTGCGACTGCTACAAAACTCAAATTCCGCCAGGTATAAGGCGATATAAAGCGCATCATCTTGACGTGGAGCTGGCTAGAAACCTCACGGCCCAAGTCCCATATTTGATGTCGCCAGATGGCTGTGTCTATGCCTTCGACGCTTTGTAACATCAGTCCAAGCTGGGGACTGGTGGTATGGATGGCAAGGCCAAGCATAGAAAAACTAAAATAGTGTAGGTAGAGCAATGACGCCCTAGAAGGTCAGAGTGAGTAAAAGACCTAATAGAAATAGTCTTTAACCCTACCTTAAACCGCGAAACCCCAAACCGCGAATAAGTCTATCTACGAATGTCAAACTGTAAATTATGCGATCGCACCTGCCCCGAACTCACCGAACATCATCTTGTTCCTCGCCAGCAAACCAAACGTAAGAAAAAGAAAAACCGCGCCGATCTAGGACCCACCATCAGTATCTGTCCGCCCTGCCACAAGCAAATTCACACACTGTTCACAAATAAAGAACTCGCGGCCGGTCTCTATTCAGCTGATCGGTTGCGATCACACCCAGACATGATCAAATTCCTTGCCTGGATCGCCAAACAAGACCCCTACAAAAAAGTCCGCACTCGTCGATAGTGACTACAGCGAGTCTGGCCTAAGTCGAAAGCGCATCATCACCGGTAGATGATCAGAGGCTTCGCCTGCAGCCGCTACCACTTGCGTCTCCACCATCTCAATCGTGTTGGGCGTATAAAAAATATAGTCGAGCTTGTATTCAGGCTGATTGCTAGGAAAGGTTAGATCCTTGATCCAGTCTGACTGAGGGACGGCAGAAACTAGCACTTCAGACGCTAGCATCTCTTTTATAGAAAACTGGGTTTCGCCGTGGTTCGCACCGCTAGCGTCAATAAAAGTACCGCGATTGAGGGCGCTGTTGAAGTCACCAACGAGGATGACCGGATAGGTCTTAGCGTAGTCTTCCGCGAGCGATCGCACGAACTGAGTCTGACTGACCCGAGTCGGCTCATTGAAGGCCTCTAAATGCACGTTGATGACAATCAGCGGCTGAACGCCAAACTGAATCTGCGTAACCTGGGCTAGCCGATCAAGATAAAACGCGTTGTAGTAGAAAGGGTTGTCTGCTACTTTTTCTAAAACAATCCGGCTGTTCTCTTGAATTGGATGGCGGCTGATGGTTGACTGACCCGACAGCATTTTGCCAAAGTGGGCAGCGGGCGGCCAGTAGGGAAACGGAACGTAGTTTTTATCCCAGCCGATGGCGATCGCCCCAAAATCGAGTCCTAGCCCTTGGGCGATCGCCTTTGACTGATCCACGTAGCAAGAGCGCTTCGAGCCAAAGTCAACTTCTTGTAAGGCTACGATATCTGGTTCGAGTTCTTTGAGTGCTCTGATCACCTGCTGCTGATTGGCATCAAAAGCAGCGCATTCTAGCTTGGTTGTTGTATTATTCGTCAGTCCTGAGAGATAGCCTAAGTTGTAGCTGACAATGCTATGAATAGTCTCGCCTGGAACAAATACTGCGCCATCGTTTAGTCCACCGCCTTTTGTGTATACAACGGTGTCCGCATAGTTTTGCTGGCGATGGCCACCAGACGAGCCCCAGAAGTAGAAAAGTGCGATCGCGACTGTCGGTAGCCCTACTGTTAGCCCCAGTAGCTTCAATAAGATCTTCATACGCTCACTAGTTCAACGCTTTCAACGCTTTCGACGCTCTCGCCCCAACGCTTGGCCCACTTCGGCATATTCACTTCAACATATCTTGATAGGAATGCTACCCGGGGGTAACCTACTGTAAACATTTCCCTACCTAAACTACATGTCGCCCCGCAATATAATCTTCTACGGCCTGTTGGTCTTCATTCCTGTCTCTATAGCTGCCCACTTTCTTGGCTGGAGCGATTTGATTATATTTGTCACAGCGGCCTTTGCCATCATTCCGCTAGCAGGCTGGATGGGAACAGCGACCGAAGAGATTGCAGTTGTCCTCGGCCCTTCGCTGGGCGGACTGATGAATGCCACGTTCGGCAACGCCACTGAGCTAATTATTGCGATTTTCGCACTCAGAGCGGGTCTAGTAAACGTGGTCAAATCTAGCATCACCGGCTCTATTATCGGTAATCTTCTGCTGGTGATGGGTTTCTCGATGCTTCTAGGTGGCCTTAAGTTCAAAGAACAAACTTTTCAGCCCACCATTGCCCGCCTAAACGCCTCTTCAATGAACTTGGCGGTGATTGCCGTTTTACTCCCTACTGCTGTCGATTTTACGTCCACAGGCATTGAAGAACCTGTACTTCAGAAGCTCTCTATAGCCGTAGCCGTGGTTCTGATGCTAGTCTACGGCCTTACCTTACTATTCTCTATGAAGACCCACGCTTATCTCTATGACGTGGGGGTTGCAGAAGAAGCTGATGAAGCAGCCAGTAAAGCCGCTGCTGAGACTGTGATGATCGACGGGAATGCGATCGCGGTTGAGCAAAAAGGCACCACTGAACACGCCGAAACGCCGAATCTTAAACTGTGGGTAGGCGTCCTGCTAGCGGCAACTCTAGCCGTTGCCGTCGAATCAGAATTTTTGGTCGGTACGCTAGAAGTCGCTAGTAAACAGCTTGGTCTTTCAGAACTGTTCACGGGCGTCATTATCTTGCCCGTAATTGGCAATGCCGCTGAACATGCCACGGCTGTGACCGTTGCCCTAAAGAATAAAATGGATCTCTCTTTGAACGTAGCGGTAGGCTCTAGCTTGCAGATTGCTCTATTTGTCGGCCCTCTGCTAGTGATCATTGGCGCTTTCATGGGTCAGCCAATGGACCTAGATTTCAACAATTTTGAGCTACTTTCTGTGGTTGTGGCAGTTCTGGTCGCCAACTCAATTAGCGGCGATGGCAAGTCGAATTGGCTTGAAGGAACCTTGCTGCTAGCGACCTATGTAGTCATTGCTTTATCCTTCTACTTTCACCCAGTGATTGAAGGCATCAGCTAATCCTCGCCTGCCTTAAGATCAGCTTTTTGATCTAGTATCCCTACGCTAGATACAAGCCTGGTCTAGGTGCTTTGTCCTCGGCTACGGCTCAGGGAAACTATAAAGTCTAAGAAAGTCCAAGCGGCTATAGACAAACTACGCAACCTCGGCTGGAACCTTCTCTAGCATTAGCTTCGATCTTTTCACCTGCTCAGGAATCTCAATTGGATATTTTCCAGTAAAGCAAGCCGAACAAAAGCTACCTATTGCAACCTGAGTCTCTTCTAGCATGCCCTCCCAACTCAAATACGCCAGAGAATCAGCGCCCAACTGCCGCTCAATTTCCTCAACAGACTTAGTAGCCGCGATCAGCTGATCTTGATTGTCTGTGTCAATACCATAAAAGCAAGGGTGAGTGACTGGCGGCGAAGAGATCCGCATATGGACTTCGGTTGCGCCAGCATCGTAGAGCATTTGCACCAGCTTGCGGCTAGTCGTTCCGCGCACGATTGAATCATCGACGATGAGAATTCGCTTGCCCTCCAACACATCTCGCATCGGGTTTAGCTTCATCCGAATACCGGTTTCACGCATTGCCTGAGTCGGTTGAATAAAAGTACGTCCGACATATCGGTTCTTGATTAGCCCTTCAGCATATGGGATTCCAGATGCTTCTGAATAGCCAATAGCCGCAGGCACACCCGAATCTGGAACAGCCATAATCAGATCCACATCGGCGGGAGATTCTTGGGCAAGTCTTTGGCCAATCCGTTTGCGATAGCTATACAGGCTCTCACCATGGAAGACACTGTCCGGGCGAGCAAAATAAATCATTTCAAACACGCACAGCCTGCGCTCTGCTTGCGCCCACTGCACGGATTTAACACCGCTATCGTCAATCACCAGCATCTCACCGGGATCGACATCTCTTAGATAAGTGGCACCCACAATATCTAGGCCACAGGTTTCTGAAGCAACAACTAGTTTGCCAGGACCGTAGCCTGAGCCGATTTCCTCTGGCACCTTAGAACCGATATAGCCTAGTACTAAAGGCCGAATACCGTGAGGATCGCGCGCGGCGATGATGCCTTCGGGGGTGCCAATCACAAGGCTAAAGGCACCTTCACAGCGTTTAAAGGCTGAGATTGCACCTTCTTCCCAGCTTTTGCCGTCGTTGACGGCTTCTGCTAGCGCGATCGCAATCAGTTCAGAATCAGAGGTGGTGACCAGATCGTGGTTTCGCTCCAACAGAGCCGCCCGTAAGCTATTGACATTCACAATGTTGCCGTTGTGGGCCAAGGCTAGAGCGCCTAGTCTGGTATTGACTACAGCTGGTTGCGCATTAGCCGCATGGCTAGACCCAGTGGTGGAATAGCGCGTGTGTCCTACAGCCCATTCACCGGGCATCTCGTGCAAATCTTTATCTGTAAAAACTTGGGAAACGAGTCCCATGCCTTTCAAAGTGTGAACCTCGCCTTGTTCAAAAGAGGCGATCCCAGCCGACTCTTGACCTCTGTGCTGCAAAGCGTACAGACCGAAGTAAGTCAGTGTGGCCACGTCATTGTTAGGTGCATGAACCCCAAAGACGCCACAGGCTTCCTCTGGTTTATCAGAGCGGCCTACTACCTCTACCTGCCGTACGGTTGCATGATCATCAGGGCTACTTGCAGGCGAATTACCAGAGATAGCAGAATCAGTAAACTGGGACATGCTGGGTTCAAACTCCAATGAAATAGTAGGGCTAACTTCTATCAAAGCGAACCCTACGATTGATTATTTACTTCCTTCTAACAGAGATAGCCGCAAAATAGCTGAGCTGTTGGGTAGAAACGAATAGTAAGTGGCTGAGTAGCGAGCGGTGAGAAAGACCTGCCGGTTGAGCGTCAAAGACAGATTGTTAAAGAGTATTTAATGCCTTTAACATTTCTTTAATCTCACACTCAAATCCTATCACTCTCTGTATAAAAGTCTGATAGGAATCATTACAACTTCCGTACTTTACGTTCAATTTTTTACCTAAGCTTTACCTAAAGCCTTCATACGGTATCGAGCGCGTTAATGATTGCATTGCCCCAATGCTCTTCAATCTCTGCCACCGCCATTGAAATTAATGGAGTGTCTGCCTCCGCCAACCTAATTTCTAAGGTCTCCTCAGTATCACCGACGATGCCGATCTGGTAAGACTCAATGAGATTTTCTTGGCAATACGCTTCCCAGTTAGCCTGATCGGCTGTAGCCACTGAGACTAGAATTCTAGCGCCGCCCTCACCAAAGAGTAGGGTGTCTAGCCTCAGCTCACCGGAGGCTAGGATGATCTTTGCTCCTTTAGCGGCACAGGCGCAAGCTTCTGCAAGCGCGATCGCCAGTCCGCCTTCCGCGCAATCGTGGGCCGAGCGTATCCATCCTTGTCGAATGCCGTGACGGCAGGCCGCTTGAACTACGAGTTCCAAGTCAATATCAACTTTGGGAGGCTTTCCAGCGACTGTCTGATGAATCTGCTTTAAGTATTCAGATCCACCTAGGCTCACCACGCCTTCCCTAGTCTGATCACAGCGGACACCCAGTAGATAGATTAGATCGCCCGCTGACTGCCAGGCTTGACCACACACCTTAGACAGATCTGGAATTAGCCCCACCATGCCGACCACAGGCGTTGGATAGATTGGTTGCGGCTTGCCCTCGCTGTCTAGCGTTTCGTTATACAAAGAGACGTTGCCACCAGTCACAGGCGTAGAGAATTTTCGACAACCTGCTGATAGACCCCGACAAGCTTCAGCTAGCTGCCAGTAGCCGACTGGATTCTCAGGACTACCAAAGTTGAGATTATCTGTAACAGCAATCGGTTCTGCGCCAACGCAGCTTAAATTTCGCGCGGCTTCAGCCACGGCGGCCAATGCGCCTTCATAAGGATCAAGATAGACATAACGAGCGTTGCAATCAACGGTGGCAGCTAGGCCCGTATTCGCTATTGAACCTGGTTGAGCTTCTGTCGGCGGAGCCTCGCCTGTGGGGTATCGTAGTCGAATCACTGCCGCATCTGCGCCACCCGGCATGATTACCGTATTGTTCTGCACTTGATGGTCATACTGTCGGTACACCCACCGCTTAGAGGCGATCGTTGGCGTTGCCAGCAAGTCCAGCAAAACTTGATTCCAGCTTTTGCCACTAATGCCCTCAGCCGTTGCCTTAAATAAACTATCTTCCTGCCAAGCCCATGCCTGACGGGCGTACTCAGGCGGCTGTTCCATCAGCTTGTGCCGATAGATCGGCGTATTATCTGAGAGAGCCTTGGCCGGGATCTCTGCTGCCACCCCCCCCTCAAACAAAATTCTGACTATGGGCTCTTCTATAACAGAACCTGCCACTACCGCCTGCAGGCCCCACCGATGAAAGATATCAATTAGCTCTAGCTCACGGCCTGCATGCGCCACAAATAGCATTCTCTCCTGTGATTCTGAGAGGAGATATTCATAGGGCACCATTCCCGGCTCGCGCTCTGGAATCAGATCTAGATCTAACTCAATACCGACATCCCCATTTGCCGCCATCTCCGCCGTAGAGCAGGTAATTCCCGCTGCGCCCATATCCTGAGCCGCCGCGACCCCACCTGTCTTAAACGCTTCTAGGCAGGCTTCAACCAGAGATTTTTCTAAAAACGGATCGCCCACCTGTACTGCGGGTCGATTTGCCTCTGATTCATCGCTTAGTTCTGCGCTAGCAAAACTCGCCCCACCCATACCGTCGCGCCCGGTCGTAGAGCCGACATAAAGGACGGGATTACCCACACCCACCGCGCCTGACTTGACAATCTCGTCGGTTTCCATCAGGCCAATCGCCATAGCATTCACTAAAGGATTGCCGCTATACGCGCGGTCGAAAGCAACTTCTCCACCGACCGTAGGCACGCCAAAGCAGTTGCCATAGTGGGCAATACCTGACACAACGCCTGTAAAGATCTGCCGAGTACGCGCATCTTCCAAGCTGCCAAACCGCAGAGAATTGAGCGCCGCAATCGGACGCGCCCCCATAGTGAAAATATCGCGCAAGATACCGCCAACCCCTGTTGCAGCGCCCTGAAAAGGTTCGATGGCAGAAGGGTGATTATGAGATTCGATTTTGAAGGCAACCTGCATACCATTGCCAACGTCAATCACGCCTGCATTTTCGCCAGGGCCAACTAGGATGCGATCGCCCTCAGTGGGAAACTGACTCAGCAACGGCCGTGAGTTTTTGTAGCAGCAGTGCTCTGACCACATCACCCCAAACATACCTAGCTCAGCCCGATTGGGATGCCGGCCTAATCGGTTAACAATCTCATCGTACTCATCTGGCTTGAGCCCTTCTGAAGCGATGTCTTCAGGTGAGCAGGCTTCAGGTGAGCGAGCTTCGGACGAATAGGCTTCAGGTGAGCTAGCCGCAGAGGTTGCCATAAGTTCTAACTTTGAAGTGGGGATTGACTGTTGATTGTCAGCTATCAATTCTATCTCTCAAACCTTTTGCTTAAACCTTTTGCCTGCACTCATTCCTACGAATCTTTGTTCAAAGCAGCAATCGGTATATATTGTTACGGGAGTGTTACGAGAGCTTAAACAAAGCTTCTAGTGCAGGCAGTGTTGGCGATCGCTAAATACTCTATTGATTCACCTTGAGGGTTTTCCATGGCGACTTATAACGTCACACTGATCAACGAAGATGAAGGCATCAACGAAACTATCGAAGTTGCTGATGACCAATACATCATCGAAGCGGCTGAAGATGCGGGTATCGACTTGCCTGCTTCTTGCCGAGCCGGATCTTGCTCTAGCTGCACTGGCAAGCTAGTGTCTGGTTCTGTTAATCAAGAAGACCAGGTCTTCCTAGACGACGACCAGATGGAGGCAGGTTTTGTGCTTACTTGCGTGGCCTATGCGACTTCTGACTGCACAATCCAAACTCATCAAGAAGATGCGCTCCTCTAGTCTTTTTGAGTGGGTCCCGGTCAGACTTGTTAATATCGGCATAAGGCACTGGTATAAGAGGAGAGACTTCTCCTTGACTTAAGAAAGCCCTAAGTCACTTGGAAGCAAGCGACTTAGGGCTTTTTGTTGACCGTCAATGTCAATCAAATGCTAATTAGCAGATAAGACACAGTGGTCTCATCGCATTCACAGAAACTTGTGCTTCGATATGATGTATGCTGCGGCTTTTTGAAGAGCTTCAGCCCTCTGTAGTCTATGACTATTTCAGTCACCTTATTCTTCAGTCGCGTTGCCTGGCTTTATCTATGAGTCTTTCTGCCGCCTGCCAAGCCCAACATGCCAAAGAGAATGCGATCACTAGAAAGTGGCTGCTAGTCGGCTTTGTGATCGCGGTAGTCACGCCTATAGGATTACTGCCGTTGCTCAGGTTTGTTTTGCCCGGTACGTCTGAGCCATCGGCGCGAATTTCTATCTCTATAGTCGGGCCAGCAGATTTGCAAGGTGAAATTGTCGAAGCAGCTTCGCCCCCAAAAGAGGTATTTGACTTCATCAATACAGCGGAACCCACTGCCACCCAGCGGCCAACTGATTCAGCCCCCTTAGAATCAGGTTCAGCGATCACGTCCCCCACCGCTATCCGCTCTGCGCCGCTTCCCACTCAGACCAGCGAGTCAAGCTCAAATAGGTCAAGTTCAAATAGGTCAAGTTCAAATAGGTCAAATTCAAACAGTGAGTCAGCCGCCGCCGAAACCTTAGATAGAGCGCCCGCAGATAGAACAGAAGCGCATGCGACTTCAGAGGCCTTAGATAATACAGCCTCTGAGCAGGAAAACGCATCAGGTCGTTTGATAGAAGATGAGGCAATCACAACTGAGTTGAACACGGCTGGAGCCACAGATACCACCGAATCCACCTTTGCTAGAGCCACAGCATCTAGAGCGACTCAATCTCAAGCGCCTACTCAAACCTTGATTCAGCCACAAAGTAGAGGCACACCGACAGCGGCAGTCAGTCAGGCATCAGGCTCGAACATCGCAGCTAGAGGAAGTTCTGCGACTAATCAACCGACCAGTACGACAGAATCCGGGATAGATCGACCGGGTGCTTCAGCGCTAGGTCCCAGTATTGCTAGACGAAGACAAGAACCTATCAGCTGCCGATATTGCGATCCGACGGCACTTTTAGGCGAGACGGCTAGCAGCGGTGCAAGGGTAGAGCCTTCGGTCAGACTAGAATACGACAGCGATGGCAACGTTGTTGGTGCTAGGATAGAGCGCTCAAGCGGTGATGCCAGCGTGGACAGAGCCGCGGTCAATGCTGCGCTTACATTCGCGTTTAATAATCCATCTGGCGAGAGCGGTACGATCGCCGTTGACTTTCAAATTAATGGCGGCAACAGTCAATCACAGCCCAGCACACAGGAGACTAGTCCAGGCGCCAGCCCAGCAACGCCGTCGAACGAACCCACGCGCGTTAACTCCTCAGAGCCAGCCGCAGAACCGACCGTAAAACCGACCGCAGCATCAGCGACAGGGCCAGCCTCCAACCAGCAACTTGTCAACACCCAGCCGCCAGATATCCGAGGCACTGCTGCATCGATGGATGCAACCGCTGGCGCGGCAGATCTCGCTGATATTCCATCGACAAATCTAGAGACCGCGCCGGAATCCTTTGAAGTTACGTCACCCACCACAGAACTGGAGCCTGAACCGACACCGGTTCCCGCAGTTGCCGAGCCGCCCGCGTCTGAGCCGCTTGAATCCGAGCCACCTGCATCCGAGCCGCCTGGCGCTGAAGCGCTTTTATCTGAACCAGATTTCTAGAACGTGCCCTTTCGAGCGATCACGTAGGCCACTCCTCCCAATACTAGTCCCCAGAAGGCTGAACCGATGCCAAACAAAGAGATACCTGACGCGGTGACTAAGAGCGTAATCAGGGCGGCTTCTCTTTCTTTTTCGTTGGAAAGCGCGGTAGCCAAGCCTTTGCTGATAGTTCCAAACAGCGCTAAACCTGCGATCGCAACCACCAACTCCCGCTGCAGCGCCTAAAAAACAAACTGACCGTGGCGCTAAAGATACCCACGATGATGTAGAAGACACCAACTGCGATTGCCGCTACATAGCGCTTCTCAGTATCTTCGTGCACCTCTCTCCCCATCGAAATTGCCGCAAAATTAATCGCAAACGGACATATGGAAGTTTCGTGATTTGTAGTTAATCTACAAAACTACCTTCCTATCTTTGCACAAACTTTTGTCCTGTACTAAGGACTAGATCTTGTTTGCTATGTACTGCGCTGGCTCCCCGTTTGTGCTGGAGATCTTCCTTTTCTTCAAGAGATAGTATCTGTACATAGACAATCTCTTTCTTGTTTTTTCAAGCAATGAAAGATGCGTTTTGTTGAGGATCCTCATATAGGTTTGCATCATATCTGAAGTAGGCTCGTCAATAGTTTTGAACTCAGTATCTACAAAATTCACAAACGAAGCACCAATTCCAAGTTTATCAGTCAGGAACTTTTTCATTCGAGACCTTCTAAGATTGTTGTAGTAAAGCTTTCGTCGAGAATATGAAGGCTTGGCATGACTGCTGTAGTTTTCCTTAGCATATAAGTTCTTGCCATGTATGCGTCTTGTAACAAGTGGTTGATCACAATATGCCTTTCTAGCACCTGCCATTGATGAAGCAAAGATAAGGTACAGATCCGCTTGAATACGCCAGTCCTCTACAAATGGATAGGGAAAAATCTGTTCTAAAAAATTTCTCTTGATGGAGAGCGTTGAAGTAACATTACCGAGATAATGATTGCCATTAGCCCAAGTAGCGAGGATAACAGAGTAGCCTAGGTCCATGCTCTTATTGTAAACGTGATGCACGCTCTCTTTCTGCGGTTGAGCATCTTTGTGTGAGAAGAACAGAAAGTCACAGCCAATCTCTTCATAAGACTGAAGCGCCTTTTCCAAATAACCAGATGAGTAGAAGTCATCAGCATCGAGAAAGAATATGACTTCTCCAGATGAGGATAATAGACCTTGGTGAAAACAGGAAAGCTGACCGCCGTTTTGCTTTAAAACAAGCTTCACAGTCGGATGCGAGGCGTAGTTTTTCTCAAGCAGCTCGACAGATCCATCAGTCGAGCCATCGTCTACAACTACTATCTCGTCAAAACCGACTGTTTGATTCAACGCGCTGTCTACCGCTTCTAAAACGTACGACGCATAGTTGTAATTGTTGATCAGGCATGTGGTTTTCATAGACCGATGTCATCTCACCTAATATACTTTACGACTAGCCAGAAAGCCTGGGACTCAGCAGTAGGTTCTCCGTTGGGAACGTCTGCATCCTCTTTGCAATTGAGCCGATGCAAGAGGATGCTTATACAAGCTCGCATCCGCTAACAACTAAACTGCTAGGAAGGCATCCTCAATAGTAGAGACATCTCCTGCACTCGCAACAGTAATATCTAGCAGATTACCTGTAGGCGTTAGCGCTGGGAACAATCCCTTGATGCGATTATCTGAGACGTACGTAAGCTGCGCCGATGTACTACCGAATGTGACAGTTGTATCCGATATATCACCAAAGCCTGTGCCACCAACCACAAACTCCTTTCCTCCAATTGCAGGTGCCCGCCATGGGAATATGTCATATGCCTGCAATCCTCGAACCGTTAGGTCGTCAGGTAGAGAAACCGTAATTGAGTTGTCGCTAAGATCGACACCGACAATCGCGCCACCAGGACCTGTGACAATATCTAGAGCATCGGTAATCCCGGTGAACGCTTCCTGCTGAACAACAGATAGTCCATCCTCGGATAGCTTGTATCGATGAAGCTCATTATTCCACTGCTGCGCAAGCAAATCACCTTTTAGCTGTCCTTCAAAGGTGGTCGCACGGTATTCTTCAAGGCCGTTAGTAGAAGCGGGTGTGAACGCCAACGGTGCGTTGTAAACGCCCGGAATGCTCTCATCTAGATAGCTATAGTACTGATTGAAGCGATTGTCATACCGGCCAAGGTTACGGTTGGGATGACCATAATAGCCGCCTTCTACAACCAAGTTCAGTTCGTCTGGAACGTCTTCTGTAAAAGGCGCTTCGGTAGTAGCCGATGTAGAAACATTCCCAAGACCTGCGTTTGCTCCATTGTCAGTTGCGTACAGCTTGCCTTGGGTTGTCCACACCAAGTCGAATGGGTTCCTGAGGCCAGCGCCATACAGAGAAACATCCACGCCGGGCGCAACATCTACAATTTCTCCCCATGTCTGGCTATCTTCTGGGTCAAAAGTTAGTCCTGCTGGGGGAACAAAATCGGGTGGGAGAACATACTCTACCGCGCCATTAAAACCAGGCTTTGTAATTTCAGCTTTGATGATAGCAGCGGCAAAAGGTGATTCTGGAATGCCACCAATGTTGTCATTGGGAACTCCTGCATTCGTGTTTCCACCAATAGCAATCAATAAGTCGCCTTGGTCGTCAAATTCGAGGCCATTGACGCCATGGTCGTGGTTAGAGACAGGCAACCCTGTAATTAGAGGGGTCAGCGTACTAAAGTTAGGGCCTGAAAGAATTGATACTTGTCCACTATACGGGGATAGTTCTGTCTCAGGAAAACTGCTGCCGCCGTTAGCGTAAAGCTGGCTATGCGCTACATAGATTTCAGGATTCGTAGCAGTACTAAAGGGGTTGAACGCAATGCCTAGTATGTTGGGATTATCCAGCCCGGTTAGCGTATTAATGACTTGAGTATCGATGACGTTGTAATCATCATCAAAGGTGTAGGCATTGATTTCACCTAAGTAAGTGCCGACGTATAGTCGACCGTCTGGTCCCCAGGTACCGCGTGTTGGCAGTACTGGATTAGCGACTGTCTTTTGAGTGAAGCCGATGATTGGAACATCGTTGTCAGAAATGGTAGTAGAAACGTCGGAAACGGCTAGATTGTTGTAGTTACTGTCCTGACTGCTGACTGTGTGAGCGATTTGGTAAGTTTCTGTACCTTCTTTTAGCTCGTCATCTACAGCGGTAACCAGTACAGTTTGTGCAGTATTCCAGTTAGCGGGTGTAAAGGTCAGCGTGGTTTGATCGGTAACCAATTGCTGGGTATCGGACTGAATCTGAATGACGACATCTGCTGTGGGCTGAGTGTTTAGAACGATTTCGTAAGTATCATTGTTACCAGCTTCTGCAACATTTGTTTCTCGATCAGACTGTCTTAGAATCACCTGAGGACCCACAATCGGAATCACTTCAATTCCAGAGATGATTGATTTGTCAACGGTAGACTCGACCGTTAGATTCAATGCACCATCGGAGACATCGATATCTTGAAAGTTGAGGACGAGGGCTGAATCTTTGCCAGGGAAAAAGGCATTCTTGGATTTTTCGAAGATATCTAGATCGCTAAGAACCGTTTCTCCCTCCAAAATGATGTCGAACAGCCTTTGACCAAAGTCATCGTGGACGATCTCAGCAAAGTGCAGGTTCAGTGCGTAGTTCCCATTATCAACGGGAATGACAAAGTTAGCAGGTGCATTCTTCTTTCTACTGACAGCAGCAGTTTGATAGATTGTGTCGTCTTCTGTTTTGAAGATAGGCGCAATGGTGTCGGTAGTTTTACCTTTGGTTAGGTAATCTCCCCCAGCGACCCATTGATTTCCTAAAGTGTCTATGTAGTTACCGCCACCTGCATTGATACGCAAGGCCTCAGGTTGAGAGGGCTGACCGACAGTAACCTCAAACGAACCGATAGCGCCTGCGGCAACCGAGTTACCGCTAGTATCAGCGACTTCATTAGCGGCAAGAGATACGCTGTAGCTACCAGCATCCGCGTTCTGCCAGCCGCCTGCGGGCGCAGCAAGCTCGTAGGTTGCCTGTCTGATAGCGCCGTTACTGTTGACATCTGCGCTAACGAAGCTGAGTGTCTGTGCCCCGTTCGGTCCAGTGACGACTAGGTCCTGACTATCTAAGGTACTGACATCGACGGCAGCGTTGTCGCTGTACTCGATGACAAACTGCGCTGCATCACTACCATCTATCGGTAGGATCAGTGAGGTCGTCTGCAGACTAGCCGTAGGGGCGGTCGTATCTGGCGTCGGTTCTTCGACGCTGAGAGTGATATCGCCTAGAGAGCCTGCTGCGACAGCGTTGCCGCTAGTATCTACGACTTCACCAGCGACTACTGCGATAGTGTAAGAACCTGAGTCTGTTGTTTCCCAACCACCAGTCGGTGCGGCAATTGAATAGGTAGCTTGTCTAACTGCACCGTCACTGTTCACGTCGGCGCTGACGAACGTGACTGCTTGAACGCCAAACGGACCGACTACCGAGAGGTCTTGAGCGCCTAGGCTGTCTATGTCGACAGCAACGTTGTCGGCATACTCGACCACAAACAGCGCATCGTCACTACTTTGTGCTGGAACTATCAGTGTAGGGGTCTGCAACGCTGCGGTCGGCGCGGTGTCATCAGGCGCAGCCACACCTTTTTGAGTGATGTCGAAGTAGTTGAAGTTGAGTTTGCCATCGGGGAAGGCAACTTTGATCTCCTGTAGCCCTGCTGCCAGGTCGACATCAGTGATAGTAAAGTCTTGGTAGGTTCCCCAGCTGCCGGTAGTCGGTACGGTGATGGTGAAGGTCTGACCTCCAATAGAAACGTCTACATCTCTATCTTTGCTTCTGCCAGAAGCGAGTCGAAGGGTGATCTCGTAGGTCCCTGCTGTAGCGATGTTCACATCGTAGGTAAGGTACTCGCCTGCGGCGATGATGCCGATATTGAAGTCGCCTTCAACATCGCCTGTGACTGCGATGTCAACATCGTCACTGCGGTACTCGCCACCGCCGTTGCCCGCAGTCGTATCGAAGTACTCGACACCGTTTGTACCCGCTTTATAGTCTTCGGCTTCTATCCTTAGGGGCCCATTACCCAGCGTAGGCGGTTCGCTGACGGTGATGTTGAAGCTACCGATGCTGCCAGCAGCGGCTACGTTACCGCTAGTATCAGCGACTTCATTAGCGGCAAGAGATACGCTGTAGCTACCAGCATCCGCGTTCTGCCAGCCGCCTGCGGGCGCAGCAAGCTCGTAGGTTGCCTGTCTGATAGCGCCGTTACTGTTGACATCTGCGCTAACGAAGCTGAGTGTCTGTGCCCCGTTCGGTCCAGTGACGACTAGGTCCTGACTATCTAAGGTACTGACATCGACGGCAGCGTTGTCGCTGTACTCGATGACAAACTGCGCTGCATCACTACCATCTATCGGTAGGATCAGTGAGGTCGTCTGTAGACTAGCCGTAGGGGCGGTCGTATCTATGACTGGAAGAGTCGCATCATGAAGTAGATAGATTGGCTCAGTTACTGGACCAGCTGGTAGTTCGCTGCTGTCGACTGCGTTTGCAACAAATGATATGGGTAGCTCGCTGTCACCCGGAAATGCCGGGATACCGTTAGGAGCGCCAAAATCAAATAGTGATGTGATATCTTGCGATGTACCGTCTAGGAGTACATCAACTGTTTGGAATTGAACTGCATTGTTGGCTGGGAAGGGAGAGCCTACAAACTGGTTCGATAGATCGATCACATTACCGTCGGGATCGGTGTATTCAAAAGGTTGGATAAACCCTTTTGATAGAACAACGCGGACGGTATCACCAGCTTGTCCAGAAACTAACACCTGAATGTTAGATTGAGAATACAGCCCAGAGCCACCTTCTGTAACGCCGTTGACAGTCAGGCTGACTTGCTTATCTAATGCTACTTGAGAAGCAACCGCGACACTCCCTCCTTGAGAACCATCACTAGCAAGCTCTCCAACCGCAGTCGTTCCATCAGTAAATAGTATGTGAACCTTAGAATTGATTAGTTCCGCGCCCGAAACACCTCCAATATCCCAAGACGCTATTCTAGGGTCGGCTCCATTAATGTCAACCGGGTCTTTAGGAAGTCCGATGATTGAGTTGGAGTCCATATCAACGCCGAATTTAATAATTTCGCCGCTGCTGTAGCCACCGTCGATATTGGCATCGAAGGTCAAAAGCATGCCCTTGTAGCCACTACTGCCACCTGTTCCATAGAAAGGGGCTAGCTTATCACCAGCGCTGGGTTCAATAGCGCCTGTGTTCCCAGTACTGCTATATTCCAGGCCACGAGATGCACTGTCTCCAGCTAAACCCACCGGATCGAACACTGTATCCAAGTAAAGAGCCTCTGTGACATCAAAGTAGATAGCCGCGATTCTTTTGCTGCCTGTGTTTTCAACTGTGAATGATTGTGTCCCAAAGCTAGATTTCTGAATACCGCTATCAGGTAGGATACTGATTTTGGCAGAGCCTGTTTGGTTGGGATCTATAGAGTCGACTGGTGTGATTCCGGAAAATGCATCAATCATGTGACTAGGACCGTAGTTACGATTTTCAATATGAGGTGGTGGTGATATTGAGCTCTGTGCAAATCTATTCGGGCACAGAGCTCAATGTCTAAATCAGTGGTTATAGTGACTTCTATGAACCAGCTAGACTGTTCTAGCTGGATGGGTCTTACGTAAGCTAAGCTCGACAACAGCGTCTGTTGATTGAGTCCTCAGCTATTCAGCTATCGAATGTTCGACAGGTTAAGAGAGCTACACATCTGTGACCTTTAAACCCCGCGAATATACTTACAGACATTAAAGGTGATTAAAGTTACGTTTGTGTGAGGCAATGAAAAAGAATTGAAGGAGAAATATTTAGACTCTATTGAGCAAATCTATTGAATACAGACAAAGACATCATTAGAAATAGTGGCAAGCCTCTTTTCCCACACCAGGGCAAACGCATACTTAAGCGAGTAGCACTTGAACGAGGAAGTCATTGTCCCAGCTGGCTTTGAACTGTTTGTTCTTTTTCGAGCCTTTAGAGGGCTCTTTGGCCAGCAGGTCGAGAGCGATCCTTCTCATCACCGTCATAGTCTCTGGCCCATGTCCTGTTTGGATGCGTGAGCCGCCCTTACGAAAAACGGCGTCTAAGCTTCAGTGGGGCTTGTTCTCAATTCCTCATCGTCCGCGGACGATGAAAGCGAAGCGCTTGATGCCACCGTCTAAACTTGTGAGGTAGTAGCGTCATTCTGCGCTTATCGGTTTGCCTTTGATGCGATGTTCTGACTCAATCATGCTGACGCATCTTAGCCCTTCCCAGTACTGTGTCGCTTCGAGATGGTTCACATTAATCCAGTAGCCAGTAGCGCCTAAGTTTAATGCGGCCATGAACCTTATCTCAAAGGCCTTAAGGTCCTTATCTATATGCCCCTCTCTTCCTTCTAGCTGTTATGTCACCCTCTAAGATGCACACCATCTTGAAGCATTCAAGCTTTTGATCTGATGGTAGTGTCTGTTGAACTTATCGCTCTTCAATAACTCTTGGAAAACAATGGCTGGGACGACGTAAATTCGTTGATTGATAACCAATAGCTCATAGCAGGTTTCAGTACTTACAGCGTTTGAATTTCTAAAGTCATTGAATGAAGAAAGATACGACCAACTGGTATTCTACTAAGGTGCAACCTCTATAAAAAGTAAAATGACTTGCTCCACATGCGACTCGCACAATATCTCTAAAAGCGATACTGCACGCCGAGGTAAACAGAGCTACAAGCGTTGAGACTGTAATCAGCAGTTCGTTGAAGACCCAGAGTGGGAACCAAAAGACAGAGTACTCGTACGCTGGTAAACTTGCCGCTGCTCGAGAAGCTGCCGCTGGCAGGTATTGCTAAAGCAACAGGTGTTTCAGAGAGCTGTTTACAACCCTACGTCAACGAGTACTATGCTGAGGTGCCGCAAGGTGCTGGAGTGCGACCGGAAGCCCAGACTAACCTAGCAGTGCATATGGTTGGGCTATAGTCGTTTGTTGATAGCAAAGATAATAATACAGTGGGGATGGCTAGCCCTGGATGATAGATCAAAGAAGTCTCGATCACATTGCGGAACATTCTCGAGACTCGGCATGGCAGTTGTCGCGGTCCTTCCCTGCTGTGTATCGCTGGTGGGCGTATACACAGACTAACAGAGCGCTCACGCACTTTTCTATCCCATTTTCAGAACGTCCCCTAAACAAAAAGCGCTTCCACAAGATTCCCTGAAGTCCCACTCAACCAAATCTTCCGGGCTACTGTACAGTCAGGGGAGTAATGATAGCGTTACTCTCTCTTCGGCACCCTCTTACACTAGAGCCGTTCTGCTTTCCATGGCGTGTCATACCGTCCTTCGAGATGTCGTCAAAGCTGCAAGCGGAGTAGCTCTTTTCTGACTTTATGGTCATAGCGCCTTTGCCGAGCAGCCGCCATGTTGTCTATGCTCTCCTCTAGCCTTTACACTAATGCACTACCAGGCGATGGTGACTGCGCTGGCCCTCCTCAAGCACGCGCTCTTGAAATCTCAATCCAATGACTAGAGTGGTATATAGCATGTAGCCAGGCTCCTGCATCTGTGCGAATATCAGACCGTTGACAACAACAGTAAGCAGCAAGAATTTAGATAGATCGTCTGCACATATGTACACCCATATCGCAGCTAAAATAGAGCCATAAGCGATCAACCCTACTATGCCAAGATCGCCCCACATGCCAGCCCAGCCGAAGAATGGTGAAAACATACTGGATTTGCCGCCAAGCCAGCTTGAAAAGAAAGCGTCCCATACCTCTTGACTGACTGGATGAGAAGTTACTCCTAATGGTTTTAGTAGGCTTTCATACTTGGGGATCATCCATCCGCCTAATCGCTCAACGGTATGACCTGGGCCTAGACCAAACAGCCAATGTAAGAAGTTCTCGTGATAAGACTGAATAATATGGATCGAGGAAAGCTTCAGCAGCCGAGCTTCTCCTTGTGGTCCGTAGATCTCCGGTCTGATCCAGGTTTTAAAGCCTCTAAATGCTTCAAAATTATTTACGCACCATACTAAAATGGCAAGCGAAAGCGCACCGAGCGTACCGTAAATCAAGACCTTCTTGATATCAGCGACTTTTGTCAAAATCAAGATGAGCCAAGCTGCAAAAGAGACGAAGAGTACCTGCTTAGCATCTGCAACTACCAACTGAGTCATCGCGGCGACCAACACACCCATCTTGAAGGTCAATGAAAACTTAGATTGGCTAAAGCAATAGGCAGCAAAAGCAATTGAAACAGAGGCGCCAATCACATGACCGCCGCCGGATAGATAGAACACCCCCTGTATATTATCTTGGAGGATATTCATCTTCGTAGTCTTTAGAAGACCAACTTCTAGTAGTACTTTTTGTAGGAGAGCCAGGCCAATATGAAAAATCGAAATCCGCATAAGCCAGGTCTTTATACTAGCGACGCTGTCGACGCTGAGTGGAATACTCACAAATGCGCACAAGAAAATGTAGGCTTCAACCCATAGCAAGTAGGATAAGGCAATATTGATAAATCCAGCATAGTTAAAAAACGCGCTGGTTATCACAGAAAGTAGAAAGAACAGAAGGCTAAAGAGGAGAACTTGCGCCGATATAATTTGCTTTAGCAGCTTTGTTCGCGACGACACAACAAGATACAGGCTTGCCGCAGGTACAACTGCTAGATGAACGAAGTTTATAGTGGCAGGTGCGCCTGCCGTATCAACTAGTCTTGAAAAGAAAGCAGTCGAAAAGGCTAGTAGAAGTATGAAAGAGCTTTTAATAAGCTGCTGTTTATGTCTGCTCACGGTCTCTCTAAATTGCTCTGTTGATGTAAAAAAGTAGCTAGCAGATCACTATATAGTGTTTCCCACTTTGCTGAAGTACATACATTACGAGCGAAAAGCCTTGTAGCATAACTGACAAAGTGGTTCGTGTGTACCTAATACACGGGGACATATGCATCAGGTACACGCTATAAGTCCCTGCTGCTAGCGCACAAGATACTGTTCGTATATCTCTATTAAACGGATGTAGTTTATATCAGCGGTATATTTAGAGAGGTATTCATCCCTTGATCTCTGTCGCATCTGCAAACTGGAGTAGGTATCACCCATCAAGGTCATGACCTTTTCAGCCAAATCGGACGCGTTACCCGCTTCAAACAGCAAGCCTGTTTCACCAGAGTTCACAATTTCAGCGATCGCACCAATCTCAGAGGCGATCACGGGCGTTCCTTTGGCAAACGCTTCTACCGCTACTCGGCCAAAGGTTTCGTACCACTTAGAAGGAAACACTAAAAACCTGGCGTTACCCATCAGATTGTAGACATCCTCAACGGGTAAACGTCCTAACCACTCTATCCGATCAGACTTCTTGGTAGCAGCTACTACCAGGTCGGTTAACGGACCGTCCCCGACAATTTTTAGATCTATGCTGTATTCTAGCTGTTCCCAGGCCTCTAGCAGCGTATCTAACCCTTTTTCTACCGATAAGCGGCCTACGTAGAGTGCATAGCCACCTTTGCCCTCAGCCACACCCGGATCAGGGCTTACAAAGTTAGACTTCACGTGTATCTTTTCAGCTGGGAACCCGCTTTGTGTGAATTTTCTTTTTGCAAACTCTGTCAAGGCAATATAGCCATCGATTTTACTTTTCCAGGTATTCACCATCCGATGTGCCACGATCATAGCGGCGGTAACCGCACTCGCAGCCTTGCTTTCCCGATAGCAGCTATGCACAATTCCAGGATAGGGAATCGGCTTGCCGACACAGTCTTCACAAACCTGACCGTCTCTAAAAAAGAGCGCGTTCGGACATATCAGCCGATAGTTCCTAAGTGTTTGGATCACGGGAACATTAGCTGACTTGGCTGCGTAGAAAACTGACGGGGAAATCAAAGGGAAAAAGTTTTGTACATGCACAATATCGTATGACGCAGCTGCTAGGAGCTGACCGACCGCTCGATAGGTTTCTTGTGACCAGAGCGTACGAGCAGCTAAATTCGCCGGAGGAATGTCTGCGATGAGATCATTACTGACCTCATAGGTATCCACTGTATGACCACGACTACGTAGCAAGTTCTCCTCGGTCTTGCGAGACTCATCCTCTCCGCCTCGAATCTGATAGCTGTTGTGAACGCTTAGAATCCGCATGGTTATGTACAGTTACTTTCTTGACTTTCTAGGACAGAGGGGGACATATCAACAGGCTGCTGCTCTACGCAGTCGCGATAGAGCTGCGCTAGCTGCTGCGCTTTTGCTTCCCATACGTAGTTCTCCAGCACATGCTGACGCCCAGCCGCACCCATCTGCGCCCTCAGAGGGTGGTCCGTCGCCAGCTTTACCATTGCCTGGCTAAGTGATCGCACCGCCTGCTTCGGGTCTTCCGCAGGTACCAATACACCAGCAGCAGGCGTGACCTGCACCGCAGGCCCGCCTAAATCTAGACAAATAACTGGACGCCCTGCGGCCATGGCTTCTAGACAGACAAATCCACCAGAATCATGGAGACTAGGATGTAATAGGACGTGACATTCAGCGATCTTTTGCAAAGTCTGATCGCGCGGGAGTACTCCCAAGAATTTCACCTGCTTGGCAATGTCCAGTTCGTCAGCAAGTGTTCCTAGGCGATCGCGCTCCGGGCCTTCTCCCAAGATCCAGTACTCACATTCATTCAGTGAATCCGAATGTTGTACAACATCAGCAAACGCCTGCAGGCCCAAATAGATGCCCTTCCAGTGTAAAAGCCTAGCAATTGAAATAAATCGAATGGGCGCAGGTGGAGGGTCCGGCTGCTGAGCGAGCTGATCGATTTCTTCTTGAGAAAGACCTAGCGCAGAAGCAACTTGAACGTTAGCCGCACCTAGCTTCTTCAACCTGGCCGCCGTATCTACAGTAGTTGCTCGAACTAAGAAACTTCGCCTAGCCGTCGCTCTAGTGAAAGGGTCTAGTTCACCTACTTTGTGAGATAAATTTCTTAAAACGTTGTAGACCTTTCCTCGCAGCGAGAAACTCTGCCAGAAAGTGCTAGGAGCCTGCTCTCCGCCGCCAACTGGACCAAAGATGAAAGGCAGCGGCAAAAGAGATAAGAAGCTAGGCGTGGAATAGCGAACGTAGGTAATGTGATGAACTAGATGAATCGGCTGAGTTCTAAGCAGCTCTTTAGCCACTGCATACGCTTCAATTTGCCAAAAGTAGTAGTGCGCAACATTCGCAGGAGGCAGCCACGCGGCCCAGGTAGGTGGGTCGAAGTAGATGAAGTTGAGATTGTCGATCGGCTGCTTGCTTAGCTCAGCTTCTATCGCAGGAGCATTGCTTGCGCGGGTAAAGACATAAAGTTCGTGGTGCTTAGCTAAAGCGCACACAATGTTCCAACCGACGCCCGGCTCTGAGCCAACGTTGGGAGCGCAGGCATAAACAGAGATGAGAACTTTGAGCGAAGGGTATGACTCAACGGGAGGCATTGTAGACATGCTCATAGATGCTAGCGAGTTGGCTGGCGGTATTAGTCCAGGTGAATAATGCGGCTCGGGAAAGACCCGCCGCAGATAGCTGTTGACGCAAGTCGAGATCTTCAATAAGGCGCTCAGTTGCAGAGGCGATCGCCTCCGTATCACTAGGAGCGACCAAGATGGCTGCATCTCCAGCCACCTCAGGAAGAGAGGTCGTATTGGCCGTTACCACTGGCGTCCCACAAGCCATTGCCTCCAGTACGGTCAGTCCAAAACCCTCATACAAAGACGGTGCTACTAGTACATCGGCCGCGCTGTATAGCGTTGGTAATAGCGTACTATCTAGCTTACCAAGGTAAGTAACATGGTCAGTTAGCTGATGAGTCGCTATGAATTCACACTGCTCGCTGGTAAAATTGCTACCCGCTTTCCAAAAATGCACAGGATGCGATCGCTGCTTCAAAACATGCATCGTCTCCAAAATCGCCGAGACGTTCTTACGAGGATTATTTGAGCCAACATTGAGTAGGCAAAAGGTACTCGAGTTCACTCCCTTTGATTCACGAAACGTAGAGACAGCTTCTGCAGACGCAGGAGAGAACTGGTCGCTCACCGCATTAGGAATGGCTGTGACCACTTCTGAATCGAGCTGAAGACTTTCGGTTACGTCTGCGGCTGTATGCTCAGAGACTGTTACGACGTGATTTGCATCTGCCATCTGCTTCACTGACCAGCGCCAGCTATTCAAGCTAATCAAAGGCATAATCGCCAAACCCTGGTACATCTCCGGCTGAACCCAATTGATCAAGTCATGGCAAGTGACGACCGAACGCTTTCCATAGCGCTTCAGGGCAGAGGCTAGATGTCCATCGCTGTGATCAACAATATGAAAAACATCTGCTTCGCAGCTCTTCAAAGATCGCGGATAGTGCCAGTAGCGATCATAGTACTTACTAAGCGAGTTCTGGAGTGCAGAGACTTCACCAGGTATAGGAATCTTAGGGGAAATATCTAAAATTTCCCAATCTGGACGAACTTCCTTGAGCCCATCAACAATGTTGTTGGCATACACCTTCATGCTGATTGAGGACTGTGCGGTACTACGCAAAATAGCGACACGCATATAAATTTCTCATCCTGGCTAGAAAGTATAGTGAAACTGTTCAACATCTTCAGCGAACCAATCGGCAACAATAGCTTTAGTGGCCGAGTCGTAATAATCTTGATAGCTGCCCCGCTTGCTGCTCTTTAGATGAGGTAGGCTTGCGTCGAGATTAAGGCGCTTACATACCTGCTCAAAGTCACTAGATAGTGATTCAAACCGACAGATATAGTCCACTATCATTTCACCAGTCTGGTCCACAACCCACTTTGTTTGTGGCATAAACATTTTAGGTTTGTTGTAGTAGGCTGGATCCTTCTTACCGTAGGAAAGTGTTACCCAGGTCTTGAAGTCGACCTTACCTTCGCCCAGATTGGTTTGGTCGGTTTGTACCCGGTAGTGATAGTGTGAAACGACCTTATCCCAGGGGTTTCTAACGACCGCAAAAGTAAACCGTCGGTTCCACTCTTCGCGACCTATCTCTTCGATTTTCTCAAGCGCTGTCCGATGGATTGTTGGAATATTCAGCGCCTTCGCTACGCTAGTTCCGCCGGTTTTGTTGATATGGATAAACACAAACTTATCCATCCACCGGTGTCGCATGAGCTGCACCCTATTTTTTAAAGGGCGAGGCAAGTTATTTGAAAGGGCTTTCATAGTATATGTTCCTAAGTAGGCCTATAGATAAGCGCTATACAGATTGAGCGCTTGGTTTCGTAGATCGCTTAAAGAATCGGCTCGAAAGTGCTCTCGCAGAATTTCCTTATATCGCTTTCTTTGGTCCGATGGTGCGCAGGTAACGCTCTTTTGCTCACTAAAGCCTAGATCTTTCCAGGAGTTGTTCAGTACTTCAAAGCACTTATCAGCATTTTCCTGAGTGTGCTCAAAAGTCTTAAAATTCGTAGAAAATTTTTGGTTGGTTTGCTGAATAATCTGGCCAAAATCAGAGATAACATCTTCAAACTTAGCAATAACAAATGCCTCTTTGTACTTCAAAAGAGGCTGATAGAAATCAAGATAGCTATTGAGGCACTGTTTGATTGTCAGGTTCTGAGAATAAAGAATATGCGAGATAATCGCATCTTCGGGGTTGCGTACTAAGATCACGCAAGGAATTTTCGCTTTGATTGCGGCAATTACAGGTGATGCTGTGTGTAGATGATGTGAGATACGAACAGAACCCTTGCCTTGGGCCATATCAAAAGCGGTAAAGGCAAACGAATTTCCCGAACGAGGATAGCCTTCGATCACAATCTCGGTATCGTGACGCAACGCTTCAGGCCGATGAAGCACGCCAGGTGGATACTTCCATCGGGTAAGCGGTAGGTACACAGCTGGAACTTTTACCATCAGACGACGGAGTTCATGACGAATCTGAGACGTGGTTCGCTGTAGTGGAGAATGGGCTGCCTCGCCATACAGCTCGACGAGAATAGCTGTATCGTAGTCTTCTGTTAAACGGTTTTTAGTAAGTTTCATAGGTTGGCTGTTCGATTTTCCGATAACTAATCAGGTTAATTAACTGCTTCAATCGGTACTGTTTTCTTCTGAGAAGTTAGCTGCTTCGCCCAGTCTAGAAGCTTCGGCCGATTTTGCGGCACATATAACCAGGTGATAGCTAATTTTGCTAGTGGTAGCGGCATGATAGCTACCCAGACAAACCAAATGCTATAGATCAGACGCTTTTTAATGTTGAAGTCTGAATACTTCCAAAGTGATCGTATTCCCCAGTACATCAGCTTAAAGGAAGTATCTTTTGTTTTTGGATGTTTGCTAGGTCCCAACCGCAGCGAAGAGAGACGACACCACACATAGCCAGGATTACGCTCTTCTAAGTCGTCTGGCAGTGAATAATTCATCTTCTCAGCCTGCTGTTCAATTAGGGCTTGGCTCTGATTGTGATGATGTACGAAACGATGAAATCTATCGCCGCTGACGGTGACTAGCGCCCACTGATTACTCGTATGAATACGGTAAGCCGCTAGTGGCTCATCTATTGCGACTACTTCGCCATAGAAAGGAATAAGCGTGGAAAGATAGTCATCAGATGTCAGCTTATACTTCTCTGGGATAGGAGAGACTTCTGCTAGTGCATGACGGCTAATAGCGTTGCCACTAGTAGAGACACCAGTATATGCGCCTCTATCGAACAGCTCCTTCCATACTTCGCCACTAGCTAGTGGCAGATTGCGTGGCGGATAGCAAGGACCTTGAATCTCACCTTGAGCATCGACAATCTGTAGCCGATAGTGAACTTTGGAGACTGTTGGGTTCCAGACTTCAACAATCTTCTCTAGTGTCTGCTCAAACAGATAATCGTCTGAATCTAGAAAGAGAATGATATCGCCTTTGCTGTGAGCAAACCCATTGTTGAAAGCAGCACCCTGTTTGGCGTTTTCCTGGAAGAGCGGTATGAGGCGATCGCCATAGCTTCTGATAATGTCCCTAGAAGTATCAGTTGATCCATCATCTACGACAATCACCTCGACATTGTCATAGCTCTGATTAAGCGCACTGTCTATAGCATCGCGCAGGAACTTCTCGTAGTTGTAGTTATTGATGATTATGCTAACTAGCGGGGAATGTACCATAGCGAAAATACCTGACAATCAAATACGTGAAAGTGAACCTGCAGCATTCAAAATCTAGAAAATACCATTCATTGACAAGCCTGGTGAAGGAGCGCTTTAGCCGCCTTTCCTGCCGCCTGCCAGTTCAATCGTTCTTTGTACTCCCAGAAAGACGATAGGCACATCTTTTTATAGCGGCTGTAATCAGCAAACAAATCTGCAATATACGTGCAGTAGTCGCCGACGCTTGATTGAGCACCGAATAGCTGACCGTTGATATTAGGTTTTACGATGGTTGGAATACCACCTATATCGGTTGAAAGACAAGGAACGCCAAAGGCATTAGCTTCGCATAGCACAATGGGCGAGCAGTCAGCTAGAGTCGGTAGGACTAAGAAATGAGACTCTCCGATAAGCTGAGAAATTTGTTGCTGGCCCGATGCTGTAAGCTTGCTGATATAGCCCATTGGCTTGACATAATCAGGGAGAGGAGCGTCATCTTCAGGTTGAGTTCCTATTAGCGTCAGCTCTGTTGGTAGGCCGGCCTGATTTAATGCTTTGGCGACCGCCAGCGCTTTATCACCCCCTTTTCTTATCCAGTCCACACCGATAAAAATCAGCTTGCAAGTCGTTGAAGGCCGCGAATCTACCAAACTTTCAACTTCTATAGGTGATAAATTAGATGTTAGGTTAGCTCCGAAAGGAATTACATTAACTTTTTCAGGCTCTGCTCCGTAAAAATTAATAGCGGTATTTGCAGCCCAATCAGAGGAATAAATTGCAAACCGGCATTTTTCTAGCGCTAGTCGCTCCATTTCATGACCGTAGTCTACCGATGACTGACAGAGATTGCTGTATTTTGGATAGAACTCAGCCGTGTTTTGAAACGTTGCATCAGCCCAAAACAGAATAGGCTGCTGACTTTTGAGATAGGCAATTGGGTTGCTCGTTGCACTCAAAATTGCATCGTGAGGAGCAAGCCTTAGCTTTTCGGCAACCTGATTAGCGTATCGTTGTAGAATCGCTGGGTCGGTATCTTTGAAGTAAACTTTACCGCCAATCTGGTGGTAGTGACGCTTCAGCTTACGCAGAGCCTTCATCGACAGGGGGTCTCTTAGCGGTCCCAGGTAGTCAATCGAGACGGACTGTTCTGTCAAAGCTTGAGCGATGTGATAGCCAGTCCCCGACCATTCGGTACCTTTGCCTAGCTGTTGAGCGTTTTTGATTGTCACATAGGCAAGCTTCATCTCAATCTATTTCCCCTTATAGATTTGTGGATCTGTCCCTGTCAAAAGATACGAACAATCCTTCGTATTATCACCACCTTCTGGAGCGACCGCCAAGTCGTAGTCGCATTCTTTCCCAAGCGCTAACATATCTAACGAAAAACATTACAAAAACAAATTGAAACCGCTGCTTTTGCGTTTGAAGCTTTTTATTGTCCCAAACGCGCAGGATACTACGACCCGGTGGAGTGAATGCCATAACAAGGTCTTTAGCGAATCCTTTGGCATTATCTAGATGAGACCATTGAGACTGCGCTGCATCATGTTTTCCCCCTACGATTCGGGTTACCCGCTTGTAGAGTGCGCCGAAGCTGTGGCGAGTAGGATGACAAACATAGGCGTCGTGCGCGTAGACTTGAGGATAGTTAGCTGCAAAAACGCGCTGTCCCCATTCTTTATCGCCACCCGATTTCAAGGTAGTGCTAAATAGCCCAACGTCTTCTATGACCTGCTTGTAGGTAAATAGGTTAGCTGTAAGACCGTAGTGCTGCTCGGCCAAGAACTCAGCTTGGGAAAATCCCATCTCGACACTTTCATATATCTCGAC
The DNA here is from genome assembly GCF_000155595.1 of Synechococcus sp. PCC 7335. Taxonomy (NCBI): domain Bacteria; kingdom Bacillati; phylum Cyanobacteriota; class Cyanophyceae; order Synechococcales; family Synechococcaceae; genus Synechococcus; species Synechococcus sp. PCC 7335. The sequence goes on along the minus strand of NZ_DS989904.1, from coordinate 1,863,492 downwards.
TGCTGTCGGCTTCTCTAGATCTTGAAAAAAAAGGTCGATACGGCCAGCGACCATACCACACCCCTCGGTTGATTCTAAGCAGCTCACACCCGCTCGCAGCCAGTCAGTATCAGGGATGCAGTCAGCATCAGTGAAGGCGATGATCGGCCCTTTTGCTTGTTTGATCCCGGTGTTACGCGCGGCGTATGAACCAGGCTCACGTTCGACCATCAGACTAGCCCATTCGTAGGGTGCAACGATCTGCGCAGGGCTCTCGGTTGAAGCGTTGTCGACTACAATCACCTCGTAGTGAGATTTGGGATAGGTCTGATTGTCCAATGCTTGGAGACAGGTCTGTAATCTATGTGGATCGTTATAGACTGGAATGATAACTGATACAAAAGCTGTTGATACGGCCGTTGATTCTATAGAGTTAGTCATAGCTATAACTTAATCTCCAAATCGGTATGGTAGACGTGTAGAAGCAAGACTGACTCTACGTGCTCGATGTATACAGTGACTCGGTGCCAGGGATAGTTCCGAATATCTCGGTGCAATAGTCTCGCAGAGACTTATCTGCTATTAGCGCTTTGAATTCTGCATCATCAGAAAAGTGTGTCCAGCGCTCTAGCACAGACATTTCAGTAGCTTTCCCTTGAAGGTTAGTCCCATCGAACGAGCTACCACCGCCGTTGGTCATTACATCGTCCACGCCAGAATCGGTAAATTCAAGTCCAAGCGTCTCAGCGAGCTGGCGTCTATAGGCACTATCGTTCACCCACTGATTGTAATTCACTGGAACTTTGACGTTACTTAGGTAGTTCGTTTCGTTTAGGTACTCTTTTGCATAGTCTATCCATAGCTGCGGCAGCGTATGGTGACGAGACTTTACTTTCATAAAGTCTATCGAGCCTGCTGTAGGGTTCTTTCTACGACTAGCTCTGAGTCTGCTAGCGAAAAGGTTGAAAGGATCTCTTAATAAGATCAGATCGTATCGAATTCTGCTTTTACCAAAATAGATATCATGCTTCTTCTCGAAGGCGGGGTCGCACATTTTCTCCATTGGCTGGTCTTCATAGCTGTATACTAGGCAATCTTTGTATGAGAAATCTCCGAGGGCTTCCTTTTTCCACTTTTCAAGGTTGTCAGTTCTCCAGCCGCTAATATCAGGTTTTTTCGCTATGCGGACCTGCTCTTCGTAAACGTCGCGGTATGGATTAACGTTGATCAGTGCGTTGTTGATATAAAAGATCTCGCCCCGCTGCTGCTTTCTAATCCAGTTCATGATTGCGTGATTGCCAGTACGCCTGAGACCTACGACACGAATCTCTTTGTCATTAACGATAGGTGAACTGTCTGAGGATAGCTGTGAAAGGCGAATGCGGTCCTCTAATTGATGCCGAAGCGTGTTGACACCTTTACGAAAGCCAGCACTTATCTTTTTGCTGCTGATTGCTGTACGAAGAAATGACATTTGAAACCCTATAACCCTGATTTAAAGTTGTCCACGGCATAGTTGTATATTTCCAAGTCAGGGCTACAGATCTCTTTAATAGTACCCATCATCTTCTCATTAATGATTTCATTGAGTTTTTTTTCCTTACTAGGCCGCTGATTCAGCGTGTTTATGCGTAGCTTTGTGCCGTAGCGCTGAGCGAACATCTTCTGAAACGTAGCCATGTCGTCTAGAAATCCAATCAGTTGAAACTTATGCAAGTTCTCTTTTGCTCGCTGTACAAAATCAGCATTCATGAAGCTACCCTCTTTGGCAACACCACCTAGGAACTTAGCGTATTCATAGCCTTGCGATCGCCCTAATTCAGAATTAATATAATCATCAAGATCGATCGCAATCTTACGGTAAGAGGACTGCTGTCTGTAGTTGTTATAGAAATAGCTCGATATCCATCTATCAACCGGGTCACGAAGAACCGTAATGAAATCGAATCGACTACCATAGTACTGATGAGCTAAGGTGCTAAATGGAAAGTGCCCAGATAGATAATGGACATGGCCCAAAGACATAAAATAAAATAGAAGTTCTTCTCGTAGCTGCATCACCGCAGAATCATCTACCACATCAGGTGGTAGCTCCTTTCCAAATAAGACTTGAGCTGATTGCCAGGAGGCTGCTGAATTTAGATTTAGAACATTACTAGATTCCCATAGATTCCACTTGACATAGCAGGACTGAAGCGCTCTATTCAGAGAGGTCCCGCCACACTTAGGAATGTGGTGGAAATAAATATTCTTCTTCAAAGGACCCCTAATCAGGTTTCTAGTTTTGATAGAAACATTCTGGAGTTTTTGAGTTTTGATCTGAGGTAGAAGACGAAGCATATTTTGATATGGATGGGAACCGCAATTATAGACCTCTGCTAGCAACGACCTCCTCATAACTTCCTGTTTGAGTGAGCTGTCCGTTGTTTAAGAGGAAAACCTGGTCGCAGTGCTGAATTGTGGACATCCGGTGGGCGATCACAATGACAGTTCTCTCACGGCTCAGTGATTTTATTGACTCTGTGATAAGGGCTTCCGTTTCACTATCTAGTGCAGAGGTAGCTTCGTCCATAATCAAGATATCGCTGCCGTGATAGAGCGCTCTAGCAATACCTACCCTTTGCCGCTGTCCACCAGAGAGCCTTACACCCCGTTCTCCTAGCTCAGCATATATACCCTCTGGAAGGTTCTTGACTACATCTTCGAGCTGGGCCGATCGAATACAATGGTGTATCTTCTCGTAGTCAATCGCCTTATCTGAGACTCCAAGCGCTATATTCTTAACTAGAGAATCATCAATCAGATGGACAGACTGTGGCATGTAGCCGATGAGTTGTCGCCAGTCTGCCAGATTGTTATAGATAGAAACGCCGTCTATCAGAATGTCCCCGCTGCTAGGAGTCAAGATGCCTAACAATACATCTACTAGTGTCGTTTTCCCTGCACCAGATTTACCTATAAATGCGACTGACTGACCTTTTTTTATTTGAATACTAATGTCTGAAAGCGCTTCTTGATAGCTTCCTGGGTAGGAATAAGAGATATGACTGAGTTGAATGCTTTCTGTGAAACTTAAGCCAAATGTTCTTGGGTCTTTTTCGGTAGTTGTTTCTCTATTGCTATGAGCGGCCCTTTCAAGCTCTTGTAGATCGGCGTAAAGCTTGTCGACAACATATCCCTTACTCCGCACATTAATAAGAGAGCTTGCTAGATTGCTAGAGGCTGGGATCAGCCTAACAGCAACTAGAGCGAAGGTTCCTAAAGTCGCAATCATTGAGGAAGCATCTCCTCTAACAAATAGTACCAAGAGGGTAATTCCTACCAGCAGAGCAACAAAAGCCGCCTCTAGTACCATCCTAGGTAAGATCTTGAAGGAGAAATTGTCAGAAGACGCTTTCACATAACGGTTACACTGAGCACTCAGCTGATCATTGAAGTATTGCTCGCAGCCTATTGCTTTAACCTCTTTGATACCACCTAGCGACTCATAGATTATCTTCGCACTATTGCGATTAGAGTTTGAAATTTCTGAACCCCAGCTTCTAATTCTGCTTCGAAAGGTATTGAGTACAAGGAATATAGGCAGAATGAATAATATAGCAACCGCTGTTACCAAGGGATCTGAAATCAGCAGAAGAAGAGACAGAGAGGTGATAACAGATATATTGGCGAGAATAGTTAAGCTAGGAACGAAGACCCCTAAAGAAAGCGCTTTAACATCACTTAAAATAGTATTTATAATATATGAGCTGTCTTTAGATAGATGATAGGTGTAGGGTGCTTTTAGATATAAACGCATCAACTTCTTCGCGAGCTTGGCCTCTTGGGTGAAGCTAAATTTATAGATAAATGATTGTACTCGCCAGTTCATCATTGACTTGAATGCAAAGAATACAATAATTCCAATTCCAAGCCAAAGCAAAAAATCGTTTGGGCTAGATAGATTTAGTTGCTGATATATTCGATTGAGATAGGGCTGTCTTTGAATAGCACTAGGATCACTAACAAAGTAAATGAATGGGCCAATTAGGCCAATGCCAAAAGCTTCTAGTACAGAAACAAAAATGAAGCCAAGAGCAATTAGGAGAAACTTTATTTTACCAATTGAAAGTATATTCGAGATCGCGTTTAGAAAATACCACATAGAAGTAAGCTCTCCTCAAAACCAGTTCATGAGATGTCGGTCCACGACCAATTTTTCCCTAGTTAACTGACTAAAGCGCAGTAACTTTTGTCAGCTTATCAGTACTGGACTGCTCTATATTATTACTTCTTAATCGGCTAGTTATTTTCTTTCTATGTGGTCTCTTCATATGTGAACGCTTTTTATACAGAAAGTTGACATATGCATGTGGGTAGTACATATGTCTAAAAGCTAGAGAATTAGTGTAAAAGCTAGAGGGAAGGTTGGGACATTACTGCTGTCCGGCAAAAGTGCCATGACCATAAAGTCATGAATGACCTATCCCATTTGCGGCTATCACGACATATCAAAGAATAGTAGGACACACCGTGGGAAGCAGAACTACAATTGCAGAGACGGCGGCCGTCGTTTGGTAGGCATTCCCTAGGGCATAAGACGATGCAAGGTCCTAATAACGGCAATAAGCGGTAGGGTTTGCTAGCGATGGATGCGGATACGAGAGAAATTATTAAGTGAGCTATCGGCCACCGTCCACAAGTTTCTGCACAACAGTTGTATCAATCACTACCTCCTATGTACAGACAATGTGCCAAAGTGTACACAGAATACTGTGAAGTCGTAGGCCACGGTGATTCTGAGCAAGCGACTTTCGGTAAATTAAAGATAGTGGCTTGGCTAGCTACATTGAGCGGTCAACATGGAGTGATAATACCTTGTCTTAAAGAGGGCGACTCGTGAGGAAGAAGCCCTTATTACTCAAAGAAGTTGGGCAAGCATACTGGTGCGATATGGAACTTCATTCATAAGTGCAACCGCTCAGTCAGAAAAAAGGTGGATTGTCTGGATCCTAATGTTTTCTCTGCTCTCTACTAGATCGCACTACCAGGTCATTGATAGCATGAATAATACAAACTTGTCCCCTGTATTTATCGTAAGTTCTAGTCGATTAGGCACTACGCTCCTAAGGGATATACTGAACGCGAGTGAACAGATATATATTCCTTCATATATTCTTTACAAAAATGCTTTCTTTGCTAGAGCTTCTCCTTAATATATAGGGAGCGAGTTTATAGGAATCAAAAGGAGTTCTCCAACAAGGACTATAGCCAGGTATAAAATTATTTGTGAAGGCCTCTTGGGATAACGACTGGAATATGAATTAAGTACTGTTATGAGGATATGTGATGACTGTCCAATCCACTCAGTCTACGTCTGCTCTGGAAAAGGTCACTAGAAATTGGAACGATTTTTACAATCGCCTCCGAGGTAGGTACTTAATGAGCAAAGCAATCTTGATTAAGAAGCATAAAGTGATTTATTTCCCTATCCCAAAGGTAGCTTGTACCAGTCTTAAGAAAGCTTGCGCTGACTTGATAGAGATGTCTTCTGATTCAGACATTTCTGTACATGATACGTACTTCCCTGGCATCCAAGATCTTGATGCATTGCAGGGGTATGAAGACTACTTCAAATTTGCTTTTGTACGCAACCCATGGGACCGGCTAGTGTCTTGCTATTGCAATAAGATTAAGTCGGATGCGCATATTAACAATCGCTGGTTTCAAAACGGCGTGAGTGTAGGTTTGGCACACTATGACACTTTTGAAGCCGGTATGTCCTTCGGGGCGTTTGTGAATAGCGTAATTGATATCCCTGAGACCTTAGCAGAAAAGCACTTTAGGTCACAACACACTTTTATTGTGGGCGTAGACGGTAAACTGCTGCCCAACTTTGTCGGCAAGTTTGAGAGCTTGAGTGAGGATTTGGCGCGGATCTGTGATCACCTCAACGTCGAACCTATGGAACTTCCTCATTTACAAAGGTCATTTAGAAGGGACTACCGAAAGTACTATTCTGAAGATCTAAAAGAAGTAGTTGCTACCCGATATGAAAGAGATATTGCATTATTTGGATACGATTTTGAGTAGCTAGAGTGATGGTTCATCGGATTGATATGAGACGATGATTTCGAGCATGCGACATTTTCGGTGGGTAGAGAAAGACAGTGTCCCAACTAGCTACACAGAGCAAGTCAACATAAGAATGGTAATGCCCTACGTCAAAAAGTTGGGCGGTTTATGAGGAAGGCGCTGTCATTCTCAAAGAGGTTGGGCAACCCTATCGAGCGATATAGAACTTCATTCATGGGTATAACCGCTTGGTCAGAAGAAAGAGAGTGGATAGTTCTGACTCCTGATACTTTCTCCACCCTTTACTGAATCGCACTACCAAATCGTTGATAGCATGAATAATACAAACTTGTCCCCTGTATTTATCGTAAGTTCTGGTCGATCAGGCACTACGCTCCTGAGGGCTATACTGAACGCGAGTGAACAGATATATATTCCTCACGAAAGTGACTTCTTCGCTAGGGCCTATCCTTTCTATAAAGATCAAGAAAAGTTCTCTGATGAAGACTATAACCAAATTGTGAAGCTATTTATGAAAGCTTCTCAAGAGAATGGCTGGGGTATGGATAAAGACTATCTGCTGAACTACTTACAAAACGCATCCCCCTCAAGCTTCTCCGAAGTCAATAGAGCTATCTATGATGCCTATATGAAGATAAAAGATCTTCCTAATCTGCAGTGGGGAATCAAGCACCCCGTATTGATTGCCAGCGTGGATAAGATATTTGAAGTTTTTCCGAAATGTAAGATAGTACACATCGTTAGGGATGGCCGAGATGTATGTCTTTCGTACCAAAAAGTTCACAAGGGGAGCCTAAATAAGTTTGGGCCAAAAAGTCCGATAACCTCTGCACTTTATTGGATTGATGGTCTCAAGCGGATAGAAGAAAATGATTGTGAGCAGCTATACGAGCTTCGTTACGAGGACGTACTGGCTCAGTCTAAACATGAATTGAGAGGGCTCTGTGAGTTTTTAGACATCGAATTTACGGAAGATCTGTGTGAGAGATATTCTACTTCAGCCCTTAACAGAAACTTACTGTTATCTCAGCACGAAAATACGATTCACGGAAAGGTGAAAGGTGGCATTGATGCTAGCAATCAGGGAAAGTTCTTGACACAGATGCCAAAGATAGATCGGTTCGTGTTTGAGCTACTGGCAATGCCCTATCTCATAAAATATCGATATTCCATTGAGTTTCCTTTTTTATCGAATTTGGTTTTGGACTCGTTTAGACAAAGTGCTTATACCTTAGCTAGACAGTTTAACAATTGGAGATATAAAAGGCGTGCTGTCAATACTTTTAAGAATCTAGGGTAGATCTACCCTGAGCAGTACTCCGGACAGAATTAGGGGGTTAGAGCCTCATAGTTACACAGTACCGTCATAGTACGTATTCACATGATTTCGGGCTCGTGCCAACTTTCGATTCAACGATAGCGGTGGATAGGCTACATTCATATCGACAATAATGGAGCCCGGTCCAATGGGATAGGATACGTTAAGGACTTTACGTAGAAGGACTTAGAAAGCGTTTAGCAACTTTGTTATTGTGTCTGGCACTGAATATGATACCCAAGGTCCGCTGAGTGCCAAGTGCGATAGCGGTACTTCCACAAGTTCCGTTGCAGTCGCTTTCTAAGATCTTGAACAGGCTCTATACGAAGCTGAAGATAGGACTATCAAGGGTGAGCGATTTGCCTTGCCCCGATCCTACGATACCTACTAGCTCCTCTTGACCCGATGACTTCAGGAAGATACCTAAATGTTGCTTGTTGTCTAAAGGCGATGCACCCAATTGATAATCACTCTTCTTTCCGTGTAGCTGAATGGTATCTTCTTGCGTCAGTCCGCGAATGAGCGCATAGTCTGACAGGCCCATACTGTTGCTATCTCCATCGTCGTAGAAGGCCGTATCAGCATTTCCTAGGACGTACAGGTCTGCCCCTTTACCACCGAGTAGAACGTCTCTCTCGCCTATTCCAGGCATGTCGCTATTCGTATCCACTGCAGTTAGCTGATCTGCACCACCGCGGCCGGATATCTTTTGATTCCCCACCCCACCGTAAAGTTTGTCGGCACGACTAGTTCCTGTGATGACACTGTTATCTAATGTGGCCTTGCCCGAATCGCTTACGTTGGAAGTTGAGTTAGCAATATCATTGATAGATACTGTTTGCGCTTCTACTTCACTTGAAACCGGTTCCTGAACGACTGTGTAGCTAGCAGATACGGTAGACAGCACTTTTCCTTTTCCATTGTTCTCTGAGTAGGCAGTCGCTTCTATAGTGTAGCTACCATTACGAAACGTCTTTCCTTTGAAGTTACCATTCCTATCTCCGAAGATTGCATAAGGTGCAACGTCCTCAATGCGATCGCCCAGATTAGACTCAAACTTCACGCTTTCAACCGCCTTGGCAGACGGGTTGAACCTGTTGATTCGAGCGACCAAATTATACTCTCGAAAGTTAAGTGCGTTTCGATTAATTTCTGTAAGCGCGCCCAAATCCTCAAAGCCTTCTATTGGCTTGCCAGTTGCCACATCAATCAGAGACAGCGTCAGTAAATCCATACTGTCAGATGGTATGACTGGCTTAGGTTCAACGACTGGGTCAGGCTCGACGACTGGCTCAGGCTCAACAACTGGGTCAGGCTCGACGACTGGCTCAGGCTCAACAACTGGGTCAGGCTCGACGACTGGCTCAGGCTCAACAACTGGGTCAGGTTCGACGACTGGCTCAGGCTCAACAACTGGGTCAGGTTCGACGACTGGCTCAGGCTCAACAACTGGGTCAGGTTCAACGACTGGCTCAGGTTCAACGACTGGCTCAGGTTCAAGGTTGTTGACTCCTTGCAAGAATGTCAGCTGATTTTGAAATTCTTTGCGTTTGGGGTACTCTAGCTCGTCTTGACCAATGATTGTAGCTTCAACAAACTCGAGCGGCCGGGCAGACTCGTGGAGAAAAGGACCTGGAAAGTTCTTAGGTAAGAGACTTTGAAGATCACGACCTGCCACTTTGTTGTTAGTCTCAGCTACTAGCGTAGGCCGAATGAACTGTAGCGGATCATCGCTAGGACGCCGACTGCGACTCTTTGACTGCACCATCACTCTGGCTTCAGCAAGAATAGCATCTTCGATTTTGACATTTCTCGTCGGACCTACTTGGACAGCCATGTTACCAATTTTCCAGGCGGTAAAGTCCTTGATAGCGGCATTATCCGAACGGGTAGTAAAGCTTTCTCCTAATTCCAGTCCATTGCCAGTCCAATTGAATCGATAGCCCAAGTTATCGGAAGCATAGGGATCAAACATGATTGTATGAGCCGTATTGTCCTCAAACTGACGGATTGGGGCCTGCTTTAGCGCCTTTCCCTTTTTGTCTGCGGTACCAGAACCGTTGTCTGGTTCAACAAACCAAAATCCTTGACCGCTAACAACACCAGCAGCATGGTTACCGACAAAAGCATTGTCAGGGTTAGTGATCCAAAAAGCAGAAGCTCGCTCTTTGCGGCCAAACCGTGGATTATCTACTCGAAACTCTTGCTGAGTAGAACGAGGCAGCATAGCTAGATTGTTGATGAACTGATTGCCAGTTTCTACGCCATCTTCAATGTAGAAGCTATGGCTCATTGTCTCGTAAGCTACATTGCCTTCGACTAACAAGTTATCTGTTCTATGAACAACAACACCTCGCTGAAAGGTGTTATGAACAGAGGAATTCTTCAAATATGAGCCTTCTGCATCACCTGTGTGGTGGAAATGAACAGGATAGCCACCTAGCTCTCCAGAAAGACCTAATCCAGCAAATTCTACGCCGTCAATTTTGATATCAGAACCAGCCATATATATGGTGTGTCCACCGTAGCCAGTTCGAGTGTAATAGTTAGGGTTCTCACGACTGTTATCAATTCTAGTTTCTCCCTCATCCGACCCGGTGATACTAATGTTGCGTGACAAATTAGTCACCTCACCGCGCATATCGAGCACCTTACCGTTACCCAATGCCTGCTGCTGACCGTAATGCTTGTTCTCCAAAGGGCGATCAAAGAATACAGTTGAGCCTTCGATACGGCTAATGACTCGCTCTTCTACCTCAAACACATCGAAGTCAGTAGGGGCGATCGCAATTGTGTCACCGACCCCCCATCCTTTAGGTGATCCGTTGAGTTTGATGGACCTATCACCCGCATTTGCTGTCGAGTTTAGCTGCATCCAGCTATCGACCTTAGCACCATGCAGCGACAGCTTGCCACCAGGCGCTACAATAACAACTTTGTTATCGATAGGGTTGTCCATATGCTGTGCATGCATTCCTCCCATATGGCCCATATGGCCATCCATTAGTTCTGAAAGAACAACATCAGCATCTCCCGACTTACCAGTTAAGATAATCTCAGCCTTGTGTTCGTGAGGGGCCGTCTCACTTCCTGCTGTCATTTCGCCAAACACAACAATGTTGTCAGCCGTAAGTCTGACATCAGTCTCGCCAAATATTAAGTTGCCATGAATAACTAGATTTCCTAGTTCTGGAGTAGTATCATCAAGAAATACAGAGAGTCCTTTTGGGATAACAACATCTTCCCCAGCCTTAGGTGTTCTTCCCAACCATTCAGATGCCTGCGACCACAGTACAGTTTTCCCTGCGGAATTCGATACGCTGCCATCTGGACTCATACCTTGATAGTTGTTGTGCATTTCCATTACATGGTTACTGGTGTTCATTTTGGTTGAGATCCCTGTGGGTAGTTAGTTTAAAGAAAGACGCCTGCACGAAGTATCGTTATGGTTTGTCAGGAAAAAAGTTAGCTCTAGAAGATAAGACTGAACGGTGGTTGATGCACAAGTTGTTGCATGGAGAGTATGCTAGAAGCGAGAAAAATATTTATCTCTAACGCTCTCTGATGACTTTGTGAACTCAAACACTGCGAGCACTGAAAACTCACAGAAGTTCATTGGTTATCAAGCGACGAGTTTACGTCGCTCCAGCCGTTATTTCTCAAGAGCCATTGAAAAGCACTAACGCGCCGAATCAAAAGGCTCTGGTAAAAGTCATCGACGATTACTCTAATCGTCGGCGCGCAGTATTGAAACTGATTGCAGAAGAGCACAGCGCTAAGACTATTGCTGAAAACTTGTCAGTCCAATAGCTAGATTGGATAGACAGAGCTACTTAGCTCCGTGCGGAACTGAGCTAGCGAAGCCGGAAGGCTTTGAATGCATAGTTTGCAAGCTATTTGCGGTGTAGTAATTCTAATGGCAAGCCAAAGTATGGGGGCTTTTCTATTTCCAGGATGTACGAAGACAAGCGTTTTTTGTAACTGGTGACGCGGGTTGCTACAAGCAAACCAAGATTTTGAAAGGCATATAATTAATGGCTACAGTCAAAGTGCTTTAGTTTAAATCTCTCTAACGCGCTCTGCTAGCAGATGCATTCCTAGTGACAAAGGTCGAGTTAGATTTCTTTCAACCCTGAGTAAACTATCATCATCTAAACGAAAAACATGCTTGATGTCAACTTCAAAATCCTACAAATAAGGACGTCATCATTGTTCCTAATCACTGACCGAGTCTACATCAAGTTTTTCGATAGAAAGTTGACTAAATATGCGTCCGATTCATCCGGATGCGCGTTTCACCTAAGCCAGTGAATATAATCCGAACGATATTTTCTCAATCTACCGAGGACTAGCAGATTGAAAAAGAGCTGTCAACTTCGAAGTGCTGAGCCCTAAAGCTACGAAACAAACTCGAACGCACTGCTCTCAAAACTCAAGTTTTTTTGCTGACTGTCTTTCAACACAGCAATCAACTCATCTTCGCCTGACGTTAGAAATATACCCAGATTATCTTTGCCTCTAACTGTTGTTGCTCCTAGGCGATAATCTGAGGCTACGCCATGTAGCTCAATAATATCTTGTCTTTCGCTAAAGCCACGGATTTCTGCAAAGTCTGCTAGGCCGCTAGTACCAATATCTCCATCGTCGTAGAAAGCGCCTAGAGTATTACCTAGAACATAGCGATCGGCACCTATTCCACCGATCAAGACGTCCTGCTCACCTAAGCCTGGTCTATGAGCACTCTCATCTACTCCTACCAGCCTGTCTTTGCCTCTTCCCCCAACGATCTTTTGGTTGGTACCATCGCCGACTAGCGTATCATTGCCGTCTGTACCAACTATATATAGATTCGAGGAACCTACTACGCCTAAATCAGTGGTTGGGCTGACATTTTCATGCGTAACATCATGGATGGAAGGTGCGTCATCTGGCCGAGGGCTTGAGTGGCGAACCTTGTAATCAACTGTCAGTATAGAAAGCATCTGACCACCACCGTTAGCTTCGCTATAGCCAGTTACCTTCACCTGGTAGTCACCGTCATCTATAACCTGACCAGTAATAGTTCCCTTGCGATCGCCAAACAGCGTATATGGTTTGACGTTTTCAATACGATCACCAGCTGCCGTTTCAAACTTCACACTCTTGATTGCGGAGGAGCTTGGGCGAGCAATAAGACTATAGTCGTCGATTCCTAAAGCGTTAGGGTCTATTTGCGAAACGCGGCTTAGATCCTCATACCCTTGAACAATTTCGCCATTATTCGCATTCACCAGAGCCAACGTGATTAAGCTGCTATCAACAGGAACCGTCGGCTTAAGAGTGACAGGAGGCGATACTGGTTCGGGGGTAGGATCGAGAGGAACGACTGGGTCAGGAGTTGGTGCTACCACCGACTCTATTGGGCCTTGAGGAGATAAATAGGTGTTAAAAAAGTTTTTAGCATCTATTGGATCACCCGTTTCATCGCCTGTCAAAGCATAGAAATGCATTCCAGCATCAGAAGGATCATCTACCTTGCGCTCTGCATTTTGCATGAGCGATCGCACTTCTTGTAGGAGCGGATCTGTTGTATTGTCTAGCCATTGCCATTGAGAACTATTGAATCCGCCATTTTGGTCGATGATAGTCCTAAAAGCAACTTGAGAAAAGTCGCGCTGTAAGTCACTCCATGTACGGGTGCCACCCAAATCGTAATCTTCGTTCGCACTAGAGTGAGAGAGCAGTGTGATGTTGCTGAGATTGCCAGGGTCGGTCAGTTCGAGAGCACGGTAGGTCATTTCCATACGTCCTCCCTCTAGTACCAGAATCTGCTTACCAGAGTTGAAGATATCTACCAGTTTTTGAGTTGTTTCGGCCATATCTTCTTGATAGTCGTAAGTCTCTATACCTAGTGTCTCTGCAAAAGCAGCACCTTCTCGCATAGTCTCAACACGACCGCGAACGTTCGGCTGCCCTACATTGTTGTTGTAGAAGAATGTGGACTTATCTTGTAAATCTGCGGCTCTAATCAACGCAGCTGCTACAGGTAGTCCAGCTATGTCATCTGGGTCTCTATTGTTGCCATCAAAATGTGATACGACCTGATCAAACTGAGAATACAATGCAAAGTCTGTGTTCATGAATTGATTTTCTGATATGTAGAAATAGTTGATGGTCTAGATGCAGTGACGCGGAACAAATATCTTTGAGAAACTGTTCTAGTACAGAGAAACCAGCAAACATCTCACCTGTTACTACAAAAGTTATTCAGCTACAAAAAACGCCTAACGTTACCATTTTTATGTTTGGTGCAGTTGCAGCAAACCTGCACTTAACGAGGCAAAGGCCGCAAGAAAACCCTGTTCCCATAGCGTAGGCACTGAAGTACATTCTGGGAGGTCAGCATGCCGATACGCTATCAAGTCATAAGCTTCTAGCGCCTTCGTTGCCAAGCAAAGGATTGGTAATCTGGACAAAGCCAACACAGGTCGCTACAAACTGTCGCTGCCGCTGTTTCTTGTTATCACTGTGCGTTTTGCTTGTCGGTACGGATACTTTGCTTCGATGCCTTAGAGAAGTTTGCGAGACACCGATATACATGCACCAAAATTACTGACCCAGAATAGGAAACATCAGTTTTCATAAAACAGGAAATGCCGAAAGAGTAAGATTTCGTTAGCAATTGCATACAGTATTAACTGTTGTTGAGCCTGAGGCCTAATCAAGAGTTCCCAATATGAAGCTAATATCAACTCAATGAAATGCTTGATGATTCGGAGCGGCTGATCGAAATCTAAAAGCTAGTGAAGGCTCTACATCTAGATAAAGCTATTCACATACACAAGTGCCAATAGAGCAAGAAATACAGCTCTGTTGCCAGAAAGTGGTTAAGACAGAACAACACTATCACCATTCCCGCGATTGTACAACGACTCTAAAGATTCGGTTGAGGAAGGAGGGCTGTCCTATTACATTCCCGCTGTCGACACCTTTGATCTGCCGCTTGCGGATCCATATTTATCGCCTCACAACCTCTGAGCGTATGCCTGGCCAAATTGAACCACCTTCTAGCCCTAGCTTTATGCGCCGTTTTATAAATTGATGGTCCTGCTCCACCATATTGTTCGAGTACTTATCCACTTGGACTTCCGTAGTTTTAAAAAGAGCCTCATCGGGTTTCAAAGAGCGATCGCAGAGGGATAGATCGCATTCATATCGACGGGATTGGCCCTCGGTTCAAGCGTGTAGGATGCGCTAAGAACTCTACGCAGAAAGACTTAGAAAGCGTTGAGTAGCTTTGGCATCCCGCTGAGCACTGAGTATGGATCTAAGGTATTGCTCACAGAGTTCACAGCGTGATAGCGGTACTTCCACACCTCTTTTATTTTGCAGTAGGTCTCATCCATCCTCCGTAAGTCACTGATGAGCTTGGAGATACGGGCGACACTGCACGTCTGGATCCGGACTGTAGGCCTGCACCCGCTGAATATATAGGGAAGTGAAATACTTTGGCGCCTTGTTCGAGTCGAGTATCATTTCCCTTCAAATCCCGGTAGCTTAGATACTAGCCAACGTTCAGTAAGATTAGGTCCTTGGCAAGGTACTTTGGTCGCTACCTCGCCAGGGGGCTAGGAAGCAAACGCATATCTTGAAACGGAACCCATTTGTAAAGAATGGGTATGCGACTAAGTACGCCAACATGTATCTTCGTTAAAGCTAACAGCAGATAGTTGATAGTTTCACTGAGTTGACTACATCATGGATACACAATCAAAGATGCAGCTCTAGGTATTACCACTTTACCCAAGCAATGACTTTGATAGCTGCTAAAGGCACACCGTTAGTAGTTGTACTAGCTAATGCAACTGTAAGTCATCAAATGAATCTATAGAGTTAGTAAAGTCAATGGGTTCAGTACTACCAATCTAATTCAGACACGACCTATTTCACGGTTAGCAGTTTAGACAGAGTAAGTTCTTGTAGTTGTTTCCTGGAGTAATGAATAGTAAGGAGTAACTTTCTTTTCTTTTTACCATCTACTTATAAGTCGGTTAGTGCTAGTTCGATTTAATACTTTCTGAGAGAGTACTTCTTATTTAAGCCGAGCTTCACGTGCATTAACTATACCTTCCTTCCTGAATCGTTGTTATCTACTAGTTTAAAAAATGAAACCACAAAGTGTCGAAGTTATAGGTCTTCCCATCACTGCCCTTAGACTGAGTGAGCAAGTCAATCTTATGGTTGAGTGGGGTAAGCAGCGTTTGAGTAAAGTGGTCTGCGTCGCAAACGTTCATATGCTAGTTGAGTCGCAGCGCGATAATCACCTTAGAAGTATCTTGAATAGAGCGGATCTGGTTACGCCAGATGGTATGCCCTTAGTATGGATGATGCGATCGCTAGGCGAAGAATCACAAGATCGTGTTGCTGGTATGGATATCTTCGAGACAGCCTGTAAGCTTTGCCAAGAAAAGAACGTTTCTATCTATTTAATAGGCTCTACAAAATCCGTTTTGGATACCATGGAAGCTCGACTGCACAAAGAATTTCCAGATCTAAAGATTGCAGGGTTAGAGTCTCCTCCTTTTCGGCCGCTAAGCAACAGGGAAGATGAGGAAACCGTTGAAAGAATTAACCGTAGCGGTGCGGGGATCACTTTTGTATCTCTAGGCTGTCCGAAACAGGAACGTTGGATGGAAGCACATCGAGGCAGACTAAACTCTGTCATGGTTGGCGTAGGAGCCGTCTTTCCTGTCTATGCAGGTTTACAGAAGCGTGCCCCAAAGTGGACTAGAGAACTTGGTTTAGAATGGCTCTATCGTCTGGTCCAAGAACCCCAGCGATTGTTTGGCCGTTACTTCAACACTATTCCGCCCTTTGTGTATTTGGCAGTGAAGCAGCTAAGTATTACTAGGAAACCACAGCGCCGATTGGTCTTCTCTAAAGGTCTAAGAAAAGGCTTCTAAAGATACGAGAGAGTTCATCTTCTTCGTATGTCAGTTACGCTTATTTTGTTAGTACCTTATCAACGATCAATTCTTTTGAAGACTTGTCCGGTGCTTCATGATTGTAATTTTACTTACAACGATTATCTGCGTGTCGTATGTAGCTCTTGGTAATCGGTGAAAGCGTCATCAATGTAGTTTCATGATTTATCTGGGGCAACCTTATGAAGTGGTCACCTTTTCCCAACTTGACTAGCTTGATAGAAACGACAAGCTACCTACCTCTCCAATGACTTCACAGAAAGTTTTTACCCGGCCTGGCATACTTTTCAGGAAAGATTACCACCTCGCTTTGGCTTGCACCTTATCGAGTGTTGTTTTTGCTGTTCAGCTACCTATTAGAGCAGCAGAGTATGAAACGCAGAACTTACCGGTTCTAGAGGCTCCACCAGAAGTTCCAGCAGCAGTTAATTCTCTAGACGCAGCTACGCCTGTAACTACAGCGGCGCCTCCAAACGATGGCATCATTCCTTCGAGTGGCTTCCCTACTGTAGAAAGCTATACATTAGGCGCTGGCGATCAGGTGCGGGTGGATATATTTCAGCTTCCTGAATACAGTAGTGAGTATGAAGTATTAATCGATGGTACTTTGAGCTTGCCAATAGTTGGTCAGGTTGCAGTTGCCGGATTAACGCTAGAGCAGGCCGAACGAACTATTTCACAAGCCTATGCTCAGAGACTACGTCGGCCTATAATTGAGATATTCTTGGTCACTCCGCGACCGCTGAGAGTTGGTATCGCAGGCGAAGTCGCCAGGCCTGGAGAATATATTCTAGAGAGAGAGGGCACTCAATTCCCTTCTCTAGTCAACGCCCTAGAAACAGCCGGTGGCATTACCCAGTCCGCTGATTTGAGGCAGGTGGTTGTGCAGCGCCCCGACTCGTCTGGGGGTGTTCAAACTTTTGTAGCCAATCTATGGCAATTTCTAAACACAGGAGATTTGCAGTACAACCTGGCACTTCAGGACGGTGATACCATCTATATACCGACGAGAAGCGATTTCGATTATGCCGAATCGCTACAGCTCTCGGCAGCTAGTTTTGCAGCTGAAGGCTCTCAGGCGCTGAATGTAGCGGTTGTAGGAGAGGTTCTTAGACCCGGACCGTACGCTGTGAGTGGTAGTTCGAGCAGTCGTGATAATGGCACATCGGCTGGCTCAAATGGGGCAAGGCAACCTACAGTTAGCCAAGCCATTCAAACCGCTGGTGGTATCCAACCAGAAGCTGATCTGCGGGAGGTGAAGATCTACCGTCGAACTCGTAACGGGACGCAGCTAGTTATTGATGTGAATCTGTGGGCACTGCTAACTGATGGAGATATCACCAAAGATGTTGCTCTACAAGAGGGAGATACTGTCTTTGTACCTGAGGCAGAAACCTTGATTGCCAGTGAAATCACTGAAGCAGCTAGCGCTAGTTTCTCTCCAGAGACGATTCGGATTAACGTCGTAGGGGAAGTGGAAGATCCTGGTGCCGTTGAGATACCACCTAACACCCCGCTCAGTCAGGGTTTGCTAGCAGCAGGTGGATTTAACAACCGAGCTAGGCAAGAGAATGTCGAACTCATCAGGCTAAACCCTAATGGAACCGCAACTCGCACTTCTATTGATGTTGATTTTGCCGCAGGTCTTGACGAGGCGGAAAATCCACTGCTACGTAATAATGACGTTATCGTGGTAGGGCGCTCAGGAATAGCTAGCTTCTCAGATACACTAGGCAGCGTAGTAACGCCTTTAGGTAGAGCGTTTTCACTATTCTCGATTCCTCTATCAATTTTAAATTTATTTGACTAGTGTTTAATTGTATCTTTGCCAATTTCATTAAGAAGCGTTCGTACTGCAGCCTACAAACACCCAAGTCATGAGCCGCACAAAGGTTACTAACCATGTCTTCTGCTAATCCACCAGTACTAAGAGACATCATTCAAGAACCAGACCAAGAAGGTGGGTTACGGCTCGGTCGAGTCGTAGATGTGTTGAAACGTCACGTCTTCTTAATTACAGGTATAACGGCCTTAGCAACGTCAGCGGTAGTGGCCCGTGCCCTGACCGAAACACCGCTCTATCGAGCAGATTTTGAGCTGTTAACACCGCTTGTAACCCTAGAAACTCAGATAATTTCAACGATTAGTCCAGATGCTCTTAGCAATCAATCGGAGTCAGTTGGTGTAGGGTTATTAGATGATACCAAGTTAAAAATATTGACGAGTCCTCGGGTACTGGTCTCAGCTGTAGAAGAACTTGAGAAAACCTATCCCGATATCAGTTACGACAGCCTAAAAAACAATCTTACAATTACGCCAAATGACAATGGGAAAACATTAACTGTACAGTATCGGAGCGATGATCCCTATAAGGTCACGACAGTTTTAGAGGTTGTTCTGCAGACGTACCTCAACTACAGCTTAGAAGATCGGCAGAATGATATCTATAGAGGAGTTGATTTTGTAAATGATCAGCTACCTGCTGTAAGAGCACGTGTCAATGAGTTGGAAGCAGAATTAGAAGCCTTGCGTCAAAACTCCAATTTAATTGATCCTTTAGCGCAAGGCGATCAGTTATCACAGCAAATGGCTCAATTCACCTCTGATCATTTGAACTTGCAGGTAGAAATCGCACAAACCACAGAGCTTTATAACGACTTACAACAGGAATTGAGTCGAATAGACAACGAATATGCTTCAACTTCTGCCTTGGCACAGAGCGCTCGCTATCAGTCTTTGCTTGATCAACTCCTAGTAGTTGATAGTGAGCTTGCTGACAACCTGACCGTATATGTAGAGGACAGTCCAGAAGTAGAAGTAATAGAAGAGCGTCGAGCCAACTTAGAACCACTGTTAGAGCGAGAAGGGGTTCGGGTGCAAGAGCAACTCGCGAGTCGTATTCGCGAGCTTAATGCTCGAGATCAGGCTTTGCGAGAGTCAATCGCAACACTAGACGAACAAATTCGAAATCTATCTACTGTGACTCGTAGCTACAACTCTATTCAGAGGGATTTGGAGATTGCAGCGACTAATCTGAACGAATTTCTGACCAAGCGGGAGACTTTACGAATTGAGGCTGCGCAACAGCAAACGCCATGGGAAATACTAACACCACCTTCTGCACCACAAGCGTTTTCTCAGACTGGCAAAAGCAGTCTTCTAGTTGGTCCAATCCTAGGCTTGTTGCTTGGTTCAGGTATAGCTTTGCTCGTCGACCGTGTTAAAGGCAAGATCTGCACTGTCAGAGAGCTCAAAGATTTGACAAATGTTCCACTGCTAGCAACAATCCCATACAACCACTTGTTGGAAGGGAGCAAGGCTTCAATATTACCAAGGTATGAAGCTACCCGGCAGCCCATTTATTTTAATGAAGGCGTTCAGCACCTAGATAGAACAACAGGTCCTTTCTTAGAAGCGTTTAAGCTTTTAGCTACAAATGTCTGCCAGGGTGGCTCTCAAGATATAGCGAAGTCTTTTTCGGTTAGTTCTGCTGTGCCGAATGAAGGCAAAAGTACGATTAGCTTTTATCTAGCCCATGCCAGTGCATCTTTGGGTAAGCGAACCTTGTTAGTCGATGCCGACCTAAGACATCCTACGCTTCATCGGTTGTGTAATCTTCCAAATGAGAAAGGACTATCGGACTACATCGCTGGTGATGCCTTGCTAGACGAAAGCTTTGTCAATCTAGCGGTGGATGAGAATTTATTCTTCATGTCGTCTGGCTCTATAGCAGTAGATCCGGCCAAAGTACTTGCTTCGAAAAAAATAGAGGAGTTTTTCCAACAAATCTATAAGACATTCGATGTAATCATTTTCGATACGCCTCCGCTGCTGGGCTTTGCCGATAGTCTTATGGTTGCTCAAATAACACAGGGGCTTCTACTGACTGTACGCCTAGGCGAAATTAAGTCTTCCCAGCTGCAGCAGGCTTTAGATAGACTGTACACCGCAAGAGTCCCTGTAATGGGAATAGTAGCCAATGGCTCGAGAGAAGATGATGATAGCTTGTACGCCTATCAGCAATACTATAAAGAGGCCCTGGAAGAAGACAGCTCAGCAATTCTTACACCAGCTATTAATCTAAGTAACGGCGCAGCTGGCAAATAGTCGATATTTCCTTGTAACAGATAAGGTATGCATGAGTAGAATAGCGCTAGCTTAAAAGCTTTGTGCAAGCAGACAAATGTTGAAGGCCCCATATATACCCATCGCAAGCGAGTCATTATTGAATCTGTTAACGACCAGCCCGAAATCATTTGTCAGATTGAGCATTTCAGACATCGTAATCACTTCAACTTTTTAGCTAATCTGCTCACTGGCTTCGCTGCTTACCCATATCATCCGAAAAAGCCATCCTTACAAGAGCCTATTCGACCGACATGCTTTGCCTTAAGCTATCTACTCACTGTCGAATCCAGGCTACGTTAGCCCTCGGTTCGTCTTGGCTAGACCTTTGAAGCAAAAAGCAATAGAAATAGCGATGATCCTATGTTTGAGAATCATCGCTTCTGTCTTTAAACAAAATCAAACTAAAAAGTGCGACTAAGATGTAACACAGGCGCGACGCCAACGTTTAGCCTCACTTTCTGGCTTACTGTAGCTTTTCACTGGCAGCGGCAACGCCACTTGCTGAAGGCTTTTGACCTAGTTCTATGAGGGTAGATTCTAAGGCACTAATTGCACATAAGATATCGCGATCGCTCACAAATCCTAAATGCCCCATCCGAAACATCTTGCCCTTCATATGATCTTGTCCGCCTGCTAGGGCAATATCAAAGCGCTGCTTCATCACCGAGCGAATTTTCTCAGCGTCGATCCCATCGGGCACCACCGAAGTTACCGCCGGACTCGCATGCGTATCTGGCGCAAACAGCGGTAATCCCAGCGCTTTCATCGCAGCGCGGGCCGCCTCTCTATGACGAGCATGACGAGCAAAGATACTGTCTAGGCCTTCTGCTCTCATCATCTCTAGCGCTACTTTCATCCCAAAGTAGAGATTGACCGGGGGCGTGAAGGGCGTACTGTCTTTTTCTGCCGACTTACGATACTTACCCAGATCTAAATAGAACTTCGGCAAAGTAGCCGTTTCATAAGTTTTCCACGCTTTGTCACTAACCGTAACAAAGCCTAGCCCTGGAGGCAGCATAAAGCCCTTTTGCGACCCTGACGCAATTACATCGATGCCCCATTCGTCAACCGGAATGTTGTATGAGCCTAAGCTGGTGACAGCATCGACGATAATTAGAGCTTCACCGTGGTCTTTGACTAGTTTGTTGATTGCTTCTAGATCGTTGAGAACACCGGTAGACGTTTCGCTATGGGTGATGATGACGGCCTTGATTTTCTTTTCGCTGTCGGCTGTCAATTCTTTCTCAAATTGATCAGGATCGAGCGGGCTACCCCATTCGGCTTTGATTGCCTGAACGTCTAAGCCGTAGGCATTAGCGATCTGCACCCAGCGTTCGCCAAATTTGCCGTTGCTGCCAACTAGAACGCGATCGCCTGCGCTCAAAAAGTTGATGATAGCCGCTTCTACCGTACCAGTACCGCTGGCTGCTAATGCCAGCACATGATTTTTAGTTTGAAAAAGCCATTTTAGATTGGCATTGGTTTGCGCGATAATCTGACTAAATTCACCACTGCGATGTCCAATAGGGTGCTTAGCCATTGCCAGCAGTACTTTTTCAGGGACCGGCGTTGGCCCCGGAATCATCAGCATGAGTTTGTCGTCCATGGAAAATCGCGTTGGATGAAGTGGATGAAAAGTTTAAGTAGAAATACGATTATGCTTTCTCTAGAATAATAACGATAGGCTTTAGCGAGAAAGCTTATAACTTCGTGATGATGTCAGTGTAATCGCAACCTATGGTCAATTCACCTACGCTCGATTCAACGGTTACTCGCACCATTCAAGCCATCCCAATTACGGCTGAAGCGTTCCGTCCCTTCGGTCAGCTGATCTTGCCACAGCCAGATAATGTTCCGTTCAACCCGCAAGATGCTCAACTGAAGCTAGAAGCAGGTACGCCTCGGTTCTACATCATGGCGCTGCATCAGCGCGGACGGCGGTTTCACGAAATTACTCGCCACAGTGGATGTACTCAGTGCCTAGGATCTCTAGAAGGGCAAACTTGGTTCTTGGGAGTAGCACCACCGAGCGAAGCTCCTCTACCAAGTCCAGACGAAATCAAAGTCTTTGAGATTCCCGGAGACTGCTTTGTCAAGCTTGAGGTGGGAACTTGGCATGCAGGTCCCTATTTCGATGCCGAAACAGTCAACTTTTATAACCTAGAACTCAGCGACACCAATGTGGTAGACCATACAACTTGCAATCTTTTGCGAACCTATAACGTGGCGTTTGAAATTGTATGATTTGATAGATGATCATACTCTAGAGAGTTAACCATCTATGGCTAAGTTTGTGATGTGGGGTAGCTACTGCGAGAATGCGCTGGAAATGCGTGGTCCCTATCGTGAGGCTCACCTGAAAGGACTCAGTGACCAAAAGGAAAAGGGGGTGCTCACCGCCCTAGGTCCGACGGTGGATAACACAAAGGTGTTTGGAACTTACGAAGCTGACAGCGAGGAGGCGGTACGACAGCTAGTAGAGGGCGATCCGTATTGGCAGAACGGGATTTGGACAGAATACTCCGTCTATGAATGGAATCAGGTATTTTAGATAGACATTGCTTAGGTCTCGGGCAGGTTATCTGGATCGAAGCCTTGTGATCGCAAAAAACTCATCAATCTTTGGTTCTCTCGATTCACTTGCTCTACCCGCTTGCTTTCTTGCTCGGCAGCACTCAACTGTCGCCTTCCTTGAGCATCATACCAAGTCAAAATTTCTTGCGAGTAGCCACCGATCTCAGCCTGATAGCGACCAATACCTAACCCCACTTCTGGCATCCAAAAGGGTTCACCAATCTGAAGCTGATAGGTTCCTTTCTCAAGCCTATAAACTTCAAAAGGCTGATGGCGATCGCGCTGCCAGAACTCTGGATTATAAATGACGTAATACAGCACACCTAACTTGGCATACAGCTCGAATTTTCTATCGTACTCACCGCCGTAATTGTGCGAAATCATTTCTAGCACAAGCGTAGGTACAATTCCCTTCTCTTCCCAGACAGCATAGCTCAGCCGGGACTTACCGTTCTTCTTACGATCTACGCCTAGGCTTAAAAAGCCATCTGGAACAACGGGGTCTCTAGGACTAAGACCGGTTGTGTGATAGATAGCCATATCTACGCCAAAATACCAGTCTGTACGGCTTGACCATAAGTGAGTGAGCAAGATCAGCAACAGGTTTGGCAACAAGTTCTGATCTCCATTATCCACAGGCGTATCGTCTGAGCAAGGCAAGTCAAAAGTACTTGGAAGCGATTGGTTGACAGAAATAGAGGACATGAGGATCGCCTTTAGAAAGCTCATATCTCATTGTAGAACAGCCGTTAAAGGCAAATCTTCCTAATCACTTCACCTAGCCACTTAGCAAAGCTTCAATAAATTCATAGCTAGAGAAAGGGCGTAAGTCTTCGATGCCTTCTCCTGCGCCGATGAAGCGGATGGGCAAGCCAAGCTGTTCGACGACAGCTAGGGCAACGCCACCTCGGGCTGTACCGTCTAGCTTAGTCAAGACAACACCGCTGAGCTGAGCAGCTTCTGCAAAGACCTGAGCCTGCCGCAGTCCGTTTTGGCCAAGCGTTGCATCTAAAACAAGTAGGGATTCGACGTTGGCACCGGGGGCTTTTTTATCGATGATTTTACGAACTTTAGACAGCTCATCCATCAGGTTCTTCTTGTTTTGCAGCCGTCCCGCAGTATCAATCAGCAGTAGCTCGATATTACGCGAGTTTGCTGCGCTGATAGCATCAAATACAACCGCGGCAGGATCAGTATTTTTCCCAGGATTAGCGATGACCTCTACGCCACTGCGATCACCCCAAACCTTCACCTGTTCAACCGCTGCCGCCCGAAAAGTATCCGCGGCCCCAATTAAACACCTAAACTCTGATTTCGTTGCAATATGAGCGAGTTTGCCAATCGTGGTCGTTTTGCCCGCACCGTTTACACCCGTCATCAGCCAAATACTAAGCTTGTCTTTCTCCGGCGTGAAAGTCAGGTTGTGCTTGCCCTCAAGCGGGCTCTCCAACATGTCGCGTAGCAACGATTTGAGATAGTCAATAGCCTGGTCGGGCGGTAGGGTTTCTTCTCTAAGTTTGGACTGAAGCGCAGAGATAATCTTGTCAGTAGCCGCAACACCAACATCGGCTTGAAGCAACAGGGCTTCAATCTCATCGACCGCTTCGTCGTTTAATGGCCCTTGTCCAACAATTGACTTGAGCTGGTTGACAAGTCCTCTGCGAGTTTTATCAAGTCCCTGACGCAATTTGTTGAGCCAGGTGATCTCTTCTACAGAAATCTGATCGGGGCGTCGGCCTTGAGAAGCAAGGACTTCTGCCGACCACAGAAAGGCTTCGTCCAGGTCAATATCGAGTGGAACAAAAGTCTGCTCGGGTGGAGTGGGTTCGGGTTCGGGTTCAGGCTCTAGAATTGCCTCGGCTTGCAAGCGTTCTAGGCGAGCTACTCGCTCTTGCTCAGCTTGAGCAGCCCAAAAAGGCCGAGCGGTTGCAGGTTCGGGTTCGGGTTCTCCTTCAGTGACCTCATCGGTAGCATCCTCAGTGCTAGTCGCTGTAGTGCTAGCAGTGTCGGTAGCTGTTACTACAGAAGCATCTACGCCAGGAACTTCCGTTTCGGATGCTTCTGTAGGATCTGGTTCAGTATCAACTTCTTCTACATCAGGCTCAGTTTCTGCAGTAGGTTCAAGAACCTCAGCTGGCGTGGAAGCTTCAACTGTAGCTGCTGCCTCAACAGGCAGCACCTCTTCTTTAGAGGCAATTTCTGTAGAAGCTTCGGCCTGAGTAGCTTCGTCTGCAGCAACCTCTTTCTCAGATTCTTCTGGCTCCTGAGTCTGCTCAGCTTCCGTACCCTGCTCAGCTTCTGTGCTCTGTGTCTCGCTTTGTGCTTGACGAGACTGAATATTTTGATAGGCAGCCTTTGCCCAATTCAGATAGTCTTCTGAGCTAGCAGGCGTTTCTTCCGGCTTTTCTTCAACGACCTGTTTTTGGTCTTCGCTCTTTTTGGGTTCTTCGGGCTCCTGATAGCTGCGTTTAAACCAGTTGAAAGCTGCCATGACCCTGAACTCACTCTTGTAACTTACCTAATTCGTTCTTCAACTTGGACTTGAAGTCTAAGACGATTGTACTGCCGCTTATAGCTTATCAGTCGTACGACGCAGCACCCCATTGATAAAGCGATAGCCATCTTCATCACTGTAACGTTTGGCCATTTCGATCGCTTCATCGATAGCCACTTTTTTGGGCACATCCATATAGACAATTTCGATCATCGCGAGTCGTAAGATATCTCTATCTACACGGGCAAGGCGGCGAATGCTCCACTTTTCCATTGCCTCATTTAGCTGAGCGTCGATCGCCTTTTGATAGCTAATCCAGTTCCCTAGTAGTTCGCAGGCGTAACCGCGGATGTCATCTCGACTCAGCAGAGCAACAAGCTGCTCAGGTTCGAGCGTGGTCTTGATCTTAGTGATGGTGAGTTTAGCGGTAATAATCGCGCTTTGAATTTGCGATCGCACTGTTTCGATATCAGCCACCTTTTGCTGGTGCTCTCTTAGCAATTGATCGGCAGCTTCTACGCTTTTAGCAGCAGATTCTAGGGACTTACGCACTGCCGTCATTTCTTTACTGGTCTGCTGAGAGAACATTAGCAGTTCCAATTTCTCGCCTACTTGGTTGATAGCCGTTTTGGTCAAAGGAATCGAGGACTGTATACGCGATCGCGCCTCTTTAAGATCAATCGTGCGCGTTTCGCTTTCTAGAATCAGCCTCTCACCCCGTTGCAGTTCGCCCTCAGCGGTCTCTATCCCCTCTTTAGCATCAGCCCCTAGCGCTGTCAGTGCCTTAAGAAGCAAGCCATCCAACTGCTTTTTGGAATAATCAGCAGCGACGCTAATCGAAGTCTGCCTTCTAGAAAGGTTATCCGTAAGCTGACTGACGCCTAGAAGAGCCAGTTCACGGGCGATAGAGCGCGCTTTCATTCCTTACCATCAAACGTTGAGTTCAGCCATTCTATCAGCCTTTCCCTGAATACCTAGCCTCGAGATATTCAAACAAAGCCTCAGGGTAAAGCCTTAGGCGAATCGCCTACCTGACCACTGCTTAGCCAAACTTCTCGCAACCTCTAGCTGTCCTCAGGCAAAGGTTCTGGCATAGAGTTTAAAGGTTGATGCGACTGGGGCTGATGCGACTGAGTCTGAGCTATCACACTCTCAGCTGGTAGCGACGAAGGAGTACTCGTCGGTGCGTGTAGTTCCTTAGGCTGGTCGCTATTGATACGACCAGGAGGAATTTCAGCAGCCAGATTCGGACCCACGATACCGCCAGAGAGTAAAACTTTAAAGGCGTCTTCTACAGAGATGGAAAGATTGAGAATGTCATCTTCTGATACGACAGAATACCAACCACTGGTGGGATTAGGCGTTGTCGGAATAAACACACTCAGCATTTTGCCTGGTGCATCGGTGACAGCCGCTCCGGTGACAAACGCGATCGCCCACAGTCCGCGTCGAGGATACTCGATCAAGACCACCCGGCGAAATCGACTCTTCGAATCTTGAAAGATAGTCTGCAATAGCTGCTGAATGGTTTTGTAAACCGACCCGGCTAGCGGAATCGATTGCACAATCCGCTCACCCAAGTCCAGCAGCCACCGACCCGCAAAATTTCTAGCCATCAGACCAATCAGCAAAATTGCCAACAGCGGCACCGAAAAGCCAACGGCCAGATTAATTAGATATCCCACAAAAGGATTCAGCTCGGTAAAAGGATTCAGTCGATTGGGAACTCGAGTAAGGAAGCGGACCACCCAGGTAGCGACATTAATCGTCAGCCAAATCGTAGTCGCTAGCGGAATGATGACGACTAATCCCGCGATCAAGTCATTTTTGATGTCTTGCTTAAATTTTTGCAGCACAGCTCACCTGATCTACCAGCACACACTGGTCAAAATATACACAATTTAAACAATTCTTTGCATCTGAGCTTTGTATTTTAGGCTTTGTGTTCCAAGCTTTGTATTCTAGAGCCTCATATTCAATGGCACAGTTGCCTGCATCAGAACATGTTTTGTGTTAGATCTCTCACATCTGTAGCAACTATATCAAATCTATTCGCTCATTATTGAGAATTGAAGCCGCCTTTCTGTATTGATGTATTGACTAGAGCCGCAGAATGTAGCGCGCTAAGTTGAGATAGATTAAAACGCCTAGAACATCGACAACGGTGGTGATAAAGGGTGCCGACATTAGCGCTGGGTCTAAGCTCAGCGATTGAAACAAAAAGGGGAGTGCCGCCCCCGCACTCGAGGCTAATACTGAGATGCCGATCAAGGAGATGCCGACCGTTAGAGAGATTGGCAAGTGAGCAATCTCTGCCCCTTGAAGTACATAGGCCCATCCGGTTACAACAATGGCTAGCATCAGGCCCAAAAATGCACCTGCTACCGCTTCTCGGCGAATGACAGTCACCGCATCTTTGATCTTCAGCTCGTCGGTGTTTAATCCACGAATGACGACCGTAGAAGACTGCGCACCTACATTGCCGCCAGTACCGATCAGCAATGGAATAAAGGCAGCTAGTGCAACCACCTTTTGCAAAATATCCTGTTGAGACTGAATAACCGCGGCAGTGACCGTGTTGGTAATGAGTAAAACAGATAGCCAAACGACTCGCTTACGAGCCACATCTAGCAAATTGCTTTGGAAGTAGTTCTCTCCCCCCGACTGGACACCGCCCAGCGTATAGATATCTTCGGTAGCCTCTTCTTCTAGAATATCAATGACGTCATCTACAGTGATAATCCCCACAAGTCTGCTTTCCGCATCTACCACAGGAACAGCTAGAAAGTCATAGCGTTGAATCACCCGAGCCACGTCTTCTTGGTCTGTGCTGGTCTGCACAGAAACCACTTCACGGGTCATAATTTCGCCGATGGTTTGCTCAGCGCCTCCTATCACAAGCTGACGTAGCGACAGAATTCCAGTCAGCTGACGGGCAAAGTTGGTAACAAAGACGTAGTAGACAGTTTCGCTGAGTTCGGCCTGGGCCCTAATGTGATCAAGCGCCCTACCAACCGTCCAGTTTTCTTTGAGAGCCACATACTCAGGGGTCATAATCCGCCCTGCTGTCTGGGCTTCATAGCCAAGCAGCAAGGCAGTGGCCTGTCGCTCTTGTAAACTGAGCTGTTCTAGCAGGCGACGAACGACTTTAGCAGGCAGCTCGTCAAAAAGTCTAGCTCGATCATCAGGAGACATTTTATCGACAATGTCAATGAGATCTTGACGCTTAAATTCTTCGATTAGGGACTGCTGAACAGAAGAGTCAAGGTTTTCATAGACTTCAATCGCTTCGTCTTTGGACAGCAGACGAAAGGCGATCGCCTGCATGGTGTCAGGTAATCCTTCGATCGCTTCGGCAATATCAGCTGGCTGCACAGGCACCAGCAAGGCTTTGGCACCTCGGAAGTTGTCCTGCTCTAGCAGCACTTGCAGCTGTGATCGCACTAACTCTCTAAGTTCGTGACGTGACGGTTCTCTAGAGGCTGGCTGAGAGCTAGCCGGAGTATTGCTATTTGGCACAAGTTAGCTCTTCTCCTCCCTAACGCACTACTTGCAATATGGCGGTGGCGTTCAGATGGCTACTGTAACGTCCTAGCTGATTGCTCTCATAGCCCTTATATTCGCCCCTATACTACCTTTACTAGCAGCGACTATGTAGGCCCTACTGCTGTAGTCCTAGTCGTGGCGCTCTAGTCATGGTGCTCTGGCCGTAGCGCTCTATAGTCTACTGTCACAGCGCCATTGTTAAGAAGGTTCTAGATCTTTCTCGGCAAAAAACCTACCTGCTAGAAGTAAAACCGAAGAGCAGAGTCTAACTCTGGCTTAAGTTCCTTTTTGTGGCAGTGCTTGATTACGACAAACTTCTCTGGTAGTTGATAGGTTGATTCCGGGGGTGAGCAGGTTCTTCAGCAATCAGCTCTCTGGGTTGAGCCGTGTTGAAGTAAGTGCGATCGCGTCCCTGTAGCTTAGCGGCATATAGTGCATTATCTGCATATCTGATTAGCTCTTCAAAGGCATCGTGCTCTAGCTGTGCAGGTCGTAGGGTAGAGATGCCGATACTCATGCTAAGAAATTGCTTGACCAAAGAACCCCGATGCGGAATTTGAGCCCGAGCAATCTCTTCTTGAACCGTTAGGGCCACTTTTTGAGCCCCTTCAGCATCGGTATCAGGCAGCAAGACGGCAAACTCCTCTCCGCCATAGCGAGCAACCTGATCAAGCTGTCGACGTGCGCCCCGCTGTAAGGCCGCTGCTACCGTCTGCAAACAAGCATCTCCGGCTAGGTGACCATAGATATCGTTGTAGCCTTTAAAGTAATCGATGTCACATAACAATAACGAAATTTTCTGTCCTCTTGCTCTAGCTTCTTTCCAACGGTCTGCAATATTGTGATCGAAGCCTCGTCGATTGGCTACCTGAGTTAGTCCATCGACGAGCGCTAGCTGCTGCAGCACCTGATTTCTCTGAGTCAATGAAACTTTAACCGCTTCTTGCTGCTCTAGAATACGGCTGTATTCTCCGATCCGCGCGGTCAAATCGATCTGGTCTGCCTGTAGCCGACGTACCAGTTGGGCAGTAGAAAGATGATGTTTCAGCCTCAGCCAGCACTCTTCCGGTGCCATCGATAGTTGCAAGTAGTCGCTACCGCCATAGTGCAATGCACAGTTCAACTCTTGGCTACTCCCTCTAGCCCCTACAAAAACAATCGGCAAGTGCTGTGCGATTGCTCGCTGACGTAGTTCTTGGCAGAGGTGATAGCCTTGTTCACCTGCTGTTTGCAAACTAATCAGCAGTAGATCTGGCATCTGTTCAGTTGCAGCATCTACAACCTGGTCAAGCCATCTTTTGGTGCTAACCTCACAGCCTTTCTCCATGAGCATTTGCAAAATCAGAGTGAACTGATCAGCTGCATCTGATTGATTATCTATATATTTGGGAGTTGAAGTGTCTGGCCAGTACCAAGCGACAACGTTTGGTGCGGCGTCTGACGTTTTTATGGTGGGCATAGTGAAAGATGATGCAGCGCTCGTCTGGGTGAAACATAAGTAGAAGTACGCGTTTCGTACGAACTACCCTCCTTAGTGCAAAGGTAGCAGTTTGCCTAGATGCTTGTTGTCAGTAGAAACACGATAGACACTGATAAATACTTAGTATTTACCCATAGGGTAGATCGGTTCTATCTAATGAAACGCTTGAAACATCCCTGAAATCTACGAAAAAGACTGCCTACGGCGTTGAGAGAACTGATATTACAAACTATTTATTTGTCCATTCCTGACTCAATTGAACCAAGTTCATACTTAGTTTCTACCGAACCAGTTGGTTTTGCCGTAGGCGGTTTGGCTCTACGTTCAGCCATATGACGTACTCGCCTATGCGACAAGTCCTCGATGACGCAACAAAGCCTGAGTGCTAGGCTCTCTTCCTCGAAAGGATTTAAAGACCTCCATCGGATGACGGCTCCCGCCTAATGACAGAACGGTGTCTCTAAACTTGCGGCCAATAGTAGCAACTTCTGCTTTGTTTTCTATTCCAGCTTCCTCAAAAGCAGAGAAAGCATCGGCGCTTAGCACTTCGGCCCAGAAATAGCTGTAGTAGCCAGCCGCATATCCTCCTGCAAAAATATGACCAAAACTACATAGCGCGGCATCTTCTGGTAAGGGTGGCATCAGGGTTGTCAGTTTAGCGATGCGATCGCGTACTTGCCATACTGTCTCCTCCCCATCTTTTCGGTACTCAGCGTGCAGGGCGATATCTACCCAGCCAAAATTGACTTGCCGCAAAATTGCGTTGCCCGTCATGAAGTGACGAGCCGCTAGCAGCTTTTATAGTCGGCTTCAGGCAACGTCTCTCCGGTTTCATAATGTTGTGCCATGCCAAAGAGCGTTTCACGCTCATAGCACCAGTTCTCCATAAACTGGCTAGGTAGTTCTACCGCGTCCCACTCCACATTGTTGATTCCAGCTGCCCCAGCGTAGTCCACATTCGTGAGCATATGCTGCAGCCCATGGCCAAACTCGTGAAAGAGCGTCTCGACTTCACGGAAAGTCATCAGGCTAGGTTTACCGTCTACCGGTGGAGATTGGTTGCACACTAGATAGGCAACCGGCAGTCGAATGTGGGATTGATTTTGCTCGATTACTTTTGCCCTGACAATGCATTCGTCCATCCAAGCACCGCCGCGCTTTTCGGCCGGCCGACTATACGGATCTAAATAGAAATGGGCAATTGTTTCCTGGGTAGTGCTATCAGCCACTTGAAAATAGCGAACGTCCTGATGCCAGACAGGAGCGCTGCCGTCATCGGCTGAGATTGTAATATTGAACAGACGCTCAGCTAAGCCGAAGAGTCCCTTTAGAACATTAGGCAGCGAAAAATAGGGACGCAGCGCCTCATCGCTTAGATCAAACTGTTCTTCTCTCATTCGCTCCATCCAGAAAGGCACATCCCACTGTTTAAGCTCTGTGAACTCGGCTGCGTGTGCCTGAGCAAATGCCTTGATCTCCGCTAGCTCTTTCTGGGCAGCTTCGTAACTAGCCGTTCTAAGCTCTTCCATCAGCGCTTCTACTGCTGAAACTGAAGGGGCCATTTTACGAGCTAAGCTCAGTTCCGCATAGTTGCTAAACCCTAGTAGTTCTGCTTGCTGCTGGCGCAGGTCCAGAATTTGCTCAATCAGCGGAGCATTGTCTAATTCTCCTGTCGAGGCCCTAGTGACAAAGGCTCGGTAGAGCTGCTCTCTATAGTCGCGTCGCTGACTATGCCGCAAGAAAGGAATGTAGCTCGGCATATCCAACGTGATCCGCCATGGACCAGTCTGAGCGATCGCATCTTTTTCGCCGGCCTCCCTAGCCGCCTGCGCAGCTAGGCTTAATAGGCTATCCGGTAGTCCGGCAATGTCTTCTGCCTGGCTCAGCGTCAGACTAAAGGCTTTGGTGGCATCTAAGACGTGATTAGAGAACTGGGTGGAAAGCTCTGCTAGCGACTGCTGAATCTGGTTAAATCTTTCTTTTCGCTCTCCTGAGAGGCCAACGCCCGAAAGTTCTGCGTCGCGTAGGGCAGATTCAATAATGCGCTGTTGAGCCGGCTCTAATGACTTACCAGCTTCACTTTCTTGAAGCTGCTTAAGAGCGTCGTAGATAGGCCGACTCTGACTTAGTTGGTTAGAGAACTGCACAAGCGCTGGTTGAACACTTTCATAAGCTGTGCGCAGTTCAGAGCTATTTTTCACACCCATCAAATGACTAATAATTCCCCAGGTCCAGCTGAGTTTTTCAGTAATAGCATTCAGCGGCTCGACTAGGGTTTCCCAAGTTGGAGCAGTTGGATTAGATTGGCCTAAGTTTGCACTAATCTCTGTCTCAATAGCAGCAAATTCGGATCGAAGTGAACTCAGCAGCTGCTCAACCCCTGGAACCACATGTTGAGGCTGAATATCGTTGAAGGGAGGTAAGCCTTTACCAATCAGCAATGGATTGTTAGAAACCGCTGTGGACGAATTTGTAGGGACTGACACGCTCATAGAAAACCTTACAAGACCTATAGATAGGCTAAAAACAAAGAAAGTGAAACTCATAACGACTATGAGTCTCACTCCTATAATACTCGATATATTACTTACGAACTAACGCTTATGGACTGATGGAGGGGCATAGGCGACTACGCTTTAAAGCGCGATTTGCTAGGAACATAGTCTACCAAAGACACTACTCCCCAGGCGCTGAATAGCCTTGAATATTTTCAGGCCGTAAGGGACGCATTATTTGACTAGCTTTAGCGATTAGTCCCTCTGAGCCCTTGACGACAACAAGATACTTACCGGCATCGAGTCGATTGCGATAGGAAACGGCATCACCGCTGCCAATGCCGATACCAGTCCCTCCACCGATAAAGAAGCTACCCATACCACCGGCGATCGCGCCTAATATACCACCGATAAGTCGATTACCTAAGGTACCTGCCCAGGGGAAGGTATCAAGACCCGTAATTGCGTTAAATGCGAAGCCGCCCACAAAGCCAAAAGGGATTATCCACGTAGCCATGCGCTTAATTTGCTTCCAGGCTTCGTCCTTAGGATCGATGAGTCCGTAGTCATCAGCGGATTTGAAGCCCTTGCCGAGCAGATCTACTCTGTCCATCGTGATGTTGGCAGACTCAAGCGCTGTGTAGGCCGTCTCGGCTTGGAGGCGATCGCTCCAGACAGACACTAGATAATTCATCGTTTGGCTTTCTCCTGTTCTTGATTGATTCGCTGATCACCCTCTGAAGCAGTTTGATTGGATGCTCTAGTAGACGTTTGAGGACTCGGCCTGAACAGATGGTCGTGGGTAGGATTGTAGAGACGCGATCGCACTTCTGCTTCTCTTTTGAGCTCTGCTCTCTCTTCTGCAGGGACTGACTGGAGGGCTGACTGCTTAATCACCGCTCGATGTGCAAGTGCTGGGGAGATGATATACAGCGTTGTTCGCACCAATTCATCCGCCTGACTAGCCGCAGCCATCTGATAGAGCGGAACTACCTTGATTTGCTCATCAGGCCATCCCACTCGAAAGCAAATTGCTACAGGTGTATCAGCCGGATAATGAGCCATCAGCTGAGTTTGAGCCGCCAAGACATGCCGAGCACTCAAATACAAACACAGACTAGCCCGGTGAGCTGCTAGGCCCGCTAACTCTTCTGTATCAGGAACTTGCGTTCGTCCGCTAGTTCTAGTCAAGATAATACTCTGTACCTGAGCTGGAATCGTTAGCTCAACCTGTAGCTTAGCCGCCGCTGCTTGAAACGCACTGATACCAGGAACGACCTCGAATGGAATATCCGCTTCGCTCAGCCTGAGCATCTGCTCGTGAATAGCACTATAGAGGCTAGGATCGCCCGAGTGAAGTCTAACTACAGACTTTCCCGAGCGGACTCGTTCGATCATCAACGGCACAATCGCTTCAAGTGTCATCTTCGCAGTAGCAACCTTCTCAGTATCCGCACGAACGGTTTGTAAAATTTGCGTCGGTACTAGCGAATTGGCGTATACCAAAACATCTGCTCGTGCAATAAGCTTTTGAGCCTTAACTGTTAACAACTCTGGGTCGCCTGGACCCGCACCAACAATATAAACAGCCGGCACAGGCCGAGTAGAATGAGTCAGAAAATCCATGCAAACCTTACAATCATGAGTCTAAAAAGATACTAAACGGAACGGGTTAAAAATAAGTTGTTTTTAAGGCGACTATAAGTACGAACCAACATCAAATAAAGTTGCTATACGACGTCAGTATTCATCAATTCACTACTATTTACAGCCGTTTCTTGAAGACTAAATAAAGGTGAACGTGAATCACAAAAGGCTGTCCAAAAATCCTGCATGTTGGTATGTAGATGCACCCTGATTCAGAGCTCTGAAGGTCTTTTTTAGTCCTTTGGAGCTTTTTCTTTTTTTGATTTTCTTTTTTTGATTTTATCTATTTATATTTATCTATTTACATATTGTCTTTAGAGCTCTTCTTTGGCCCTTTTATCTTTGGCCTTCCGCTCTCTAGCTCGCAATCGACTCACTGGTACGGTATCAGGCAGTTGCTTACCCAAGCCATAGGTCCAAACCAGACCCGCACTACCTATGGCAATTCCAATCAGACTTACCAGCTGGGCCATCTTGATTGGACCAAACATCAAGCTATCGGTTCGTAGTCCCTCGATCCACACCCGGCCAAGACTATAGGCAATTAGATAAACTAAAAACAGCGTTCCGGCTCTAAACTTCTGAGGCCGCTTCAACCCCCAGAAAAACAACCACAGCAGCAGCGAAAACACGCCTAAATTCCACAGAGACTCGTAAAGGAAAGTAGGATGAAAGTATTCAAACTCACGTAGACTAGGCGGTCTATTAGAGAGTGGAATAAACAGTTTCCACGGCAAATCGGTCGGCGCTCCATAGGCCTCTGAGTTGAAGAAATTTCCCCAGCGACCAATCGCCTGCCCCAAAATCAGCGACGGAGCAACAACATCACTCAGTTGCCAAAAAGATAACCGATTAAGTTTTGCGAAAAGAATAGTCGCGAGGGTGCCACCAATCACAGCACCGTGAAT
Source organism: Synechococcus sp. PCC 7335 (assembly GCF_000155595.1). Taxonomy (NCBI): domain Bacteria; kingdom Bacillati; phylum Cyanobacteriota; class Cyanophyceae; order Synechococcales; family Synechococcaceae; genus Synechococcus; species Synechococcus sp. PCC 7335. Next base: position 1,827,885 of record NZ_DS989904.1, on the reverse strand, counting down.
AGCAATTCCCCCCCTCCAGATAGCAATGATATCGCCAGGGCGATCAGCGTAAGATGACCACTCAAATAGGACATAGTAAAGGCGCGCACAGGGGATCGCCGCCACGACAAGCCAAATTACCATATCGCCTACTTTCTCTGGGTCAATGCCTCGTTTTCTGGATAGATATTGCGATAGGGCTACACCAATCAAAACAGCTGAAGCAATCAGTAAGCCGTACCACCTCAACGTCAAAGGACCAATACTTACAATATCTGGCCCTGGCGATTGAAAAACCGCTAGTAGACCAGTCAGTAGCGGCGATCGCGGCGAGTGTACGGGCATGAGGTTAAACAAGTTCATCTAGTTTTCAACCTCGGCCATTTCGATCACTTCACCATTAAAGTCTTTGACTAGAAAATTGAGCGGGCGATCGCGTCTTAGCTTATGCCGGATGCCTCTAGTTTGTACCTGCATCAGCAAATACTCCAAGCAGTCGTGGTCAAAGCAAACGTGCCGCTGCCGATTGCGATTACCTAAACTCGCCCCCCCAATGACATGAAGCTGCGTGTTTTTCTTGAGCTGATACCACAGCCCATCAGAGCCGCCGTAGCTTTCTTCTGGAAAGCCGCCAAGATGCGGGCCGCCGAAGTGGCCAAAGCTTGAAGCGCCCATCATCGGATCTATACCGGCTGTGCCTAAGGTCTGCTCATAGTTGTAGTAATAGTGCAAAGGGACATCTGCTGCTGACAAGCTGAGCATACCTTCGTAAAATCGACGGGCAACCTCTACATCAGAGACCATCACAGTATGAACCTTGGGCGCACCGCGTAAAAAAGCCCACATTGCACCCGCGTAGGCTACTAACAGCATCACCATGATGCCTTGGGTCGAGACCAACGTATCTAGCGGAATATTGGCGACTATTCCGTTCAATGCAGAGCTAGTTATCATCGCGCTAAAGGAAAGGTGATGTTGGTTTATAGTCTACCAACTTAGCAATTGTGATCGATTTGTAGAGGGGTTCGGGAAGCTTAGTAAGCATCAAAGCTAAGGCAAGCAAACCATGTTGCTCGCCTTAGCATCATATCTTGAGTGAACTAGGTAGGACCCACTACCTCTAAGCAGAAGGAGAATTAGCGTTTGCGCAAGCTGCGCACTTAGAGCTTGATACCCCGCCTCAAACTCTAGGACGCTTAATCCTAGCTGATATGCGCACAATATGTTTCAAACATCCATTAGTAGCTGACACTTCTTCAGCGGAGGCGGGGTTAGTTGAGCTTTGAGATTGGCAAAAGTTTTCAGTTGAAATGTTCGCTTATAGAGGCCTTACTAATTTACCGCTATATAGCAGTCAGGATCATCAATAAAAGGCAGAGCTTAGACGCCTGCTGACATCGCCATACCACTCAAAACTTTAGCGAAGAAATTATGGTTTGATTTCAGCCTATGGGATCGCACCGCCTGTACTAGCTATTGCTTCAGCATTGTTAGATCGGATGCACAACTAGATTCCATGTATCATCTCTGTGAGGCCAAGAAAATATCAGTGCCGCTTATGGACTCTCTATTAGATCCTCTAGATCCTCAACAGCTAGAACCCTCAATAGTAGCAAGACAAAGACAACTCCCTTTACGGTTCGATATCGTCAGCCTCTTTCCAGAGTTCTTTGTCTCTCCGCTTGAATCTGGGCTGATTGGGAAGGCGCTACAGCGACAGATTGCGACTGTTGAGATCACTAATCCAAGGGACTTCACAACCGATAAGCATCATCGGGTAGACGATATTCCATACGGCGGCGGTGTGGGCATGGTGATGAAGCCAGAGCCCATATTTGCTGCTGTTGAATCGCTGCCTATCATGCCCAAGAGGGCTGTGATCTTGATGACGCCGCAGGGTCGAACTATGGAGCAAGCTTTGTTTAAAGAACTTGCTAGCTACGATCAGCTAGTGCTGATTTGTGGACACTATGAGGGCGTTGATGAGCGCGTCTTGAACATCACCACCCAAGAGGTATCTCTAGGCGATTTTGTCCTGACCTGTGGCGAAATTCCGGCCCTGACTTTGCTAAATGGCGTTGTTAGGCTGCTGCCAGGTACGGTAGCAAAAACTGACTCTTTAAAGTATGAAAGTTTTGAAGCCAATTTACTTGACTATCCGCAATACACGAGACCTGCGCAGTTTCGGCAGTGGTCTGTACCCGAAGTGCTGATGTCTGGTAATCATGGTGTGATCGCCCAATGGAGAAAGCAACAGCAGCTAGAGCGAACACAACAACGTCGGCCTGATCTGTTTAAACGTTGGCAGGATAGCACTGAGCGATAGCTTTTCTCGTGCTTTTCTTGGTAATCAGCTTGGCATTTTGCTGAGGGTTCAGCCGATAAAGATATTCTAAGCAACAGGGAAGACGCTATAAGCATTGGACCCTTGACTGAGGTGCAGTTTTCGGGCTGACAGCCTTATGTGACAACTGGTCAAGTAACTCGCGCTCGTTTCATTTATCAGAGAAGCGCTATATAAAGTTGAGTAAGCGTAGAGTGGAGTAAGCGTCATAAATCAACGCTTTATATCTTGATAACGCGAGCAAGCTTCTTACCTATGAATATTCGGATTGGCAATGGATTTGACGTTCACCGTCTACACGCAGGCCGCAAGCTGATTTTAGGCGGAATAGATATCCCTCACTCGCAGGGGCTACTGGGTCATAGCGATGCCGACGCGCTTACTCATGCCATTATGGACGCGATGCTAGGCGCACTGAGCCTAGGAGACATTGGGGTGTACTTTCCACCCGATGATCCTAAGTGGGCAGGTGCAGATAGCCAGGTGCTGCTCGCTCAAGTGAACCGGCTGGTAGGCGATCGCGGTTGGCACGTTTGCAATATTGATAGCGTTGTCATTGCTGAAAAGCCGAAATTAAATCCGCATATTCCCAACATGCGGACTCGACTAGCAACGACCCTCTCTATCGAGCCTGATCAAATTGGCATCAAAGCGACCACCTACGAGAAGCTTGGTCCTATTGGGAGAGAAGAAGGTATTGCTGCCTACGCAGTGGCACTATTGCAGTCCTAGTAGTTGCTGCAGTCCTAGCATCCGTTTATAGACCTAGTACGTATAATTTCTAAGTCCCTTAGTAAGATACTCAACTCAGTAGAGTACAAAGAGCTGGCGTCGAAATTTAGTATGCCAGTCTATGAATTGCCCTTTTCTATCTTTTAGGAAACAGGCTTCATCATATTTTTACTATATAGGGCAAGTTTGGTATAAAAAGTTCAAAAACCTAGCCAAAACTACGTAAAACCCGTCCAAAAACCCTATTGAGGTATCAAAATATACGTAAATCTTCTTATACTACTTATACAATCTTTGTAAATCCTTACAGTACCAGTCACCGGTCTAGCTATTTCTTCTGAAAGCTATTTGTAAAGATTCACTAAACGTCTGTGTTTTTCCCACTATTGGGTTTGAACAGAAAGGCAATTATCTCTATTAGGCAGCTAGAGCCGTATCTAGGGGACATTCCCATCGCTCTCCTGCACAGAGTAGCAACTCTTCTGGGCTAGACGATGAGAAAGTGAGCGATAAAACTATCAAGAATTCCTGATAGGTACAAGATGGTGTCGAGATTTCACCGAAGCGGATTAAGTTCTTGAATATAGAAGCGTACAAGCAAAACCATACCTGTAGAAGCGAGACCGCTGAGATAGCAGCGAAACCAAAAGTACGTAAACGGGTTCAGAACACAGCTCAGCTGGAATTAGCAAGGTAACGAAGGAAATATATTCGTTTGAAATATTTATTGACAAGTGGAGGATAAGAGCGTGAATGGAGTAGGCGAATCATCAGTTGTGTTAGTACCTTCCGTGCATAATCCGTTTGGCGCGACAAAGCTATCACCACTTAAGGGCTTTTCTACTAGCCCACCGGAACGCATTGGCATCCGAGGCGAGTACGACTACAACGGCTTAGCTAATAGGGTTCTAAGGTGCTTTAATCAATCTGTTAAAGAAGACATCAGCCAGCTGAAGGTCCGTCAGCGCGGATGTGTCGTTATCTTGACAGGTGTTGTCTCGTCACGAACATTATTAGATCAGTTAGTAGCACTAGCAGCTAACGTAGAGGGAACGGCTCACGTTGAAATTCGTTGCGTTAGGTTTACCGAAGAGGCAGCTATTACATAGTCCGTCTGTATAAACGGTCCGTCTATACGAATATCTAATCTAAGTAGCCATTACGGATAGCGCTCTGTTCTAGGGCGGCGAGCTATTCCATCATATTTGCCACAAAGTCTGTAAAGACTTCTCCTTTCACAAACTGCGGATGCGCCATTACTTTTTGGTGGAATCCGATAGTCGTTGGCAAACCAGTGATAGCAAATTCTCTAAGCGCTCTTTGCATACGCCGAATCGCTGTATCTCTGTTTGGACCCCAAACAATAAGTTTGCCGATTAGCGAATCATAGTAAGGTGGAATTTCATAGTCGGTATATACATGAGAGTCCATCCGAACCCCTAAGCCACCAGGGGCTAGATAACCGCTAATTCTACCGGGATTAGGCCGGAAGTTGTGCTCTGGATCTTCTGCATTAATCCGGCATTCTATGGCATGACCACGTAGTTGGATATCGGCTTGAGTAAATAGTAGGCGATCGCCTTGGGCCACCCGGATTTGCTCAGCAATCAGATCGATCCCCGTTACCATCTCTGTGACAGGGTGTTCAACCTGGATGCGGGTATTCATCTCCATAAAATAGAATTCGCCCGTACGGTCCACCAAAAACTCTACCGTGCCAGCACCCACATAGTTGATAGACTCAGCAGCCCGGACCGCCGCCGCACCCATCTGCTGTCTTAATGATTCGTCTAAAGCGGCGCTAGGAGCTTCTTCTAAAAGCTTTTGATGGCGTCGTTGAATGGAGCAATCCCGCTCGCCCAAATGAACAACATTGCCATAGCTATCCGCTAGAATTTGGAACTCTATATGACGTGGGTTCTCGACAAACTTTTCTAAGTAAACACCGGGATTACCAAAAGAAGCTTCTGCCTCTCCTTGAGCAGCTAAGAACATTTTTCCAAGCTCATGGGGAGCGCGTACCAAACGCATACCACGCCCACCCCCTCCTGCGGTTGCTTTAATGATTACTGGGTAGCCAATTTCGGCAGCAAGTTTAGCAGCCTCCTCCTGGCTATTTAGCAAACCCTCACTACCTGGAACGGTAGGTACTTTGACCTTTTGCATGGTCGCTTTAGCAGTCGCCTTATCACCCATCGCCAGCATCGCCGCCGCAGTAGGGCCAATGAAAACAAGATTATGGTCAGCGCAGATTTCAGCGAATCGAGCGTTTTCAGCCAGAAAACCATAGCCTGGATGAATGGCAGTTGCGCCTCTCGTGAGCGCAGCAGCGATAATATTTGGAATGTTGAGATAGCTTTTGCTGCTGGAGGCTTCACCAATACAGACGGCCTCATCAGCTAGTTGAACATGGAGAGCACTGCGATCAACGGTGGAATGGACAGCGATGGTAGCGATTCCCATTTCTTCGCACGTGCGAATAATCCGTAGTGCGATCTCACCACGATTGGCAATCAAAATTTTAGAGAAGCTCATCTAGCGGTCAGCATTTGCTGCTAAGTCATCAAGAAGCTGATCGTATCACGCATCCTTCTACCCCTCTTTACTTTGGTGGAAGGCTTTAGTCCTCGCCGTAACTACATAAAGCAAACGTATCCGTAGAAACTGTCGAAAGGTGTCCATTATGCCGTATTGTTATAAGTCGATGTTGCCATCATTTGCGGATGTGGTGGAATTGGTAGACACGCACGCTTGAGGGGCGTGTGGCTCATGCCTTGCGAGTTCGAGTCTCGCCATCCGCATAGGCTCAAGACAGGTTGTGGCCACAGGGCTCCTGTAATAGGATTTCTGTACTTTGGCTGTCAGATTTTAGTGAAAATAGAATCCCTCCGAATTCATTTTGGTTGCAAGTCATAGCAAAACACACAGGCTAAAGAGTTTGATCTAGAAGGTTCGACTCTACAACTTTGGTAGATAATTGCGTAACCTTATCTCTATAGTCCCGCTTTTGTCGCTTTCTATTGTTTGCAACTTGCTAGGTATGACTTGTTCGCTGGTTATGACTTGTTCGCTATGATAAGAGCAAGGATATAAACTTTTGTAAACACATTGGCTTCAGCGTCTTCCGCTCTTTCTTCGACTCAACCAGCTACCTGGTATGCTTTGAAACCTCTATGGCAAGGCAATCAATCTGTTGTGAAACGAGGGCTGCCTCACGATCAGCTTTCCCCGGCATGGCAGATATTGATGCTAGGAGATGGTTCGCCAACGCGCCATCTGCAGCTACTAACCCGTGAACCAACAGAGGTCGATGTCATCGATATGTCGCCTGTAGCCGCAGGTGGGGACTATGCACCTTTGCCCATTGCACAAGTGCCAGGCCCACATTTGCGCCGTCAGGTCTGGCTGCGGACAGCTTCTGGTCAGCGACTAGCTTATGCTACCTCTTGGTGGGAAGCTAGTCATGTAGACGAATACCTAGAAAATCGCGCTTTACCGATTTGGGCTAGCCTAGCTAAACTACGCACGGAACTCTATAGAGATATTCAAGGAATTGAGTTTGGTTATTCTACCGCTCTAGAGAAGGCATTTGAGCAAAAGGGCCCGTTTTGGGGACGGCATTATTTGTTTTGGCACCATGGGCAACCGCTAACACTGATATACGAGGTGTTTTCTCCTTACTTGATTCGGTATTTAGGACCGATGGGTTCGGAATGTAGTTAGGATTTTGTCTGTGCAAAGCTGCGCTTCAGGATGACACGGACTATCTGCAACGATCACTTGCCCCTGAGTAATCTCCAGCTTCTCCTATATTCGCCTTTAAACTATTAGCCACCTCGTCGATCGCCAGGTCTCGGGTTCAATCCCAGCTACCAAGGAATCACTTGAGGAACCTTACGCGTCATCAAGCTGAAGTGTTTGCTCAAAAGTGTTTGCTCGACCTCGATGCTAACTCCGTACTCCTAGCTCAAAGTATACTCTCCATGTAGCAGATATGAGAGAGGGTCTGTAAAACACGACTACTACTGCATTGGTTGCAATAGGCACACAAGCAGACGATATACAGGAGTAGTCATGGCACCAAAACAATCGTCTTTTCTATTGTTCGCTAATTGATTAGCTCTTCGACTATCCCCAAGGTTTGATTGTTCCTAGGGTGCAGTCTCAGTCTAAAGACGATACTGGTATTTAGGTGTGCTCATAGCGCTCCGATGGTAGTGATTGGTAATTGCGCTATGGTTTGTAATGTCCTGATGTACGACTAGAGGCTTGTGCTTGTCTCGCCACTTTTTCGGAAATTTTGAAGGGCACTTTACCAGCAGTTGAAGTCGAAATCTTCAAGTGATCTAACTCCGCTTTGTAGTGTCCTTAGTTGCTATCTATTCAATGCTAACTACTTAGTTAAATGTCTGACGAGTTTAGCATTCTTCGCTTGGCACTCTACACTGGTTGGCACTCTACACTGGTTGGCACTCTACACTGGTTGGAGGACTAGTTGCTAAAGACGACATCCGTTCACCTACTTAGCACTTTCCTATGAACACTGAGACCTGCTAATCGAGGCAAGTCGCGCTAGTCGACGAACTAAACCTATAAGCGGGGCAGAAATCAAAATCAGAAAGGACACCGACGACTGGCCGTGTTTCGTCTCGGTGTCCTTAACTGGTTCGCTCCTCACACAATATCACTATAAGAGAAGATCTCTCTTTTGTCATCTTTGGAGTCCATTAGTTAAAGTGGCACAGCTATATACGTAGGGAACGAAGGTTAAGAGATCTTCACTCAGTCGTATGGAATTTATCAAGCGCTGATAAATGGAAACAGAGGTAAGACTGCGCTCGTAGCGGTAGCGCTAACCATCTCTTGCTAGAGAATTTTTCTTTATCCTCTGGTTCATAACTTCACCAAAAAAGAATTGAGGTGTTCCTTACTCGTTCAAGCTGTTTCAAAAGTTACAGATACTGTAGGTTCCTAAAAGTGTTGAGTTCGAGATAGATCCGAAGTTTTATATCCCAATTTTCATAGAGAAGAAAGTCGAAGTTTCTATCGTCTTGAACGTGGCTCGTCATTTTTGTGTTGGGAAACAAAGATATCTTCTTATCGTCTGATTGGCACTGTGAAATAGCCCAGTTATTCGTCTAAGAATTCCAACAATTAAAGCAAATCTATTCTGTAAGCTTTCATGCCCTGTTCACTTTATCCATTCAACTAGCAAACTCGCCATATTACTGATAGCTTTATTGGTCATCGGTAGCGCTTATATAGTTAGTTAGATAGTGCAGGTTGTATAGGATTGAATTTGAGTAAGCTGTATGGAGACACGGCTCACCGCGGACAATGCTTTCCCCCCAATACCTGCGAAGTTGCCATGCGACGCTTTGTCACCATCGTGGGTTCGCTTTTGAGGAAGGTGGAAAAATCAATTTCGAAGAGAATAAATAGCTACCTCAGAGAACTAGTTCAGATTTTTAGGGGTATTTACTGTAGCTTTTCTCATTGGTTTCTAATACCGATTCTTGATGGCTTCCGACGAATGCTGAAATAGTAATAAAGAACGGAATTTACGCATACATAATCCAACAATTTATATTAATCTACTAACATCATCAGCGCTTACGTAGTGTTGTGCTGACTTAGAAGTCCGCTTTGCAGCTTCAACTGTACGAATACTTCTGATCGAGCATTTATCAATGGCACTCATCAGCGGTTCTACTTAGTCAGACGTCAACTTTGTAAAAGTAAGCTTTGTCTTCTCCGTGTAATCACAGAGAAAACCTATAAAGTCACTCTCCTTCGCCCAATATCTACTCACTCTATGACGTTCTCCCTTATCTATAGATGACACTATCTACTTCGCTTAACCCCAACCTATCTTCGCCTACTATGTCCTTCCCACAGTCGGATAGTACTCGCCCGTTTTTGGCTTGGCAGCGTATTTCTGATTGGGCGGCTGAACACTACCGCTGCCGAACATTCAACAAAGACGAGAAGATTCCGGCTCGTCCTGGACTACTCTATCTAGTGCAAAAAGGGTCAGTTCGTTTATTGGGAAACGCTCAGACTAGTGCTACGGCAAAGCGCAGCACTAGCAACACTAGAATGCCTTTAGTCGCGTCGGAAGAAGCATTCTTAGGATTTGTAGGTGCAGGGCAACCTTTCGAGGTCGTTGCACAACCACCTTTTTCCCTACAAAGTTTTGCACATGTGGATCAGACCACGGTGATTTGGCTCTATTGGAATGATTTAGAGACATGGCCTCATTTTCAAAAAGAAGTATTAGACGCTTTTCGGCGTCAGCATCAACGTAAAATGCTGTGGCTGAGCACGCTAGGTCAGCGCAGAACAATCGATCGGCTATTAGGGTTTTTGACGCTACTTATTGATGAGCATGGTGAACATTGTGAACAGGGCTATTATCTGCCGTTCCCTTTAACTCATGCTCAAATTGGCAGCGCCATTGGTTCGACTCGAGTAACAGTCACTCGGTTGATGGGCAAGCTGCGACAGGCAGGCATGATCCAAAGCTATGATGAGAACTTGATTTGCATTCCTCATGGAACTGGTGATTGGAAGATACAGCGCTAGAAGCAATTTTCTGCTTTGCTTGTTGTTTTGTAAGAATTTCAGCCAGAGAACTGTACCCAACCAGTTGACAATAGCTACGATAGCCGGACTCATTTTTCGCATTTAACGAATGAGCTGAGCCGTTAAGGCATCTTTTTCCTCTAGATACTGTCTTTAGTAGTCCTTTAGTAGGCGCGACCTAGCTTTAGACTCAAAGAGTTCAGCACAACGGCGACAGAACTCACGGCCATCAGTCCACCTGCAAAGCCTGGATTGAGAAATATGCCAAACGCTGGCAGCAGGGCTCCCGCCGCCAATGGAATGCAGATAAGGTTGTAGGAAAAGGCCCAAGCTAGGTTTTGACGAATCTTGTTCAGGGTAGCCTGACTAAGTTTGATCGCGGTGAGCACATCAGTGAGGTTATTGTTGATCAAAATAATATCAGCGGTGGCGATCGCCACCTCACTACCAGAGTTCAGAGCGATACCCACGTTTGCTTTGGCAAGAGCAGGCGCATCATTAATTCCATCACCAATCAGTCCGACCTGGTGTCCAGCAGCTTGAAGAGCAGTAATCGCACTCAACTTTTCTGCTGGCTTCACCTCGGCTTGTACGTGGGCTAAATCAAGACCGAGCTGCTGTGCGATCGCTCGAACGGCAGCTGAGCTATCGCCACTCAAAATCTGTATCGAGATGCCCATAGATTTCAGCTCAGACAACACGTTGGTCGTTTCGGATCGCAGCTGATCTGCAACGCTGATTAAACCAATCAGCTGATGTTCTTTTGTAAGGAAGACAACGGTTTTACCAGCTTTGGCAATATCTCTAGCCATCTCGTCTACAGACGCATCGATAGAGCAGCCATTTTCTGCTAGCCAATCCTTGTTCCCCAACGCAATTGTTTGATGAGATCTTTGGTCAGAGGATGAATTCGAGCAATCAGTAGATTCAATGACAGCACTAATTCCCGACCCGGCTCTCGTTTGAAAGTTGCTAGCGTTTAAGGTTGGTAATTGCTTTTGCGCCGCGGCGCTTTGAATAGCAACGGCAAGCGGGTGGCAAGTTCCACTTTCGACGGTTGCTGCTAACTGTAGCAGCTGATCTTCAGATAGCTCATCCAAAAAGGAAATACAATCAACTACCTGGGGTGAACCTGTCGTTAGCGTACCTGTCTTGTCGAAGACAAGCGTGTCAATTTTTTGGGTAGCTTCTAAGATATCGCCGCCACGGATAAGTAGCCCTTTTTCGGCGCCTATTCCAGAGCCGACTAAGATAGCAGTGGGTGTAGCTAAACCCAAAGCACAGGGACAGGCGACAACAACGACCGCGATTGCCAGCTTCAAACTTACTAGCAGTTGCAAAGAATCACCCACGGCAGGCATGTGCGCTGTATGCATATGAGCATGTCCCATCGCTAGCTGAGCAACTTCTGGCCACAGCGGCATACCGACAAAGTACCAAAAGCAAAAGGTCAGCCCAGAACAAACCAAGACACCATAGGTAAAGTAGCCAGAGATGATGTCGGCTAATCCTTGGATGGGCGCTTTGCGAGTTTGAGCCGTCTCGACCAGTTGAATCATTTGGCCCAGGGTAGTCTCTGCGCCAGTGCGGGTGACCTGAAGCGTAATGGCACCCGATTGATTGAGCGTACCGGCAAAGACAGTATCCTGCGGTTGCTTGCTAACCAGCATAGATTCTCCCGTCAGCATGGACTCGTCTAGAGAAGTTTCACCGAGCGCGATCATGCCATCGACAGGGACTTTTTCACCGGGAAGAACCTGTAGCCACTCGCCTACTTTTACCTGGTTCACCGGAACTTTGAGGCTCGCAGTAGCAGTGTTAATAGACTGCTTAGGCAGCGTAGGTTGAGGGACTAGTCTGGCAAACGGCGGCTGAAGCGCAATTAGCGATCGCAAAGACCCAGCGGATTGAAAGCGGGCTCGTTGCTCCAAGGTTCGCCCCAACAAGATGAAGCTCAGCAGCATCACTGGCTCGTCAAAGAAACACTCCCATCCCAATTGGGGAAAGAGCAAGGCTGTTAGACTCGTTAGGTAGGCACTCAGCGCTCCTAGGCTAACTAGCGTATTCATATTGGGCGTGCCACGCCTAAGGCCTTGAAACCCAGCCACTAGGATTTTTCTAGCCGGAAATAGCAAGGTCAGCGTAGCGAGCGTGCCATGAAACCACAAGGTCGTGATGACAGGCAAGGTGAGTAGCGTACTGAATGGACCGCGAAGATCAAAATGTTGTAGATGACCAAGCACAGAGAAGGCAAGCAGAATCGATGCGATCGCTAACCGACTTATTTGATTTTGCTGATCTTGCTCTTGTTTAGCTAGCCAGTCAGACTCAGCACTTAGTCCCGTGATATTGGCCTGGCGTAGCGTTGATGGATAGCCTGCATCGGTTAAAGCCTGCGCAATTGCCCTGCCATCTGCTTGAGGTAGGCACTCTAGCGCGGCTACTTCAGTTAATAGGTTGACTGTAGCAGTGAGCACCCCGTCACACTGTGCTAGCTTTTTTTCTACAGTGCTGACACAACCCGCACACATCATGCCTGTGATATCTAGCACAATCGTCTGAGGCTCAGCAGATTCGGTCGAAAGGTTAGGCGAGACTGGCAGATTCGAGTCAGACTTGCTGAGAGCATTCGTCCGATTAGAGGTCGTTTTTTCGATGGGTCGAGAAGGTGGGGCAGCAGGCAAGCTCATACAAAAAGTGGCTTAAAGGTAGATACAGTCAGGAATTTCTCTTTTGAGCCTACGTTACTTTTCTGGCTTTGTTAGTGATCCCAGCGAATAAATTATTGATTTCATATTGAGATTTAGTAAGTAATCATCTTGGAAATCGTCTTGAGCAAAAAGTGTTTGACCGCGACTATAGACTTAGAGTTTCCCAATGGGAGGAGGTCACTAGAGCGGTCTAGGACAGACAGCGGATAGGCGCAAAGTCACACTCGAGGTGGTTTTGTTGTCTGTGAAATGACCTGCAAAGCTAAAGCGAAGTCAATTGTATGTTTCCAGACACTACTCACCATTGGGCTAAAGGCTGCATCGTAGCTCTAGCGAAGCGAGGGATGATCAGCGGGTATGCCAACACTACATTCCGTCCGCTTGCTGTAGTCAGTCGAGCTGAGTTTGCAGCCTTGATGCGTCAAAGTTTCCCAGGGCTACCGACAAGGCAATCGGCTCGTCCGTTTCCGGACGTACCACCGCAGTACTGGGCAAATGAGGTAATCGCCTGGGCTTCAGAACGCGGCCTGCTTAGTGGGGATAGATCAGGTCGATTTCTGCCTATGCAGGCCATTTCTAGAGTGCAGGCAGTCGTAGTGTTGATGGCAGCCCTGTCAGCTGAACAAACCACTGCAAGAATTCGCCTTCCTAAGACAGAGCCAGCCGAGCGCGAGCAACTAATCAGGCGAACGTTTACAGATGCCACAGCAATTCCAGACTATGGCCGAGAAGCTGTTGGGCAGGCGATCGCAGCCAATCTATTTGAATCTCAGCTAGCACCTAGAGCCTTTTTGCCCAACCAATCAATCACTAGAGGAGAAGTGGCGGCGATACTATGTTGGGCACTGGCAATTTCCGTCGCAGAACTTACTGAAACTTCTCCTTTGAAACCGGCACTGACAAGAGATAGAAAAGGACTATTTGAAAAATTTATTCATCAGGAAGCGGAATTCAATGCCGAGAAACTCGCTTTTTTAGATCGAGGCATCCAAAGTTCGCCATTTCGCAATCGTCTATCTCAAGCAGTCGGATACCTACAGCAAACAGAGCCGCAGGCAATCACAGGCCAATCAGCGGCAATACCTTCACCACTAGAAAATACCGCCACTTATCCTATTCGGGGCGATCGCCCGGAAATAGATGCAACGGGACTAGATTTTCTGGCGCCCGATATCTTGTCTGCTTGCGTATGCCTATCAACCATGCGATCAGGCGAGCTGAGATCTCGCTGGCTAGGTCGAGAGGCCTTTGTTAATCGACAGATGTGGAGTGCCACTAAGTTTTTACCTTTGCTCAAGGTAATCGAGCAGGCCAATAAGGCCGCGCCTAACGTACCGATTGGGGACTGCTCCGTACATCCAGCTGGCTCCCGGTCAGGCTTTCCGTTTCATGTGCTGGCAAATGGCACTGTATCTTATGACAATCGGGTGGCAACTTCCAACTCGCTAGCGGCCATGTTTAAGCGATTCACCACGCCAGAGAGACTAGAGAAGTGGACACAGCAGCTCACGGGCAATCAGCAGCTAGCATTCCAGGGTCGCTATGGTGAGGTACCCTTTATCGAGTTTCCAGAGCTGTGGTCTGCAAACGGCCAAAAGGTACTCGAATCGCCACGTCAGGCTCATCGAGGACAAAATTTGGTCTCGACCTATGATCTCACTCGACTAATCACGATAGTGGGCTGGCACTGGCGACTGCCACCGCGCGCAGTTGTCCCCAATGTGCAGGGCCATAGTTTGAGCAGCCTGATCCAGGCGATGGGCGTAGATACGGCTCGATATATTGATGTCGCTTTGGAAACGCTATCGCTAACTGAGGTGGTGCGATCGCCTGTAATTATCTCAAAGTGTGGGTTTGGTCGAAGCGATCAGCGCGATCGCACTGAGTTAACCTACTGCGCCCTAGCCGAATTCGATCTCCCTCGAGTTGGAGCTTGCGATCCAACCGCTAGCCACCAGCACTATTCAATTGGGATGACGCTGATTGCCGCTCAGCAAACGGGCGATATCGATCAAGAAGCTAGATTTGTCGATGCCCTGATGGCAACTGAAGTCACAGAGATTATTCAGCAGCTGATTTTAGGAAAGCTGTGATGCATAGCAGTGGCGCGATCGCCGTTTCGGCCATAGAGCCTAGAAACATAGAGACTAGAGTCACAGAGACTTAACCCATAGAGATTCAGCCATATCACTCAGCCGCACCAAGTCTGTTCTTCATGCCGAGCTACTCACCCAATGAAATATCAGCGGCCTAACTTTTGCCGAATGCGCTGCGCCAATAGATCGGCTTCAGGAATTTTGAGCACAATCGTCAGCAAGGCAAAGGTAATTAGTCCAATCCCTCCTGCGATAGACATCTGAATGAGGTTTGCTAGAAAGCCGTCTGAGCCCACAATAGTCACCAGCCCGCCCCTGGTCAGCCAGCAGAAAACGCCGCTAAGAAAGCTTGCACCTGTGATAGTCGCAATGCTACGAGCCCAGTCTGCTACCGGTAAGCCATCGATTTTGCGAGCTAATAACACCGTCATGGCAACCAGCGAAACAATATTGACCCCAATCGTCGCTACGACCAAGCCCGGCGGACCCATTAGATTGAAAAACACATAGTCCAGAACAGCATTGGTAATGATGTTGACAAGGCTGATATTAAACGGAGTCTGACCATCGCCGAGCGCGTAAAACACCCGCACCATGACATCTCTAGCAAGATAGACAAACATCCCCGCCCCATAGGCAATCAGCATCGCTGTCACCAGCGCTACGGCGTCTTCATCGAATGCACCCCGCTCATAAACGACGCTGACAATCGGTCTGGCCAAGGTCACAATCAACGCGCTTAGCGGCAGCATCGTCAGCGCCACCAGAATCAAGCTTTGACGGATACGCTGCTTCAATTCGGGCCACTGATTAGGCAGGCTTAAGCGAGAAAAGATTGGCAGGAAAGGAACCAAGACAATATTAGAGATAATGCCTAGCGGTGCCTGGATCAGCAGGTTGGCAAAATTCAAAGAGGCTAGGGTCCCTGGGACTCTTGCAGCAAAGTACAAGTCGGTATAGACATTAATTTGCAAGCTGCCAGAGGAAAACGTCGCGGGTGCTAACACTTTAATGACGTCGCGAACCCCTGGATCTTTGAAATTGAATCCTGGCTTTGGACGACCCAAACCAGACTTCCACAGGGCGGGAACTTGGACCAACCATTGCAAAATAGCGCCAACTAGTGAGCCCAGCGCCAGAACTATTCCGCCAACCATCAGATTACTAGGATCGCTAATACCCTCGCCAAGAACCAGCCAGAGCAGGCCCAGCGCGATCATTACCGCTGAACTCGATAGCAGTGGGCTAATGGACGGTAGCCAATACTGATCGGCGGCGTTGAGCGTCCCAAAGCCGATGCCGATGAAGCCGGCAAAAAGCGTAATAGGAGCCATAATGCGTAGCTGCGTGATTGCGATCGCGCGGCTCTCTAGGCCTACCTCCGTCGCGCTAAAGCCTTGGCCGATAAAGCCAATAATGGGATCGGCAAACACCACCAGCGCCACCGTTGCAGCCGCTAACACAATTGCAATCAGAGTTGTCACCGTCTCGACTAGCGGAGCAATCTCTTCTTTCTTTCGCTTAGCCACTACGCTGACGATGGCACTATGAAAGGGGCCGTTGATACCCCCTAGCAAGATCAGCAAAAAACCTGGAATCACATACGAGATGCTATAGGCATCGGTCACTGGCCCCGTACCGAAGGCGGCGGCGATCGCCGTTTCGCGCAGCAGTCCAAACACCTTACTTAGCAGCGTTGCGGCTGCCACAATCCCGGCAATTCCAGCTAGTGATCGCTTACCCAAAATGATTCCTCATAAAAGCGCACCCGAAAAGTTATTCATTAGGATACATCCGCCAAAAGGCGACCTATTCCTAGCCGTTTTAGGCAAACCTAAGAATCGATCAGTCCTCATTTAATCACTTCAAGACTCGCGCTAGACCACCGGCACGCTAGACCAATGACTAGATCACCGCACCGCTGTTCTCATCCATCCGCTAATGGCGTCTATGAAAATAGTCAGACCGATAAAAACAAGCAGCGTAGCAGCCAAACTGCCATAGTCGAAGCTGCTGAGCTGTTCTGTCATCAGCCGGCCTAACCCGCCGACACCAACGATGCCAACAATGACGGTTTCGCGAAGGCAGACTTCCCAGCGATAGAGTATGTAGGCTAGAAATCGCGGCAGATTAGCCGGGAATACGCCATAGAACACGATGCCGCTGCTGGAGGCTCCTAGCGATCGCAGTGCCCGCAGCGGCCCATCTGGCAGGTTCTCATTGACCTCAGCCATTAACCGGCCCAAGATACCAAAGTTGTGAGCAGCCAGCGCTAGCGCACCTGGCCAAATCCCTGGATACATCCCAAAAACAACAATTAGTGCCAGTATCGGCGCAGGGATGGCTCTAGCCGCTAGCAAAATCATTCTTGAGAGTACAAGCACACCATGTCCTAAACTCAGCCGCTGAGTAGAGCCAATACTCTGTAGTAACCCACCGGGTAAGAAAAAATTCTGAGCGGCAGGAAAAGAAAACAGAACACCGCCTATTCCAGCCAGGTTGATCGCTAAGATAGACATCGCCATCGTCTGAAGTGCTAACGGCACTAGGGAAAAAGAGAATGCCGGTAAAACTTGCTCTGCTGTAAGCTCGCTGGCTAGATCCGCGAGAAAGGGGACAGATCTGCCTATTCGCCCCCAATCAATATTGAGATAGGCAAAGCACAGAGGTATACACAGCGCGATCGCAATTAAAGAACCCCAAACGAATGTCCGGTTTTTATCGGTTTGCCTAGTTGCTACCGGCAC
Organism: Synechococcus sp. PCC 7335; assembly: GCF_000155595.1. Classification (NCBI taxonomy): domain Bacteria; kingdom Bacillati; phylum Cyanobacteriota; class Cyanophyceae; order Synechococcales; family Synechococcaceae; genus Synechococcus; species Synechococcus sp. PCC 7335. The sequence continues at coordinate 1,810,691 of NZ_DS989904.1, read as the reverse complement.
TAGGGCGCGTTTGGACTTATCGGCTAGATCTAGTCGGCTGACAAACCCCATCTGCCGCCTGAGCTTCGCACTCCAGGTATCAACTAGACCATTGAGCAATATCAGCGCATAAAAGCCTGTCCAAACCTCCGCATATTGTAAAGACTGCCAGCTCAGAAAGATTTGTTCACCCAGACCACCTGCGCCGATAATGCCGAGCACTGCCGCCGCTCGCAACGAACATTCAAACCGATAGAACCCATAGGAAATCAGGTTAGGTAGAGCTTGTGGGAGCTGGGCATAACAGAAAGCAGCGATGCGATTACTTCCGCTATTGACTAGGGCGGTCAATGGCCCAATAGGCGTTTCGTCTATGATTTCGGAAAAAACTTTGGCTGTGATAGCCCCGAAAGGAATCGCGATCGCGCCCACGCCCACAATCGGATCGAGTCCTAACACGCTCAGTAGCAGCAGTCCCCAAATTACTTCGTGAATAGCCCTAGGTATGGCCAACCCTCCTCGCAGTGCTATCCATACAGCTCGACCTACGGCTCCAGGTAGGAAGATCTGCCACCAAACCCGCGAGCAGACGACACCCAGCACTAAACCTATCACCAGGCTAAGTGTCGTTCCACAAACCGCAAAAGCGAAGGTTGTGAGCGTTGCTTTTGCCATCACCCCAAGGAAAGTAGGGTTTAGCTCGGGCTGAAAGCTAGCTGATAGGAACTGGTAGATCGATGCACGTCCACTCCAGTTCAACTCGGGAGTATTCGATATCCACAGCGCCCAAATTGTTAGCAAGAGCCATAGAACGAACGCAAAGATTTTCTGATGATCGACTAGGCGTTGACTAGATGCTCGAAGTGCTTGCGCTCCACCAGCGCTAGGAACGCTATCTCTATAGACACCTTTAGTAGTGGATTTTTTCAAAGGGAACTCTACGCTGTCCTAGTCTGTTAGCTCAAAACCTTCTGCTAGTGACTCGCTAGATTACAGTCCTCTAGATTGTACAGAGCCGCTAGCTGCTCAGGGCTCACCTGATTGCTAGGTAGATCAAACAGAATACGCCCCTGACGCAGGCCGATGAGGCGATCGCAATAGGTCTGTGCTAAAGCCACATCGTGCAAACTGACGACCAGCGTCCTGTTTTGTCCTAACTGGGCTAGCAGCAACATTACATCATGCGAGCGGGCCGGATCGACGCTAGCGACTGGCTCATCGGCTATCACTATCGCCGGATCTTGAACCAACATCCGAGCTAGGGCTACTCGCTGCTGCTGCCCACCTGAGAGTCGATCGGTTCGAGCATAGAGTTTGTCTGCAATACCGAGCTGCTCAAGTGCGTGTTTGGCTGCGTTTACCTGCTGAGGCCAAATCAAAGACCACAGCGCCTTCCATAGAGGCCATCTTCCCAAGTGCCCAGCGTTGACGTTATGGATTACCGATAAATTATCGATTAGCTGGTGCTGCTGATAAACGCTGCCAATCTGCCTTTGCAATCTTCTACGCTCGGATCCGCGTAAGGTATGTATCGCTTTTCCGAGCACCTGCACTGAGCCTTGATCAGGGTTTAGTCCACCGTTAAATAGGCTAAGTAGTGTACTTTTGCCAGCACCGCTAGGGCCGACAAGGGCAACTTTTTCACCAGAGGCGATCGCCACACTCACTGCTTGCAATGCCACCACCGATCCAAACCGACAGCTTACCGAGTCCAATTGCAGTGCTATATTCATCCGCTACTGAATCTTGCCAATCTCACGACCGACAGCTTCAATTTGAGCGTAATTTTCGTTCTCAGTTTCGATAAACTTATCGGCCCCAAACAGCTCCAAAATAGCAGCCTGGTCTGGGTCATTCTTATCTAGCTTTAGTAGCGCGGTCTGAATATTGCGCGTAAAACCCTCGCCAAATTTCTTATCAACCGCTTTATTGTTAACTACCCAGTGGTAGTCGTAATAAGCCGGTGTTTGCCAGATAGCTTGAACCTTGCTTTGATCCACTTCACCGGCGGTCAAACGATCCAGCCATACCTGTTCATTGAGCGCCCCTATATCATAGGTACCTGCTTCAACTAGCTTAATCGTGGCATCGTGAGAGCCCGAAAATCCCGGTTCACTCTTAAAATCAGACAGTTTCACGCCCGATTGCTCCAAAAAATACTGAGGCATTAGCCGACCAGACGTAGAGGATTCAGAGCCAAAAGTGATGGTCTTACCCTTGAGATTAACCAGCTCTGCGGAATCACTAATGGGTGCTAGATCGCTGGCGGTACTAGCAATGAAAATGGTGTGGAATTCAGCGTCAATATCTCTTTGAGCGATCGCCTCTGAGTCGGGTACTTGCAGCCTAGCTTGAACACCTGTTAACCCACCAAACCAAACGAGATCTAGGTCTCCCACTTTGAACGCAGTAACAGCTGCTGCGTAGTCTGTCACAGCCTGATAAGTAACAGGTACACCTAGCTCCTGACTCAAATATTCAGACAAAATCCCATATAGCCGCTGTAGCTTTTCAGGGTCTTGGTCGGGGATAGCACCCACCCTCAAAGTTTGCGCCGGGGCCGAGATGCCCACGCCTTGCCTTTGGCTGTCACCACAACCCCAGCCGATAGACGACAAAAGCGCAAAGCTAAAAAAGAATAGAACGAGGGAACGTCTTCGGTAGCGTGGGAAATGTGCCATCTAGCTGAAATTACCTGCTCTAGTCAGAGCTAACGAGAATAGCAAGTTTTGATCGTTATAGACAAATCAGGATAGTAAATCAGGACAATGAGTTTTCCCCAGGTGATCGCCCTACCGAGGCTGCAGCACTCTTGCCAAAACCTAGGCAGTGAGATGAAAGGTTTTGTATTCCTAACGCCACAAAACGGCTCAGACTTATTGACATCAAATAGCGCCGTGCTTTTTTTGGGCGTGGAATGTGCTAGCTGCAAAGCAGCGTTGTACATACATCTGAGCAAGGCAGTGTAAAGGTAAATGCTCGTTCGCGCAATAGATGAGGTCGCAAAATTTGATTGTTCGATAAGTCTGAACCCAAACTGTTTTTTTATCTTTGCAAAAAGCCATTCAGCAGTTTTCCACCGATTCCTCAAGAGTTTTCCACAGGATTCAAAAAGTTTTCCACAGGATTCAAAAAGTTTTCCACAGATTTTTACCCAAAATCAGTAGGTTCAAGCCTTTCTTAGGATTACCCAAATCAAAACCCTTCTAAAATGAGAGAGTAAGCAGAAAATGTAAACTTATACGAAGTAGAAAGCCTGAAAGTACTTGTTCCTCGTTCGATAAAAATATTTGCAAAGAGCGATTACTAATATTTCTATCATTGACAAAGCCAAACTAAATCAGCAAAATACTTCGACAGCCTGCTTACAACGGCAGGAGAACAACAGGCGCTATGCAGAGGTTTCCCATGCAGCTAAATGTCAGTGTTTTAGCAGAAATTCCTGAGGATCTTCACAACGCTCTCAATGGTTTTTTAGAAACTCATCCAACATGGGACCAAGACAGGATGTATGCGGCAGCGCTGTCTTTGTTCTTGCTGCAAAATGGCCAGAAAGAGGGAGATCAAACGCCTTCAAGGATTTACTTAGATACTTTGTTTGACTATGCCCGTTAGCTTCTTGCTGAAATTATTTCCCTAACTGTATCTACAGTAGGTTCTTACCCCTTAGGCGTATGTCTACAAAAATCTCTATCCCTAAACTCTATGTTCTTCGAAGCTCTATATGAAGCTCTATATATATAAGGTGCGCTATCTAGCCAAAGGTAATGTCCAGCCACCGGAGCTGTTTACTCCACTCGTTTGCATTGACCATTCCTGACTTCAGTTAGAACCAGTAGAACTGGTATGGCTTTAGCCTGCGACAGATGGCAGCATAGATATCACCAGCAGAGAGGCCTTCCCCATATTTTGACAATTTGGGTATAGTAGGTTAAGTCGTATTACGAGCGCTAGACAATCATGTCTGCAAGTCCTGCTGATCGGGAGACTGCTAACCAAGTAGCCCATCGGACAGCGACGCAGGATTCTTTGCTACTCAGAGAAGTATTACAGAGTATTAGTGCGCAGAGCTGCCCGAAAACGTACAATTTTCATATGCATACCTACTGCTCTGACGGCAAGTTAGCGCCGTCAGAGCTTATGGAGCAAGCTGTCAAGATTGGCTTGCGGGGTATTGCGATTACTGATCACCACACGATCAAGGGCTATTCTCAGGCAAAGGCATGGATGGAAGACTGGCGCTGGCACAATCCTTCTCCTTGGAGGCGAAATCCTAAGCCCGGGGCCAAAAACCTGCCTAAAGTATGGACAGGTATTGAAATTACTTCTTTCCTAGCAGAGACTGACGTTCATATTCTGGGCTACGCATTCAAGCCTACTCACGAAGCGATTCGACCTTACACACGGGGAGCTGCGCCCAGGGGGCAAGCACGTGAAGCGACTAATGTTATTCGGGCTATTCAGTCTGCTGGTGGGATTGCGATACTTGCCCATCCTGTTCGCTATCGTACTGACGAAGAGCTTCTGATCCGTGCTGCCTTTGAGTTAGGGATTGACGGCGTTGAAACATACTATGCCTACGACAACCCTAAAGTTTGGCGCCCGAGCCCAGGTAAAACTGAACGAGTAGCTGCTCTCGCAAAAGAATTAGATTTGCTTAGTAGCTGCGGAACTGATACACACGGCAAAACGATTACTAGGCGTCTTTAGGACCTAGTATCTCCAACCTCAGTTCGAGCTAAGTGCAGCACCTAAAAGAGAGCAGGCAGACTAGAAGATACTAAAACAAAGCAGTTCTGCTTGCCGCTATGTCTAGATCGGTAGACGCCTTTGTGTTTCCGGTCGTTGTGGTATGGCAAAAGAAAAAGCGATCGCCGAAGCTTACCCATCAATATCTTCAGCTGCCGATGGTAGCTGCTCCACACAGCCCTCAGGTTGGTAAATGACTTCCACGCTCACTTGATACTGAGTGGGCGTCTCTGGCTGCCCGAAATCACTTCGCTCAATCGCATCTAGAGCCTGGCGATTGAGTAGGTCATAGCCAATGCTTTTGAGTACTTTGGTCTCTGATTGGCTGCCATCAGGATTAACAACTACACCAATCAAGCCGTCTGCCGGTGGATTGTCTTTACAGACTTTGAAGTTAGAGTCGATAGTGACTGCTGCTTGCTGAGTGTCTATTTCGCTCTTGTTTTCAGCAGTTTGAGTCAACCAAGCTTGCAAGTTGGCATCGGCTTCTGCTTGCGAGACATCAGTCGGATCGTAGATAAACCCTGCTAACAGTCGACTAGAATCACCTTGAGCAGGTGCTACGTCAATCGAGTCTGGGGGCAAAACAGCAATATCGGTTGGTTCAGTTTGCGGCTCGGCTGATGTGCTCGGACTTTCATCGGTTGCTAAAGGCGATCGCGTTTCTTCCGATAGAGCACTATCGTCTGCAAGTGCACGATTTTCAGTCGACTCTAGAGCATCCTCGATCGAACGGGGCGTTGTCTGTAGATCAGCTGCCGAAGGCGCTTCTCCGGCGGCTGGCAGGTTTGGAAGAGCTGTACTTGACGAGCTGCTACCGTTACCCGGTGTAATCGATAGGTTGCCAGTTGTCACGTTAGGCAGAGGAGTTGACGGCGGTGGCAAAACAGAAACAGTGGGTCTTTGTCTGACAGAAGGCCTGACAGGCGGCGAGGGTAGAGGCCTAGGCGAGGGTAGAGTTCTGACTGTAGACGGACCAACAGAGGTTCTAGGTACTCTAAAAATGGGATTGGGTGTAGGTCTACGAGTCGATAGTGTCGGTGAGGGAAGCCTCCCAGCAGGTGTAGATTTTCGCGGGAGTTGACCTCTGCTAAGTGATGAAAGGTTAGAGGGCAATCCTAGTTCTTCGCTAAGCCCGGTACGGCTAGGTGGCAAAACGCGCGGCTGTGCAAAGGCAGGCAGGCGACTGCGCTCGGCAGGGGTCAGCTGTACGAGCGGGACGATGGTCTCCTCAGCTTCTGCTTGCTGCGCTGCCTCGCTAAGGGCAGCGAAGGAAAAGTTAGTGCGGGGGCCAAATGCAAAGAAGAGAGCATGAGCACCCACAGAGAGCAAGACACCAGTTGCGGTGGGACTAACAAACTTGGCTGTCCGCGAAAGAGGACGAACAGCTGATCTTAGTCGAGAGGAAAAGGCCATAACTTTCGGACAGTAATTAACGATATTTATTGGCGGTACGTATGTCTATATACATGCTTTGGCTTCAAGAGATATCTGGCGTGTGACTGACTATAGCGTAGTCGATTTGAGCAGAAAGCTGCTTTTAGATGTATGCCAATTTTGAGAAAGAAAGTCGCTCTTGCTGCTCACTTTCAGTACCCAGTCGCATTAGGCGAGCGGTCAATTGTTTTGCACAATCATGATCGAAAAGTACGGTAGCTTGAGATTTGGATGTGACCGAAGATCACTGTAGATGACCTGATCAGCTTTGGTGGCGTTCTGAACAACATAGCTACGCGCCAGCAGTCGCCGCTCGGCTAGTATCTTCCACACTTGACTATAGACACTGCTAACTTTCATAAGAACAATAACTTCTGCTGAGTCGAGCGCAGTCTCTAGTTGCTGAGCGTCATAGAGCGCAGGCAAGATAGTCAGCCTTTGGTGTTGATAGGTTAGAGGAATGCCGAGGGCAGCAGCAGCGGCCATTGGAGAGGAGATACCAGCGATCGCACTTACCTTTACATCAGGATGCAACTGCTGCAAGCTCTGCGCTAAATAAGTGAAGGTACTATAGAAGCTAATATCACCTTCGCAAGCAAAGGCGACATTGCCTGTTTGCAAATAGGGCCAGACTTCCCTAGCAGCTTGCTTCCAAGCAACGCTTAGCTGTTCTAGATCCTGCACGTAAGGAAACTGTAGGGGTAGCTGTACCTGTTCTGGCGATAGCCACGGCGTGATAATCTGCTGTGCCACACCAGACTGACCTCGCAATCCTGCTGGGAAAGCCACCACAGGCACCGAGCGCAGACAGTTGAGCGCCTTGAGCGTAATCAACTCTGGGTCACCTGGTCCAACGCCTAGTCCATAAAGCGTTCCTGGTAGCTGCTCTGAAGGTAGTTGCTGAGGAATGGGCTGCTGTTCGAGCGGGCTCCCCATTATGGCTAGGGCTCCTCGATCAGTTTTCTAGGTTGGATCGCCTTAATATTTTCAGACTTAGACGAAGCCGGTTTAGGCTGAGCGGATTCACTTCTACCTTTTCCATTCCCATCTAAGGCTTTCTTAGCCGCTGGTTTGTCTGCCGACTTTCCAGTGGCCGCTGGCGAGTCTTCTGGAGTAGGCTTGATGATCTGGCGGGAGGGCTTGCGAGCACCGGAGAGCCGCTTGAGTAGCTGGGGGGTGGGATCGTGAATTAGGTAGGTAAGCTGGCTTCCGGCGAGCCATTCGGTTTCACCTAGTGCGACTTCAAGCTTTTCGGCTTGTTCGATTACTAGTGGGATGACATCGCCCTCTTCAATAAGTTTGTTAACTTGTTCTCTTTGAGGGGCGATCGCATCTTCAGTAAAGTCATACGT